>NZ_JBSFDW010000020.1:0-166605 GCF_053594115.1 Streptomyces sp. NPDC001970 | reverse complement strand
CGAGACGGCCAAGCCCTACCGCTGGACCTACGAGGGCACCCCGCTCAAGGCAGCCTGATCAACACCCTCCACGAACTTCCGCGGAGCAGCACTAGCCCTCCGTTTCCGGAGGTTCCGCTCCCGCACCGCGCTCTGCTCCCGCACCGCGCTCTGCTCCCGCACCGCGCGGCTCTGCTCCCGCACCGCGCGGCTCTGCTCCCGCACCGCGCGGCTTTGCTCCCGCACCGCGCGGCTCTGCTCCCGCACCGCGCGGCTTTGCTCCCGCACCGCGCTCTCGTGCCTCAAGCTCCCTCTCCGCCCCGCGCCCTGCGGCGTAAAGGGACTCCGGCGAGGCTCATTCCGGGCCTCGTCGGCGCCCGAGGACGGGCATCCGGGTCCACTGCCCGGTGCGGTCATTCACCGAACACGCACGGACGGTGCCGCACAGTGCTCGGTTCACGCAGGAGCGGGCGCGCCCCTGGGGCAGGCAGAACGCGCAGGGTAGTCTCGTCGCGATATGAGCGAGAACCCCTCCCACAGCCCCGACCTCGCCTCCGCCGGAGGCGAGGCGCGCCGCAAGCCGCGCGTCGCGGTCGTCTTCGGCGGCCGCAGCTCCGAGCACGCGATCTCCGTCGTGACGGCCGGCGCCGTGCTGCGCTCCATCGACCGCACGAAGTACGACGTGCTGCCCATCGGCATCACGACGGACGGCCGCTGGGCGCTGACCGCCGACGAGCCGGACCGGATGGCCATCGCCGACCGGAAACTGCCGTCCGTCGACGGCCTCGCCGAGTCGAGCGAGGGCGGCGTCGTCCTCTCCGTCGACCCGGCCAACCGCGAGGTGGTCTACAGCGAACCGGGCTCCGTGCCCAAGGCGCTCGGCGAGGTCGACGTCGTCTTCCCGATGCTGCACGGCCCGTACGGCGAGGACGGCACCCTGCAGGGCCTGCTGGAACTCTCCGGCGTCCCCTACGTCGGCTCGGGCGTCCTCGCCTCGGCCGTCGGCCAGGACAAGGAGTACATGAAGCGGGTCTTCCTCTCCTTCGGGCTGCCCGTCGGCCCGTACGTGGTGATCCGGCCCCGTGAGTGGGAGCAGGATCCCTCCGCCGCCCGCAAGAAGATCATCGATTTCGCCGGCGAGCACGGCTGGCCCCTCTTCGTGAAGCCCGCGCGCGCCGGCTCCTCGATCGGCATCACCAAGGTCGACGACCTCTCCGGGCTCGATGACGCCATCGCCGAGGCGCAGCGCCACGACCCCAAGATCCTGGTGGAGTCGCTGCTGCGCGGCCGCGAGATCGAATGCGGAGTGCTGGAGTTCGAGGACGGTCCGCGCGCCAGCGTGCCCGCCGAGATCCCGCCTGTCACCGCGCACGACTTCTACGACTTCGAGGCCAAGTACATCGACTCGGCCACCGGTCTGGTGCCCGCGCCGCTCACCGAGGAGCAGACCGCCGAAGTGCGGCGGCTCGCGGTCGAGGCGTTCGAGGCCGCGTCGTGCGAGGGCTTGGTCCGCGCGGACTTCTTCCTCACCGAGGACGGCGAGTTCGTGATCAACGAGATCAACACCATGCCGGGCTTCACGCCGATCTCCATGTACCCGCGGATGTGGCAGGAGACCGGCGTCGGCTACCCGGAGCTCGTCGACCGCCTCATCCAGGCGGCGCTGCGCCGCTCCACCGGACTGCGCTGAACCGATTCCCCTTCAGGGGGTTTCCGAGAAGAGCGGCGGGACCGTCTTCGTGACCGGTCCCGCCAGCTCCGTCAGCGGGCCGACATCGCCGAACCGCTTCGACAGCGTCACCTCGACATAGGTCCTGCGGTACGTGGTGGTGAACCGTGCGCTGTCCTTGAGCTCCTCGGCGTACCACTCGACACCCTCGACCTCCACCCCGTCCGCGCGCCAATCGGTCAGCCCCGCGGGCCGGGGGACCCCGCAGCGCAGTACGATCGCGGCGTCCCCCCACCCGGCGGTCAGCTCGGAACGCGGCTCGGGGTCCTGGCGGTCCTTACCGGCCACCGACTCGGGCAGCGCCTCGTGCAGGGCACGGCACAGGGCCTTCTCCTCGGGAGGGGGAGAAGGAACCGTGATCGACGCCGGTGCGTCCGTGGAGGAGCAGCCCGAAGCGGCCAGCAGCACGGCGGCCGTGGCGGGCAGAGACAGAAGCCGGCGAGGGAGCATCACCGGCCAAGCGTAGACGGGGGCTACAGGTGCACGACCGGGCAGGTCAGCGTTCGCGTGATGCCGTCCACTTGCTGGACCTTGGCGACCACCATGCGGCCCAGATCGTCGACCGTGTCGGCCTGGGCGCGCACGATCACGTCGTAAGGGCCCGTCACGTCCTCGGCCTGGATCACCCCCGGGATCTTGGAGATGGTGTCGGCGACGGTCGACGCCTTGCCCACCTCGGTCTGAATAAGGATGTACGCCTGTACCACGGAACCTCCAGGGCGGCCACGAGGATCATGTGGGGAGAAGGGACGCCACGGTATCGCGTCGCCGCGGGCCACGGGGAGACCCGGGCGCCCCGAGGCGTGCGCAGCGTGGCGTACGAAGCACAGAAGTTGACGGCCTGCTCGGCCTACTCGACGGTACCGACAGCAGTGACGGCTCGCGACCGCAAGCGCACTGGGGCAGAAGGAGCACAGGAATGAAGGGCACCGTGGGCGAACTGGGGGAGTTCGGGCTCATCAGGGAGCTCACCTCCCGGCTCACCTCCACCCCCGCCGTACGGCTGGGACCCGGCGACGACGCCGCGGTCGTGGCCGCCCCCGACCGCAGGGTCGTCGCCAGCACCGACCTTCTGCTGGAGGGGCGGCACTTCCGGCGCGACTGGTCGACCGCGTACGACGTGGGCCGCAAGGCGGCCGCGCAGAACCTCGCCGACATCGCCGCCATGGGCGCCGTGCCGACCGCGCTGCTGCTCGGCCTTGTCGTCCCCGTCGATCTGCCCGTCACCTGGGCCACCGAGCTGATGGACGGCATCCGCGACGAATGCCAGGTCGCGGGCGCGGCGGTGGTCGGCGGCGATGTCGTGCGCGGCGACATCATCACCATCGCGATCACGGCACTCGGCGATCTGCGCAACCACGACCCGGTGACCCGCGCCGGCGCCCAGCCCGGCGATGTCGTCGCCTACACCGGCTGGTTGGGCTGGTCCGCCGCCGGACACGCGGTCCTCTCGCGCGGCTTCCGCTCGCCCCGCGCCTTCGTCGAGGCCCATCGCCGCCCCGAACCGCCGTACCACGCGGGGCCCGCCGCGGCCGGGCTCGGCGCGACCGCGATGACCGACGTCAGCGACGGACTCGTCGCCGACCTCGGGCACATCGCCGAGGCCAGCAAGGTCCGCATAGACCTGCGCTCCGGACTCTTCGACATCCCCTCGCAGATGAACGACATCGGCCAGGCCGTCGGCGTCGACCCGCTGCAGTGGGTCCTCAGCGGGGGCGAGGACCACGCGATCGTCGCGACCTTCCCCGCCGATGTGAAGCTGCCCGCCCGCTGGAAGGTGATCGGCGAGGTGCTCAACCCGTCGGCCCTGCCGCAGGTGACGGTGGACGGGGCGCCGTGGACGAACAAGGGCGGCTGGGACCACTTCGCGGAGGGATCGTGACCTCGGCCCCGCCCCGGGTGCTGACCGTTGCCGGGTCCGACTCCGGCGGTGGCGCCGGCATCCAGGCCGACCTCAAGACCATGCTGGCGCTCGGTGTCCACGGCATGAGCGTGATCACGGCCGTCACGGCGCAGAACTCGCTGGGCGTGCAGGGTGCCTGGGAGCTGCCCGCCGAGGCGGTGCGGGCACAGTTCAGGAGCGTCGTCGACGACATCGGCGTACAGGCGGTGAAGACCGGCATGCTCGCGTCGGCCGAGCTCGTCGAGACCGTCGCCGAGTTGCTGGCCGGGACCGACGCGCCCGTCGTCGTCGACCCGGTCGGCGTCTCCAAGCACGGGGACGCACTGCTCGCCGCCTCCGCGCTGGATTCGGTCCGGACGAGACTCCTGCCGGCCGCGACCGTGGCGACCCCGAACCTGGACGAGGTCGCCCAGCTCACCGGCGTACAGGTCAAGACCGAGACCGATCTGCGGCGCGCGGCCGAAGCGGTGCTCGCGTACGGGCCGCGCTGGGCGCTGATCAAGGGCGGGCATCTGGAGGGGGACGCCGTGGATCTGCTCACGGACGGCACCGAGGAGTACTGGCTGCGCGCGCCCCGCCACGACAACCGCCACACGCACGGCACCGGCTGCACCCTCGCCTCCGCGGTCGCGTCCGGTCTGGCGAAGGGGCTGTCCGTCCCCGAGGCGTCACGGGCGGCGAAGGAGTACGTCACCGGTGCCATCGCCGCGGGATTCGCGCTCGGCGGCGGGATCGGTCCGGTCGACCACGCCTGGCGCCGGCGTTCCTGAGGACGGCGAAAAGCCGGTCCACCGAGGTGGACCGGCTTTCAAGGCAACCGCAGGGGCTGCGCTACGACGAAGCGTCGGCGGGATCATCCCCGCACGAACGCGGGGAGCATCTCTTAGCGCGAGACCTTGCCGGCCTTGATGCACGAGGTGCAGACGTTGAGCCGCTTCGGCGTCCGACCGACCACGGCACGCACGCGCTGGATGTTCGGGTTCCAGCGACGGGACGTACGGCGGTGCGAGTGCGAAATGTTGTTGCCGAAGCCCGGCCCCTTGCCGCAGACGTCGCAGTTGGCAGCCACGGGTCACTCCAAAGACTTCAGATGCACTTACAGTGAAATCCGGCGTGCCGGAATCAGTGATCTGAAGTGGCCTGCCGGGGGATACGGCCCGATTCTCATCGGGCAACCGGAGCAGCATACAACGGCTGCCTCCGAGACACGAAACTACCATGGCTTCCCCCGCCCCCGCCCCGGCCGCAGGTCAGGCCCGGGTCTACGCTGCGGTGCATCCCAGCACCACGAGGAGGACATCAGTTGCCGCAGACTCTCGATGCCCTCGCGGTACGTACATGGTGCTCACTCGCGCTGGAGGCGCTGGGCCGGGAACGCGAGGAGATCGACGCGATCAACGTCTATCCGGTCGCGGACGGAGACACCGGCACGAATCTCTATCTGACCGTGGAGTCCGCCGCCCGGGCCGTCGAGGCGGTCTTCGAGGCGTACGAGACCGGCTCGGCGACCCCCGTGCTGGCCGACGCGATGGGGGCCATGGCGCACGGGGCGCTGATCGGGGCGCGCGGCAACTCGGGAACGATCCTGGCGCAGCTCCTGCGGGGCATGGCCGAGGTGCTCGTGGACCGCGACGGCAGGGCTGCGGGCGCGCTGCGCCGGGCCGCGGAGTCCGCGCGCGAGGCGGTGGCGCATCCGGTGGAGGGCACGATCCTGAGCGTGGCGTCGGCGGCGGCGGACGCGGCGAACGCGGCGGTCTCCGACGGTGACGCGGCGGCGGTGAGGGCGGCGTACGCATGCGCCTGCCGGGCACTCGAGAACACACCGGGACAGCTGGAGGTGCTGGGCCGCGCAGGCGTCGTGGACGCGGGCGGCCAGGGTCTGGTGGCGGTGCTCGGCGCGCTCGTCGAGGCGATGACGGGGGAGGCTCCGGCGGCACGGCCCACGGGACGGCCCCACCCGGCGGTCGCGGCTGCCGCCGAACCGTGTGCCGACGGAGGGCCCGCCTTCGAGGTGATCTACCTCCTGGAGGCGGAAGACGCTGCCGTGACCCGCCTCAGGGCCCGCCTCGACGGGCTGGGCGACTCGCTCGTCGTGGTCGGCGGCGACGGGCTGTGGAACGTCCATGTGCACGTCGACGACGCGGGCGCGGCGGTCGAGGCGGGCGTCGAGGCCGGACGGCCGTACCGGATCCGCATCACCCACTTCGCCGCGGCCGACCACGCCGAGCGGCGCGAGCCGGTGCAGCGGGCCGTCGTCGCCGTGGTCCGCGGCGAAGGGCTGGCCGGCCTCTGCGAGACGGCAGGGGCGACGACGGTGCTCGTGCGGCCCGGGGAGCCCCCGGCGAGCGGCGAACTCGTCGAGGCGATCCGGCGGGCACATGCGCGCGAGGTCGTGCTCCTGCCGAACGACGCGGAACTGCGGCACACGGCTGCGGCGGCCGCGGAGCAGGCCCGCGCCGAGGGCGTAAGGGTCGCCCTCATCCCGACCCGCTCCGCGGTCCAGGGCATCGCGGCGCTCGCGGTCCACGAACCCGACCGCCGCTTCGACGAGGACGTCGTCGCGATGACCTCGGCGGCCGGCGCGACCCGCTACGGCGAACTGGCCGTCGCCGAGCGGCAGTCCTTCACGTCGGCGGGGGTCTGCCAGGCCGGGGACGTGCTGGGCCTGATCGACGGCGATGTGGCGGTGATCGGCGCGGATCTCGCGGAGACGGCGGAGAACGTCCTGGACCGCATGCTCTCCGCGGGCGGTGAACTGGTCACCCTCGTCCTTCCCGACGACGCCCCGGCCGACCTGGCGGAACGCCTCGAGACCCATGTGACGCGCGGCCACCTGGCGGTGGACACGGTGGTCCACCACGGGGGGCGGGGGGCGCCGCTCCTGATCGGCGTGGAGTAGGGGGCGTTGCCCCTCCGACTGCCCGCCGGGGCGCGGGCGGTGTGCCCGTACCGGCACCGCCGTGTGGGCCCGGCACCGGGCAACCCACGGCACCGGGCACACCGGGCTCACCGGGCACACCCGGTCAGGCCACGTACTCCAGGACCGACGTCGCCTCCGCCCGCCGTGCGTCCGCCGTGTCGCCCGTGGCGTCGGCGTACGTCGCCAGCACCGACTCCGCACGCCGCGTCGCCGCGGGCTTGTCGCCCAGATCGGCCTCCAGCCACGCGGCCATCAGCTCCGCCGCCGTACGCAGGTCGGTGAAGTCCTCGCCCGCCTCCATGAAGCCGGAGACGGCCTTCTCGACGTACGGCAGAGCCTCCCCGTACGTCGCCCCGTCCGCGCCCTGGTCCGCGATCAGCTCGCCCGTCTGCCGGTGGGTGTCGGCTAGCTCGGCGCGCAGCCGGGCGCGGGCCGCCGGGTCCTCCGCCGCCGGGAGCGCCCGCTCGCACTCCTCCGCCGCGGCCGCCATGAAGGCACGGGCCGCCTCCGGTCCCGCCCGACCCTCGCGGACCGTGATCCACGCCCGCACCCGCAGCGCCCGCACGACCCCGTGCACGTCGCCCAGGTCGCGCCAGAGCGCGCACGCGCGCTCGTACGCGCGGTCGGCCTCCGCATGGAGCCCGGCCCGGTACAGCGCCTGGCCCGCGAGGTCGGCGAGCATCGCGTGGTCGTCCTGCTCGGGCCGGCCACGGGCGATGTCGGCCGCCTTGAGCCAGTGCTCGGCCGCCCCTCGCGGTTCCCCGAGCTCGGTCAGGGCGTCGCCGAGCCACCACAGGGTCTGGACGACCATGCCGTCGCCGTGGTCGTCCACGGTGAGATCGGGGAGCACCCCCTCCAGGACGGCCGCCGCTTCCGCCGCCCGCCCGGCCCGCAGCAGCGAACCACCCAGCTGGTGCCGGGCGTACGCGCCGGCATCCGCGCTCTCCCCGGCCGCGTCGGCCCAGTGCCCGGCCTCCAGGGCGTGCTCCACGGCTTCCTCGAACCGGCCCGTGCCGACGAGGATTTCGGTGAGGTGGAGGTGCAGCCGGCGCTCCCGGACGCCTCGAGGTACGCGGCGCCGTGCTCCAGTGCCGACCGGGCGGCCCGCTCCGCGGTCTCGAGGTCGCCGAGATGGCGGGCCATGGGCACGAGGCGGGCCTCGGGCGAGGCCGCGTACCAGGGCAGCCCGGCCTCGTGGAAGAGCGAGGCCGCGGCGGTGTACAGCTCGGCGGCGGCCGAGGCGTCGCCGCTGTGGGCGGCGAGGTCGCCCCGTACGCACATCGCATCGGCGACCCGGTCCATGACGAGCGGGTCGGCGCGGTGCGGTCCGGCGAAGTCGAGGAGTTCGGCCACGGCCACCTCCGGCGCCGCAGTCCGCCCGGGCGCCCCGGTGTCGTCCTCGTCGTGCAGTCGGAGCAGATGGATACGGACCCGGCAGAGCAGCGCCCCGGCCGCCTGGCGCGTGCTCGCCTCCCCCTCGGCGTGCAGCGCGAGCGCGCGGGCGACGGCCTCGTCCACGGCCACGACGGCCGCCTCCGCGTCGCCGCCCAGTGCGAGCGCGAGCGCACCACGGGCCCGTGCCGCCGCAGCCTCACCGGGGTCGCCCGCGGCCTCGTACCGCGCGGCGGCGGACCGGAACAGCCGGATCGCCTCCGCAGCATCGGTCGTACGGGCCATGGCACGGTGGTCGTCGATCTCGGCGAGCGCCAGGTCGTCCGGCACCGTGTCACCCGCGGCCTCGGCGACGGCCGCCCATGCGCGGCCGGCGTCGGGGTGCCGTGCTTCCGACAGCCGCCGCGCCTCGGCGAGGAGCTCGTCCACGCCGGCCGGTTCCGGTGCGGCCGAGGGCGCGGGCGCCTTCGCGGGAGCGGTGGGCGCCGGCCGGGCCGACCGCATCCCCAGGGGCAGCCGCTCGACCAGGGGCTCCTGCGCAAGCCGCTCCCGTACGAGGGCGCTGACCGCGTCCGTGCCGTTGCGGGCGTCGAAGCGCGCGGCGATCGCGAGCGCCTCCCCGCGTGCGTGCTCCGCGAGCGCCCGGGCCGTCCAGGCCGTCCCGGCGGGACCCGGCACGGTCTGATCGCCGTGCCCGAGGATCACGAGCCGGTCCATCAGCAGCGCGGTGACGGCGGGATGGTCCATCAGGGAATCGGGGTTGCCGCTGTCCGTGAAGTACGCGGGCCGGTCCGAGAGGATCTCCAGTCCCCGTGCCTCGTTGCCGGTCAGCGCGCAGAACTCGACGTGCATGGCGACCCATCCGCGCATGCTCTCCATGGGGCGGAGCATGCGATAGCCCCGCAGATGGTGGGCGCGGGCCTCGTCCGCGCGGCCGAGCCGCAGCAGCGGCAGCAGGGAGGCGGCGAGCACGGCGTGCGGCTCGTGCGCGCACGTGTACCGGCCGTCCAGGACCGGACGCCACAGTTCCAGCGCCTGCTCGTCCCGGCCCAGCCGGGCCTGCCAGGAACCCTGGTCGTGCAGCTCGCACGCGTGGCAGTCGGCCATCCGGTCCCGGTCGGCCGCGAGCCACGCCGCGTACGCCCGTTCGGCGCGTTCCCGGTCGCCGATGTGCCGGGCGAGACAGAACTCGCCCTGCCGAACGGCCCGTTCGGAGTGGCCGCCCAGCCGGTAGCGGTGTTCCATCTCGCCGAGCCACTTCTCCATGGAGGCGAGCGGGATGTGCGGCTGGTCGAGCATGTCCGTGGAGACCCACTTGAAGTACCAGTGCAGCGAGTGCGCCGCCTGCTCGTCGAACTCCCCGGGCTGCCCGTCCCACAGCCGCAGCAGCCGGGCGAACGGCACGAACAGCTTGTCCCGCTCCGAGCTGTAGTTGTACGCCTGGAGGAGGTTCGAGAGGGCCTCGATGAGCAGCGGTGTGTCGCCCGTCTGCTCGGCCTCGGCGAGCAGACGCTCCGCGCGGGCGTTGCGTGCGGCGCCCTCCGGCGCCCGGTGGTTGTCGTACAGCGCCTGCCGTATCGCGGCGACGTCCTGGCTCACCGGCTCTCCTCCTCCGGGTCGGTCTCGTGGTGGGTGGCCCATGCGAGCAGGCCGATGAACGCGCGGTTGAGCAGGGCCGAGTCGGCGGGGCGCAGCGGACGCTGCGCCATGAGCAGGGCCTGCCCGTAGAGCGACTCGACGGCCGTGCCCGCGAGCTCCGGGTCGTCGAGGGCGCTGATCCGGCGGATCAGCGGGTTCAGGTGGTTGAGGACGAGACGGGCCCGCGGCGCGCTGCCGCGCAGCGAGCCGAGGATGCCCGCCCACAGGTCGTCCGCCTGCTCCTCGGCCTCCGCGCGGGCCTGCTCATGGCGGGCCGCCCGGTCGTCGAGGTGCAGCGCGGGAACGGTCAGGGGGTGGAAGGAACGCAGGGACACATCACAGCCGAGGGGATCCAGCGTGGCACGGGCCACTGACAGGAAGCCCGCGAGCGCCAGTTCGTCGGCCGGATCGACCGCGTCGAGATGCGCGGTCACCGTGTCCGCGTCGAGCTCGGCGACCGCCGTTCCCGGGCGGGCCGAGGGGAGCCGCTCGACGAGCTCGGAGTCGTAGGTGTAGCCGCCGTTGACCACGCCGACGCCCTGGGCGGACGCGATGGGGGCGACCTGCCGGTACTCCTCGACGGTGCGCGTGAAGTGCACCACCGGGTGCCGCTGGGCGAACTCCTCCAGCGAGAGACGGCCGTCGGTCGTCTCGACGGCAGCCACGGCAGCATCGTGCGCAGCATGTCGTCGTCGTGCCGGGCCAGCGACTTCACGCCCAGGTGGTGCACGGACAGGAACTGCGCGAGCCGTTCGGGATCGCCGGCGGCGAGCCCGGTGAGCCAGTCGCGCATACGGGCCCCGAGCGCGTCCCGTACGGCCGCGAGGGTCTCGTCCGCGTACAGCGACTCGCGCGACGCCGTGGGCCGCAGGCTGTCGGTGTCCAGCACGCAGCGTACGAAGAAGGCCCAGTCGGGCAGGAGTTCGTCCGCGCGGTCCGTGAGCAGCATCCCCTTGAGGTGCACCCGGTGTCCCGCACGCTGCGCCGGACTCACGGCCGAAGGCAGTACGTAGGCGACGCCCCGGACACCCGCGAGCGGCAGATCCAGGTCGATCGAGTCGAGCGGAGTGAACCCGAAGAGGTCGTGGCAGTGGCGGGCGAGCGCGACGCGGCGAGCTGCGGGGCTGGGGTACCGGCGGTCCCACGGCGCCGGCAGGTCGGTCACGGGTTCGTCGCCGACCCGGACGTCGTACGGCAGCAGGGACCCGAAGTCCCGCGCGAGCGCACGCACCCGGTCCTCGCTCAGCCAATCGCCGCTGCCGGGACGGGCGGTGAGGTGCACGGTCGTCCCGGGCTCGGTACGGGCGCCGTCCGGGAGCGTGCGCACGGTGTACGAACCGTCGTCCCGCGCCGTCCACTCGACGGGCAGCGCGTCCGGCGTACGCGCGGATCGGCTGACCACCCGTATCTCCGCCGCGACGACGAAACAGGCGAGCAGCCCGATCCCGAACTGGCCCAGGAACTCGGCCCGCGCCGACTCCAGGCCGCCGTCCCGCTTCGAACTGCGGCCGATCGTGGCGAGCAGGCTGTGCACATCCGCCTCGGTCAGCCGATGCCGCTGTCCTCGACGCGCAGCGCGCCGCCCTCGGCGTACAGCCGTACCCGGGCGGGCGCGTCCGGCTGGAGGGAGTGGCGTGCGGTGATGGCGTCCACGGCGTTCTGCAGCAGCTCGCGCAGATAGACCTTGGGACTGGAGTAGAGGTGGTGGGAGAGGAGATCCACCAGGCCGCGCAGATCGACCTGGAAGGTGTGAGGAGTGGTCTCGGACGTCTCGGAAGTCTCAGAGGTCTCAGCAGTCATCGTCGCTGCGCCGGTGGGGGGCGAGCGGCGGCGCGGGTCGGGCGATCCCGTTACGTCGGTGATCGCGGCGTGGAAAGGCGGGGGAGACCGCGCCATCCTAGGGCCACGGCACCGTTGTGACCAGCGGATATCGCTCGGTGCGCGACGGTTGTCGGTGCGGTGGTGTGCAATGGATGCCGTGTCCGCGCTCAATGAACCACTGAAGAGGACGACGCGCTGTGCTGGGTGAGTCGCTGAAGAAGACGCTCGGTCCCGCGACCGCCAAGGTCATGGCCGAGAATCTCGACCTGCACACCGTCGGTGATCTGCTCCACCACTACCCGCGGCGGTACGAGGAGCGGGGCCAGCTCACCCGGCTCGCCGAACTGCCGCTCGACGAGCACGTCACGGTCGTCGCACAGGTCGCGGACTCTCGCGTGCTCACGTTCAACGCCGGGCGCGGGCAGCGGCTGGAGATCACCATCACCGACGGCAGCGGCCGGCTCCAGCTCGTCTTCTTCGGCCGCGGCATCCACAAGCCGCACAAGGACCTGCTGCCCGGCAGCCGCGCGATGTTCGCCGGCAAGGTGTCCATGTTCAACCGCAAGTTGCAGCTCGCCCACCCGACCTACGAGCGGCTGGACGCGGACAGCGGCGAGGGCGCGGTCACCACGTTCGCCGGGAAGCTCATCCCGATCTATCCGGCCTGCAAGGGACTGGAGTCGTGGAAGATCGCCAAGGCCGTCGACGCGGTCCTTCCGCAGGCCCACGAGGCCGTCGACCCGCTGCCGCCCGCGCTGCGCGAAGGCCGGGGTTTCGTCTCCCTCCCGGAGGCGCTGCTCAAGATCCACCGTCCGCAGACCAAGGCCGACATCGAGGACGCCAGGCAGCGTCTGAAGTGGGACGAGGCGTTCGTACTCCAAGTCGCCCTCGCCCGGCGGCGCCACGCGGACACACAGCTCCCCGCGGTCGCCCGCAAAGCCGCCCCCGGCGGGCTGCTGGACGCCTTCGACGCCCGGCTGCCGTTCAGCCTCACCGAGGGCCAGCGGAAGGTGTCCGCGGAGATCTTCGGCGATCTGGCCACCGAGCACCCGATGCACCGGCTGCTCCAGGGCGAGGTCGGCTCCGGAAAGACCATGGTCGCCCTGCGGGCCATGCTCGCCGTGGTCGACGCGGGCGGCCAGGCCGCCATGCTCGCGCCCACCGAAGTCCTCGCCCAGCAGCATCACCGCTCGATCGTCGAGATGATGGGCGACCTCGCCGAGGGCGGCATGCTCGGCGGCGCCGAGCATGCGACCAAGGTCGTGCTGCTCACCGGCTCCATGGGTGCCGCCGCCCGCCGTCAGGCCCTGCTCGACCTGGTCACCGGCGAGGCCGGGGTGGTCATCGGCACCCATGCGCTGATCGAGGACAAGGTGCAGTTCCACGACCTGGGGCTGGTCGTCGTCGACGAGCAGCACCGCTTCGGCGTGGAGCAGCGCGACGCCCTCCGGGGCAAGGGCAAACAGCCCCCGCATCTGCTGGTCATGACCGCCACGCCCATTCCGCGCACGGTCGCCATGACGGTCTTCGGGGATCTGGAGACCTCCGTACTGGACCAGCTGCCGGCCGGACGCTCTCCGATCGCCACCCATGTGGTCCCGGCCGCCGACAAGCCCCACTTCCTGGCGCGGGCCTGGGAGCGCGTGCGTGAGGAGGTCGAGGGCGGTCACCAGGCGTACGTCGTGTGTCCTCGCATCGGCGACGATCAGGACGAGCCGGGGAAGAAGTCCGCGGAGGACGAGGCCGAGAAGCGGCCTCCGCTCGCCGTCCTGGACGTCGCCGAGCAGCTCGCGGCCGGCCCGCTGAAGGGCCTGCGGGTGGAGGTGCTGCACGGGAGGATGCCGCCGGACGACAAGGACGACGTCATGCGCCGCTTCACCGCCGGCGACGTGGACGTGCTGGTGGCCACCACGGTCATCGAGGTCGGTGTGAACGTGCCGAACGCGACCGCGATGGTGATCATGGACGCCGACCGCTTCGGCGTCTCCCAGCTGCACCAGCTGCGCGGCCGCGTCGGGCGCGGCTCGGCCCCCGGACTGTGTCTGCTCGTCACCGAGATGCCGGAGGCGAGCCCCGCCCGGGCCCGGCTCGGCGCGGTCGCCGCCACGCTCGACGGCTTCGAGCTGTCCCGTATCGACCTCGAACAGCGCAGGGAGGGCGATGTGCTGGGCCAGGCCCAGTCCGGCGTCCGCTCCTCGCTGCGGGTCCTCGCGGTCATCGACGACGAGGAGGTCATCGCCGCGGCCCGCGAGGAGGCCGTCGCGGTCGTCACCGCGGACCCGGAGCTGGAGGGGCTTCCGGAGCTGCGCACCGCACTGGACGCGCTGCTCGACAAGGACCGCGAGCAGTATCTGGACAAGGGCTGACCTCCTGCCGCGGATATCGTGGAGGTGACCGGACCGGACCGAACAGCGCCCAGAAGGACTCAGATGACCCGCGTGATCGCCGGCGCGGCCGGCGGACGTCGCCTGGCCGTGCCGCCGGGCAACGGCACCCGCCCCACCTCCGACCGGGCGCGCGAGGGGCTGTTCTCCACCTGGGAGTCGCTGCTCGGCACGCTGCAGGGCATCCGGGTCGCCGACCTGTACGCGGGCTCCGGAGCCGTCGGCCTGGAGGCACTGTCGCGCGGCGCGTCCCACGCGCTCCTCGTCGAGGCCGACGGCCGCGCCGCGCGCACCGTCCGGGAGAACGTGCGGACGCTCGCCCTGCCCGGCGCCGAGGTCCGCACCGGCCGTGCCGAGCAGATCGTCCAGGGACCGGTGCCGGAGGCACCGTACGACATCGTGTTCCTGGACCCGCCGTACGCCGTCACGGACGACGATCTTCGGGAGATTCTCCTCACACTCCGCACAGAGGGCTGGCTCGCCGACGATGCCCTCGTCACCGTGGAGCGCAGCACCAGAGGCGGGGAGTTCGTCTGGCCGACGGGCATCGAGCCACTGCGGGCCCGTCGCTACGGCGAAGGAACGCTTTGGTACGGTCGCGCCGCCTCTACGTGCGAAGACGCACCATGACCGGACCGGAGAGCGAGGGACTTCAGTTGCGCCGCGCCGTCTGTCCGGGGTCGTTCGACCCCATCACCAACGGACATCTCGACATCATCGCCCGCGCCTCCAAGCTGTACGACGTCGTGCACGTCGTGGTGATGATCAACCAGGCCAAGAAGGGCCTGTTCACGGTGGAGGAGCGGATCGAGCTGATCCGCGAGGTCACCGCGGAGTACGGGAACGTCGAGGTGGAGGCCTACCACGGCCTGCTCGTCGACTACTGCAAGGAACGGGACATCCCCGCCATCGTCAAGGGCCTGCGCGCCGTCAGCGACTTCGACTACGAGCTGCAGATGGCCCAGATGAACAACGGCCTGTCGGGCGTCGAGACGCTGTTCGTGCCCACCAGCCCGACCTACAGCTTCCTGTCGTCCTCCCTGGTCAAGGAGGTCGCGGCGTGGGGCGGCGACGTGTCCCACCTGGTGCCGCCGCCGGTCCTCGCGGCCCTGACCGACCGGCTTCCGAAGAAGTGACCCGGGAAGTGACGCCGGACGTCCCGTCGTACCTCGCGTCGTACGACGCGACGTACGACGGGTCGGACGTCACGTCCTGACTGACCGTCACCCGGTGTCTGGGGGTGCCCCCATGCCCCCAGGGCATTGGGGGAGGGCGCCGACTGCCCGTACAGTCGTCCCGTCCGTCTCCAAATCGGCTGTAGTGACTGTAGAGAGTGGCGAGCACACGGTGGACGTGCAGAAGAAGCTCGACGAGATCGTCGAGGCGGTCGGGAACGCCCGGTCCATGCCCATGTCGGCCTCCTGCGTGGTCAACCGCGCCGACCTGCTCGCGATGCTCGAAGAAGTGCGGCAGGCCCTGCCCGGCTCGCTCGCCCAGGCGCAGGAGCTGATCGGCGGGCGGGAGCAGCTGGTCGAGCAGGCCCGCCAGGAGGCCGAGCAGATCATCGAGGCCGCCCACTCCGAGCGCGGGTCGCTGATCTCCGGCACCCAGATCGCCCGGCAGTCCCAGGAGGAGGCCGACCGCATCCTCGCCGAGGCCCGCCGTGAGGCCGAGGAGATCCGCGCCGAGGCCGACGACTACGTCGACTCCAAGCTCGCGAACTTCGAGGTCGTGCTCAACAAGACCATCGGCTCCGTCGACCGCGGCCGCGAGAAGCTGCTCGGCCGGGGCCCCGGCCTGGACGAGCACGGATACATCGACCCCGCCGAGGACGACGCCCCCGAGTACAGCGCCGACCCGCAGATACTGATCCAGCGGGCCGACGAGTACGTCGACGCCAAGCTGGGCGCCTTCGAGGCGGTGCTCTCCAAGACGCTCGAGGCCGTGGGCCGAGGCCGGCAGAAGCTGCACGGCCGCATCGCCACCGACGAGCTCGGCGCGCACATGGCCGCCCAGGACGCGGCCGGGATGCAGCACACGAGCGACGCGGACTATCTCGCGGGACTGGCGGAGCTGGCCGACCCGGAGCCCCAGGCCCAGCCGCAGGTCCAGGTGCAGCCGCAGGTCCAGGTGCAGCACGCCGAGCACGCCCAGCAGGTTCAGCAGGTCCCGGCTCACGCGGATCCGTACGCGTACCAGCAGCAGGACGTGTACGCGTACCAGCAGGACCCGTACGCGTACCAGCAGCAGGGGTACGAGCAGGGCTACGCCTACCAGCAGCAGGACCCGTACGCGTACCAGCAGCAGCCGCAGCACCAGGCCCAGCAGCCCCAGGTGCAGACGCAGCAGCAGCTCGACGAGACCAGCTTCTTCGACACGAGCATGATCGACATGGAACAGCTGCGCCGCTACGAGCAGGGCCGCTGATCCGGTACGGACCGGATTGGGCCTTCAGCGAACGGTCCAGTATCCTGGCTCTTCGGTCGCGTCTGCGCCGCAGCGGATGCTGCGCAGATATCGCGGCCCCCACACGATCCGAAAGCAGGAAGAGCCCTGAACGCCCGCCTCGACCACCGTGACCCCCTCGTGTTCGACACGCACGAGCTGGGTCGGCGGCCCGGCGCGCTCCAGCGGCTCTCCCGCTCGGTCGCGGCCCCCAAGGACTTCGGTATCGAAGGGGTCATCGGTGTGCCCGAGGGCGCGCCCGTGGAGCTGGAGCTCCGCCTCGAGTCGGTCATGGAAGGTGTGCTCGTCACAGGCACCGCCCGTGCCACGGTCGAGGGGGAGTGCGTAAGGTGTCTGGAGCCGCTGCGCCAGGAGGTTGCGGCGGACTTCCAGGAGATGTTCTCGTACCCTGACGCCGACGACCGGGGCCGCCCAAAGGCGGAACCCGTCGACGACGCCGAGGACGACGAGGACAGGCTCTTCCTCGAGGACGGCTTGCTCGGCCTCGAACCCGTGCTGCGGGATGCGGTGGTGCTCGCACTGCCGATGCAGCCGGTGTGCCGGGAGGACTGTGCAGGCCTGTGTTCCGAATGCGGGATCAACCTGAACGACGAACCGGACCACCATCACGACGCCGTCGACATCCGTTGGGCGGCACTGCAGGGACTCACCGGTTCGCTGGGAACCGGTGAGAAGGACAACATGAGCGGCGCCGAAGCGGGCGTCGACGAGAAGCAGGAGAAGTAGCCGTGGCTGTTCCGAAGCGGAAGATGTCGCGCAGCAACACGCGCCACCGCCGGTCGCAGTGGAAGGCTGCGGTCCCCACCCTGGTTTCGTGTGAGCGTTGCCAGGAGCCGAAGCTGCAGCACATCGCGTGCCCGAGCTGCGGCACCTACAACAAGCGCCAGGTTCTCGAGGTCTGAGCGGCTGGTGAGAGGCTCCATGTCTGACGCCGGCAACAGTAAGCAGGCGGACAACGCAAGCGCAGCCTCGTCCCACACGCTTCTGGAAGGGCGGCTCGGCTATCCGGTCGAGTCCGCCCTTCTGGTGCGTGCGCTGACCCACCGTTCGTACGCGTACGAGAACGGCGGCCTGCCCACCAACGAGCGGCTCGAGTTCCTCGGGGACTCGGTGCTCGGACTGGTGGTCACGGACACGCTCTACCGCACCCACCCCGACCTGCCCGAAGGCCAGCTGGCCAAGCTGCGGGCCGCGGTGGTCAATTCGCGTGCGCTGGCGGAGGTCGGGCGCGGCCTCGACCTGGGCTCCTTCATCCGGCTGGGCCGGGGCGAAGAGGGCACGGGCGGCCGGGACAAGGCGTCCATCCTCGCCGACACCCTTGAAGCGGTGATCGGCGCGGTCTATCTCGACCAGGGCCTCGAGGTGGCGGCCGAGCTGGTTCACCGGCTCTTCGACCCGCTGATCGAGAAGTCCTCGAACCTCGGCGCCGGCCTGGACTGGAAGACCAGTCTCCAGGAGCTGACCGCTGCCGAGGGGCTCGGTGTGCCCGAGTACCTGGTCACCGAGACCGGTCCGGACCACGAGAAGACCTTTACTGCTGCTGCCCGCGTCGGTGGTGTCTCGTACGGCACCGGCACCGGCCGCAGCAAGAAGGAAGCGGAGCAGCAGGCTGCCGAGTCCGCGTGGCGCGCGATCCGCGCGGCCGCGGACGAACGCGCCGCGGCGGCGAAGGTCGCCGCTCCCGAGGCCGAAGGGGCCGCCGACACCCCTTCGCCTCAGGCAACGGCCTGACGCCACCTCGCTTCGAGCCCCCCGCTGCGCTGTGCGCGGCGGGGGGTTTCTTCTCCCCGCCTTCCGTCCTCCCGGGCCGAGGGCTCCCGCCCTGGACCCTGGGGCGTGTCCGGCACTCGCGTCCGGTGCCGGGCAGCGGACCGGAGTGTCCGTCCTCAGACGCCGACGGGCTCAGGTTGAGCCGCGCCGCAGGCGCCGCCCGGCACGCCGCCCCCGGGGCCGGAAGCGGGGAGGCCCGGAGGTAGGCTGCGGGCGTCGTACCGTAGCTCCTGCGGAGGAGACCCGTGCCCGAGTTGCCCGAGGTTGAAGTCGTGCGGCGGGGCCTCGAGGCCTGGGTCGCCGGGCGGGTCGTCGCGGAGGTCGAGGTGCTGCACCCGCGGGCCGTCAGGCGGCACCTCGGAGGCGGAGCGGACTTCGCCGCGCGGCTCAAGGGCCATCGGGTCGGGCCCGCACGGCGCCGGGGCAAGTACCTCTGGCTGCCGCTGGAGGACAGCGGCGCCGCGGTGCTCGGGCATCTGGGCATGAGCGGACAGCTGCTCGTCCAGCCCGAAGCGGCCGCCGACGAGAAGCATCTGCGGATCCGGGTCCGGTTCGCCGACGATCTCGGCACCGAGCTCCGCTTCGTCGATCAGCGCACCTTCGGTGGCCTGTCGGTGCACGACACCACCCCCGACGGTCTCCCCGAGGCCATCGCGCACATCGCGCGGGACCCGCTCGACCCCGAGTTCGACGACGACGTGTTCGTCACCGCACTGCGCCTGCGCCGCACGACCGTCAAGCGCGCCCTGCTCGACCAGTCGCTCATCAGCGGGGTCGGCAACATCTACGCCGACGAGGCCCTGTGGCGCGCGAAGCTGCACTACGACCGGCCGACGGCGACGCTGCCCCGGCCCCGGGCCGCCGAGCTCCTGGGGCATGCCCGGGACGTCATGAACGCCGCCCTCGCCGCCGGCGGCACCAGTTTCGACAGTCTCTACGTCAATGTGAACGGCGAATCGGGGTACTTCGACCGCTCCCTGGACGCGTACGGCCGCGAGGGCGAGCCGTGCCGCCGCTGCGGCACGCTGATGCGCCGGCGCCCCTGGATGAACCGGTCGAGCTACTTCTGCCCGCGCTGTCAGCGTCCGCCGCGCGCCGCGTCGTCCGCCGTGCGCGCCGCGTCGTAACGCTCGCGCGCCGTCAGCACCTCGGGCATCCGGTTCTCCACGAGCTGGATCAGCCCGAGCAGCCGCTCGGCGACATCCCGCCCGAGCGGCGTCAGCTCGTAGTCGACGCGGGGCGGATTCGTCGGCTGGGCCTCGCGATGCACCAGCCCGTCCCGCTCCAGGGCCTGCAGCGTCTGCGACAGCATCTTCTCGCTGACGCCGTCGACACGCCGCCGCAGCTGGTTGAAGCGGAAGCCGGACTGGGACAGGGCACCCAGCGTCAGGATTCCCCACCGCCCGGTCGCATGCTCCAGCGTGCCGCGCGACGGACACTGGCGGTCGAACACGTCGAAGGTGAGGTCGCTGTCCACGACAGAAACCATACGCCTGCGCTAACCAGCAGTTAGTGCTTGCGGGGACGAAGACCTGAAAGAGGACGAAGTCCTGGAAACCGAAGTCCTGGAAACCGAATAAGTGATCCGGGAGTCTGCTGACCTGGGGCCGGCTAGACGATCAATGCTGTGACCTGCGGTCGAGTGGTCAACGGTTGTCAGCGTTGGTCGTCGTTGTGCGCCCTCGGACGGCCCAGAGACGGCCCCGGCCGCGCGCATGTGCCGCCTCCGGTTCGTGCAGTCTTGAACCTGTGGCCTCTTCCTTCTCAGATCGAGCCTGAGGTCACTCTGTGTGAGTCGAACGCCCGCAGCCCCAGGTCGGCCGCGCATCAGCGTCCATGCTCTTCCTGCCCCGTCCGTCGCCGTCGGTGTCAGCCATGGATGTCAGCGCCTACGTCGCCGCCCGTAGACGTCTCCCGGCCATACAGGCGCTGGCACTCAGCGACCGTGTCACCGAACTGCCTCCACCAAGTTCCTGCCGTCGTCACTCGACGCAGGCGGTCAGACACCCCCACGCTGCCCGAGCACCTCCCGGGTCTGGAGGTCGCCGCCCGCTACCGGCCCAGCCGGGACGGGCTGGACATCGGCGGAGACTGGTACGACGCCTTCGTGATGCCCGACGGCGCGATCGCCCTGGAGATCGGCGACGTTCAGGGGCACGACGTGGACGCCGCCGCCTTCATGGGACAGGCCCGCTTGTCCATGCGCGCGATCGCCGCCCAGGAACAGGATCCCGGAACCGTGCTGACCCGCACCAACGAGCTGCTGACCACAATGGATCCCGCACGATTCGCCAGCTGCACCATGTTGTGTCTCGACTCGCGCGATGGACGGGTCACCGGCACCAGCGCCGGCCATGTGCCGGCGCTGTGCGCGCACAGGAACGGCAGCCACGTTGTCCGTGAGCTGCCGGGCGGGCCGGTCCTGGGCGTCGTGCCCGGCATCAAATACCGCGAGGAGACCTTCACCCTGGACGAGGACAGCGCGCTGGTCATGGTCACCGACGGCGTGGTCGAAGGACCAGGCCTGACGCTGGACGCCGGACTGGAAGAAGCCCGAACACTGGCCGCCCAGGCCGTCCACGACGGACTGAACGCCGAGGAGACCGCCGACAGCCCCTGGTTGCGGCGGGGACGGTGTCAGCGGTGCGGATGGACTGCGAGTCGATCAGGCCGGCGCTCGGCTCGGCATTGCGGCTGTCAGCCTCGCGCACCCTGTCCCGCAGTGCGTCGTGGACGCGCTCGACGGTGCCGTCGTCGTGCCACCAGGTGAAGTACCAGTACACCGTTGGCCAGGGCGGGAAGTCCTTCGGCAGCTGCCGCCAGGCGCACCCGGTCCGCACCACGTAGAAGATCGCGTCCACGATCCGACGCCGCGGATGCTTCTCCCGCCGCCCGCCCTTCGGCCCTACCCGCGCCGGCGGCAGCAACGGCTCCACCAGCGCCCACTGCTCGTCCGTCAGGTCCGACGGATATCCGCCCCCAGAACCACTCACGGAGAGTTCAACGAGCACGTCAGCCCACGGCTACGGCAGTTCTCAAACGCGGTCTGAGACGCCCCATGATGGCTCATAGGTCGCTGACCTGCGGGAATCTCAGAAACCGAAGTCCTGGGTCCACCACGGACCGCCGTCGGCGAAGTACACACCCACGCCCATCGTCCTGTAGTCGCAGTTGAGGATGTTCGCGCGGTGGCCGTCGCTGTTCATCCACGACCGCATCACGGTCTCCGCGTCGGCCTGCCCGCGGGCTATGTTCTCCGCGGCCATCCCGGTGATCCCGGCCTGTGCCGCCCGGTCCCACGGGGTGTCGCCGTCCAGGTCGGTGTGGTCGAAGAAGCCACGCGTCGCCATGTCCGCGCTGAACGCCCCGGCGAGCGACGCCAGCGACGCATCCGCACGCACCGCGCTGCAGCCCACCTTCGCGCGCTCCTCGTTCACCAACTGCAGCACCGCGGCCTCCGCCGCGTCCGCGCCGGTCGGCGCCTTGGACCTGGGCGGCTTCGACGGAGCTGCCGGGGCCTTGCGCTCCGGAGCCTCGGTCTTCTGCTGCACCGGCTTCTCCGGTGCCTTCTTCTCCGGGGCGGCCGGCTTCGTCGTCCCGGGCGCCTTCGTCCTCGGCTGCGACGGCGTCGCGGACGTCTTGCCGGACGTCGACGACGCGCCCTGCGACGCGGCCCCGCCGCTCACGGGCGTCGAGGGGCGGCCCGACGGCGTGGCGGAGGCGCCGCCCTGGGCGCTCAACTGCCCGGAGGCCGATTCGCGCACCTGCTGACCGCTGGTGCTCTCGCCCATGACGAACGTCTCTCCGCCCGGCAGCAGACCGGAAGCCACGGCCACGGCGCCCACCGCCATGGCGGCGGAGACTCCGAGCAATCCGGTACGTACGGGCACTGCAGCCCGCTTCTTCCGGCGGTGGCGTCCCATCCGCTCGCCCTTTCTCTACTCGACTTCACAAACCCGACAAGGGAGGGACTCACCCGAACGAGTGAGGCCCATTGCGTCGCGACTGTACGCGAAGAGACGCGAGGGCGATGTGAGACGAAAACAATTGGTCGGTTAGCTTGCGCGCATGAATGAACACGCACGGCTCACCGCCTGGGTACGCGGCCGAGTACAGGGAGTGGGATTCCGCTGGTTCACCAGGGCAAACGCTCTGGAGATCGGTTGCCTCCACGGCTTCGCCCTCAATCTCGACGACGGCAGAGTGCACGTTGTGGCGGAGGGGCCACGTGAGAATTGCCACCGCCTGCTGGACTGGCTCCGCTCGTCCGACACGCCCGGCAAGGTTGACGGAGTCACCGAGATCTGGGGCACTCCGCGCGGCGGCTACGACGGGTTCGCGATCCGCTGAGCGAGGTACCGGAAAGCAGTCGGGCGGACGACCACACGGTGTGTTCAGATGACTGCCGAAAGCGCATGTGTTCGATGGAAACGGCCAGGTGGTTGCCAATAACGGCTCTGCCGTGCCAGGCTGCCGACGTAAGGATGATCTCCACGCCCCCAGGGCCCCGCTGGAGCGCCGCTGCCGTGACGTCGACGGCCGTGAGACCCCGGGCTGTCCGTCATGCGGGGCGTGATCGTGTTGACCGTCAAACTTTTTGGTGAGACGCTGGAAGCCCCGCGCACCTCAGCTGTTTGGCAGTACGAACCGCAGTGATCACCAGCGCTGCCAGGCATCGCGGGTGCGAATCCCTCACGACCCACACCGCATCGGTCGGTCACTCAGTGTGGAGGACCATCCATCATGGCAAAGGCGCTTCTCGGTTACGTCGGCGGTTCTGACCCGCGACTCCTCGCCGAGATGCGACGGCTTCAGCAGCGCGTCCAGGACCTGGAGTCCGAGCTCGTACGGATCCAGTCCGAGAACGACGCGCTGAGTGCCGCCGCACAGCACCGTGGCGAGTCGCTGCTCGAAGGCATCGACATCGACGTACCCAAGGGCGAGCCGGCGCTCACCTGATCAGTCTGTCGGGATCAGGTGAGAAACACTCTCGCAAGGTAGGTATGCAAGGGACGCTTCGGCGTCCCTTCTTTCTTTCCTCTCCCCTTTGTCTCCCCCGGGGTTGGGCTGCGTTTACCGTGCTTTACCGTCTGATGTGCCCTGCACCTTCATAGGTGAAACCGAGACCGAAAGGTAGAGTCCTCGGGCGTGCACCTCAAGGCCCTGACCCTGCGTGGGTTCAAATCCTTCGCGTCCGCCACGACGCTGCGTTTCGAGCCCGGCATCACGTGTGTCGTGGGGCCGAACGGCTCAGGCAAGTCCAATGTGGTGGACGCGCTCTCGTGGGTCATGGGAGAGCAGGGCGCGAAGTCGCTCCGCGGCGGCAAGATGGAGGACGTCATCTTCGCCGGGACGACCGGGCGGCCGCCGCTCGGCCGCGCCGAGGTGTCCCTCACGATCGACAACTCCGACGGTGCGCTGCCCATCGAGTACGCCGAAGTCACCATTACACGGATCATGTTCCGCAACGGCGGCAGCGAATACCAGATCAATGGTGACACCTGCCGCTTGCTGGACATTCAGGAACTGCTCTCCGACTCGGGTATCGGGCGGGAGATGCACGTCATCGTCGGGCAGGGACAGCTCGACTCGGTCCTGCACGCTGATCCGATGGGCCGGCGGGCATTCATCGAGGAAGCGGCCGGCGTCCTCAAACACCGCAAGCGGAAAGAGAAGGCGCTGCGGAAGCTGGACGCGATGCAGGCGAACCTCGCACGCGTCCAGGACCTGACCGACGAGCTGCGGCGGCAGCTCAAACCACTGGGACGTCAGGCCGCGGTGGCGCGGCGGGCCGCCGTCATCCAGGCGGATCTGCGCGATGCCCGGCTGCGGCTGCTCGCCGACGATCTCGTACGGATGCGGGAGGCGCTGAAGTCGGAGATCGCCGACGAGGCCGCGCTGAAGCAGCGCAAGGAGTCCGCGGAGGCGGAGCTCCGGGCGGCTCAGTCGCGCGAGGCGGAGCTCGAGGACGAGGTGCGGCGGCTGGCGCCGCGGCTGCAGCGGGCACAGCAGACCTGGTACGAACTGTCGCAGCTGGCCGAGCGGGTGCGGGGCACGGTGTCGCTGGCCGACGCCCGGGTCAAGAGTGCGACGTCGGCGCCCACGGAGGAGCGGCGCGGCCGGGACCCCGAGGACATGGAGCGCGAGGCCGCCCGGATCCGTGAGCAGGAGGCGGAGCTGGAAGCCGCGTTGGAGGCGGCCGAGCGCGCGCTGGAGGACACCGTCGCGCACCGCGCCGAACTGGAGCGCGAGCTCGCCGGAGAGGAACGTCGGCTGAAGGATGTCGCACGGGCGATCGCCGACCGCCGCGAGGGTCTCGCACGGCTGAACGGGCAGGTCAACGCGGCCCGTTCGCGCGCGGCCTCGGCCCAGGCGGAGATCGGCCGGCTGGCCGCCGCCCGCGACGAGGCACACGAGCGGGCGACCGCGGCACAGGAGGAGTACGAGCAGCTCAAGGCCGAGGTCGACGGACTGGACGCGGACGACTCGGCCCTGGCGGACCAGCACGACGCGGCCAAGCGTGAACTGGCGGAGGCGGAGGCGGCATTGTCCGCCTCCCGCGAGGCGGCCACCGCGGCGGAGCGCAAGCGCGCGGCCCTCGCCGCCCGCCACGAGGCCCTCGCCCAGGGCCTGCGCCGGAAGGACGGCACCGGCGCGCTGCTCTCGGCCAGGGACACGCTCTCCGGCCTCCTGGGCCCGGCCGCCGAACTTCTGACGGTGACTCCCGGCTACGAGATCCCGGTCGCGGCGGCACTCGGGGCGGCCGCGGACGCGATCGCGGTACGCGACCCCGCCACCGCGGCGGAGGCGATCCGCCTGCTGCGCAAGCAGGACGCGGGGCGCGCGTCGCTGCTGCTGTCCGTGCCCGCGCAGGGCGCGACGGCCGCTCCCGCGCCCGACGAGTCCGGCACCGGCGCGGCGTCGGTGGGCGCGCCCGGCGCGGTTTCCGCCGCGCCGGCGAACGACGTCGTTGCGATGGCGTCGGCGCACGGGCCCGCCGCAACCGGTGGCGTCCCGCACCCCGGTACGGCCTCGAACGGCGAGAGCGGCCAGGTGCCCGGCATAGGCGCCCCGCGTGACGAGGCCGGTACGCAGGGCCGAGCCCCTCGCGTCGTCGACCTGGTGCGTGGGCCGCGCGAGTTGATGCCTGCCGTGGAGCGGCTGGTGCGGGACATGGTGGTCGTCGGGACCCTGGAGGACGCGGAGGACCTCGTCCAGGCCCGGCCCGGGGTGACCGCCGTCACCGCCGAAGGGGATGTGCTGGGCGCGCACTTCGCGCACGGCGGGTCGGCCGGGGCGCCCAGTCTCCTGGAGGTGCAGGCGGCCGTCGACGAGGCCGCGGCGCAGCTCGATGAGCTGGCCGTGCGGTGCGAGGAGCTGGCCGGGCAGCAGCAGGAGGCCGCGGCGCGGCGCGCGGAGTGCGGGCGGCTCGTCGAGGAGTTGGGGGAGCGGCGCCGGGCGGCCGAGAAGGAGAAGGCCGGGGTCGCCCAGCAGCTGGGACGGCTCGCCGGGCAGGCGCGCGGCGCCGCCGGGGAGGCCGAGCGGACGGCAGCGGCGGCCGCGCGCGCCCAGGAGGCGCTGGAGAAGGCGCTGTACGAGGCCGAGGAGCTCGCCGAGCGGCTCGCCGTCGCCGAGGAGACCCCGGTCGAGGACGAGCCCGACACATCCGTACGGGACCGCCTCGCGGCCGACGGCGCCAACGCCCGCCAGACCGAGATGGAGGCCCGCCTCCAGGTCCGTACCCACGAGGAGCGCGTCAAAGGGCTCGCCGGCCGCGCCGACACGCTCGACCGCGGGGCGCGCGCCGAGCGTGAGGCAAGATCACGCGCCGAGCAGCGCCGCGCCCGGCTCCGCCACGAGGCCGTGGTCGCCGAGGCCGTGGCCCATGGCGCTCGCCAGCTTCTCGCGCATGTCGAGGTCTCCGTGGTGCGCGCCGAGCACGAGCGCGCCGCGGCCGAGGCCGCCAAGTCGGCCCGCGAGCAGGAGCTGGCCGCCGCCCGGACCGACGGCCGCGAGCTCAAGAGCGAGCTCGACAAGCTCACCGACTCCGTTCACCGCGGCGAGGTGCTGGGTGCCGAGAAGCGGCTGCGCATCGAGCAGTTGGAGACCAAGGCCCTGGAGGAGCTCGGCGTCGAGCCCGCGGGCCTCGTGTCCGAGTACGGCCCCGACCAGCTCGTGCCGCCGTCGCTGCCCGCGGAGGGCGAGGAGCTCCCCGAGGACCCGGAGCATCCGCGGAACCAGCCGCGGCCCTTCGTCCGCGCCGAGCAGGAGAAGCGGCTCAAGTCCGCCGAAAGGGCGTACCAGCAGCTCGGAAAGGTGAATCCGCTCGCCCTCGAGGAGTTCGCGGCGCTGGAGGAACGCCACAAGTTCCTCTCCGAGCAGCTCGAAGACCTGAAGAAGACCCGCGCCGATCTCCTGCAGGTCGTCAAGGAGGTCGACGAGCGCGTCGAGCAGGTCTTCACGGAGGCGTACCGGGACACCGCACGCGAGTTCGAGGGTGTCTTCTCGCGCCTCTTCCCGGGCGGCGAGGGACGGCTCATCCTGACCGACCCCGAGAACATGCTCACCACGGGCGTCGACGTCGAGGCCCGCCCGCCGGGCAAGAAGGTCAAGCGCCTGTCACTGCTGTCGGGCGGCGAGCGGTCGCTGACCGCGGTGGCCATGCTGGTGTCGATCTTCAAGGCCAGACCCAGTCCCTTCTATGTCATGGACGAGGTCGAGGCGGCCCTGGACGACACCAACCTCCAGCGGCTGATCCGGATCATGCAGGAGCTCCAGGAGAGCTCCCAGCTGATCGTGATCACGCACCAGAAGCGGACGATGGAGGTCGCCGACGCGCTGTACGGCGTGTCCATGCAGGGCGACGGCGTCTCGAAGGTCATCAGCCAGCGACTTCGCTGAGCTTGGGCACGTATCTCCATCAGATCTTCAATACTTGAACCCAAGGTGTCATGGTGAGCCGGTCTCGCAGCCTCGATCTTGGTTTTAGCTTCGAAACTTGAAGGCATAGTCTCTGCAGCATTGCTTTTACCTTCAAGTGGTGGGCGGCATGATCTTGTGCGCCACTTGAAGGGCTCGCCCCACAACGTCCGGCGCCGCTGCCGGGCGGCCCAGGAGTTCACGTGACCAGCACACCGCAGGCGCAGATGCCCGAAGGCCGCAAAGCCAGGCCGGAGCATCTCAGCCATGTCATCTTCATCGCGGCAGCGGCCGCGATGGGAGGCTTCCTCTTCGGCTACGACAGCGCGGTGATCAATGGAGCCGTCGTGGCGATCCGCGACCGCTTCGACGTCGGTCCCGAGGCCCTGGCCCAGGTCATCGCCGCCGCGCTGATCGGCTGTGCCATCGGCGCGGCCACCGCCGGCCGCATCGCCGACCGGATCGGCCGGATCCGCGTCATGCAGATCGCCTCCGTGCTCTTCACCGCCAGCGCGCTCGGCTCGGCACTGCCGTTCGCGCTCTGGGACCTCGCCATGTGGCGCGTCATCGGCGGCATCGCCATCGGCATGGCCTCGGTCATCGCCCCCGCCTACATCGCCGAGGTCTCCCCGTCCGCGTACCGCGGCCGTCTCGCCTCCTTCCAGCAGGCGGCCATCGTCACGGGCATCGCCATCTCGCAGCTGGTCAACTGGGGCGTCCTCAACCTCGCCGACGGTGACCAGCGCGGCAGGGTCGGCGGTCTCGAGGCCTGGCAGTGGATGCTCGGCATCATGGTGATCCCGGCCGTGCTCTACGGACTGCTGTCCTTCGTCATCCCCGAGTCGCCCCGCTACCTGATCTCCGCCGGCCGGTACGGCCAGGCGCGCAAGGTGCTCCGCGACGTCGAGGGCAAGGACATCAACCTCGACACCCGGGTCGCCGAGATCGAGCAGAACATGCGGCACGAGGTGAAGCCCTCGTTCAAGGACCTCCTCGGGGGCAGGTTCCTCTTCCTGCCGATCGTCTGGATCGGTATCGGCCTGTCGGTCTTCCAGCAGCTCGTCGGCATCAACGTGATCTTCTACTACAGCTCCTCGCTGTGGCAGTCGGTCGGCATCAACCCGGAGAGCTCGTTCTTCTACTCGTTCGAGACGTCGATCGTGAACATCATCGGCACGGTGATCGCGATGGTCCTCGTCGACCGGATCGGCCGCAAGCCGCTCGCCCTCATCGGCTCCGTCGGCATGGCGATCTCGCTGGCGCTCGCCGCCTGGGCGTTCTCGTACAAGACCGGAGTCGGCGATCAGGTCTCGCTGCCCAGCCTCCAGGGCACCGTGGCGATCCTCGCCGCCAACTCCTTCGTACTCTTCTTCGCCCTCTCCTGGGGCGTCGTGGTGTGGGTGCTGCTCGGCGAGATGTTCCCGGGCAAGATCCGCGCCGCCGCGCTGGGTGTAGCCGCATCGGCCCAGTGGCTCGCCAACTGGCTGATCACCGTGACCTTCCCGACCCTTTCGGACTGGAACCTGTCGGGCGCCTACGTGATCTACACGGCCTTCGCCGTGCTCTCGATCCCGTTCATCCTCAAATGGGTGCCGGAGACGAAGGGCAAGGCGTTGGAGGAGATGGGCTGATCCCCGCTGCCCCTCTCCTCGCCACGGAACTGCCCCGGCTCAGCCCTTGAGCCGGGGCAGTACCTGTTCGCAGAACAGATGGACGCTGCGCCAGCCCTCGTCGACCGGCATCCCGCCGCACAGCGGATGCAGTACGAGACTGTCGGCGTCCAGCTGCGCGCACTCGTCCGGCGTGAGCACCCGGTACACCCCCTCGGCCCGCAACTCCGCCACCGTCGTCGCCGCCGACTTCACCGCCGAGCGGATGTCCTTGGACTGCCAGGAGGCGTACGTGCGCGCCTCGTGCAGGAAGTGCTCCCCGTACCGCGCCCAGGTCTCGTCCGGGTCCTCGGCGATGTGCAGCAGCGGCGTGCTCGCCGCCGGCATCATGCAGAAGCCGTCCGTCCCGTACTCCTCGCGCAGCCGGTGGTAGTACGCCTCCAGTTCCGGCAGATGTGCGCTCGGGAAGAACGGCAGCCCGAGGCGGGCGGCGCGCCGGGCGGCCGGCCTGGACGAGCCGCCGACGAGCAGCATCGGGTGCGGCTGGGTGTACGGCCGGGGCATGACCCGGACCGTACGGCTCCGATGGGTGAACTCCTCGCCGGTCCAGGCCGCGAGGAGCGTGTCCAGGAGCTCGTCCTGGAGCGCGCCGCGGCGTTTCCAGTCGACGCCGTGGGCCGCGTACTCCTCGGGCCTGTAGCCGATGCCCGCGACCGTGACCAGACGCCCTTTGCTCAGCAGATCGAGTACGGCGATCTCCTCGGCGAGCCGCAGCGGATCGTGCAGCGGGCCGATGATCGCCGAGACGGTGACCGCGATCCTCCGGGTCGCGCCGAAGACCGCGCCCGCGAAGGCGAAGGGGGACGGCAGCCAGTTGTCGGCGGCGCCGTGGTGCTCCTCGGTCTGGATCGTGTCCACGCCGCGGTCGTCCGCGTACGCGGCCATCTCCAGGGCGGCCCGGTAGCGGGCCGCGAGGGACTCGGGCGTCGCCGCGGGTTCGACGAGGTTGAACCGTACGACTGTGAAGGCCATGACGAGACGTCCCCCTCCGCCGGGTGCCGGTAGCGAAGGGGGACGTTAGCTGACGTTGCGTCAGATGGAAACAGTCGCGGGCGTGCGCTCCTGCGCGCGCTGCTCCGCAGGCTCCGCCGCGGCGGCCGTGCCCGTGCCCGTCCGTGTGCCCGTGCATGGCAGTACGGCGTACAGCAGCGCCGCGACGACGATCGTCACTGCCCAGCCCAGACCGTTCTCGCCGACCCACGACGAGGCCAGCGGGCCCGCGAACCAGTCGACCTTGGTGAAGATCAGGCCGACGACGAGGGCCACGCCCCAGGCGGTCATCGCCTGCCAGGCGAAGCCGCCCCGGTACCAGTAGGCGCTGGTGCGCGTGGTGTCCATCAGCGCCTCGCCGTCGTACGTGCGGCGGCGCAGCATGTCGACGCCGAAGACGCCGATCCACGCCGAGAACGCCACCGCCAGCAGCGTCAGGAACGAGATGAACGAGCCGATGAAGCTGGTCGCCACCACCATCAGCAGGAAGCCGAAGACGAGCGAGATGACGGCGTTGACGCTGACGGCCCACGCGCGCGGCACCTTGATGCCCAGCGTCTGCGCGGTGAAGCCGGCCGAGTACATCGACATCGAGTTGATCAGCAGCATGCCGATCAGCGCGATCAGCAGATACGGCACCGAGATCCACACCGGCAGCAGCTCGCCGATGAACGAGACCGGGTCCTGGGCCGAGGCCAGGTCCGGCGTGGCCACCGCCATCACCGCACCCATGAGCACCATCGGCAGGACCACGATGCCGGCGCCGCCGACCGTCGAGCCGACCACCGCGCGGCTCGACGCGGTGCGCGGCAGGTACCGGGTGAAGTCAGGGCCCGAGGGCACCCAGCTGATGCCGCCCGCCGCGAGGGTGCCGATACCGGCGATCGTCATCGCCGTGGAACCGGCGGGCTTGCCGAGGACGGCCGACCAGTCGGTGGTGGCGACGAGGTAGGCGAGCACGAGCACCGAGAAGCCGCCGAAGAGATAGGTCGACCACTTGCTGCACACGCGCAGCGCGTTGATGCCGAGCCCCGACACCAGGAAGGTCGCGGCGACGAAGACGAGGAGCGTGACGACGATCAGCGCGGTGTTGGGCCGGATGCCGAAGACCAGGTCGAACACGGTCAGCAGCGCGTAGGCGCCGGTGACGGCGTTGATGGTTTCCCAGCCCCAGCGCGCCACCCAGATCAGTGAGCCGGGGAAGAGGTTGCCGCGCTGGCCGAAGACGGCGCGGGAGAGCGCCATGCCGGGGGAGCCTCCGCGCTTCCCGGCGAGGGAGATCAGTCCGACGACCCCGTAGGAGACGACGGGCGCCGTGACCCCGACGACCAGGACCTGCCAGATGTTGAGTCCGTTGAAGACGATCAGGCCGGCGCCCATGGTGAGCAGCAGCACACTGATGTTCGCCGCGACCCAGGTCGGGAAGAGTTCGCGGACGTGGCCGGTGCGCTCGTCGTCGGGGACGGGTTCGAGGCCACGGGTCTCTATCGCGCCTTCGGATTCGGAGGCGTGGGGCATGGAAAAGGCTCCGTACGGGTGCGGGGGTGCGGGGGTGCGGGGGTGCGGGGGTGCGGGGGTGCGGGGGTGCGGGGGTCCAGGCCGGGCTTGCCGCGCGGCTAAACGCCCATAATTCTACGTTCACCCCAAAAGTCCGCATGATGGCGACTCGCATCCGCAAGGGTCGGCTCAGCCCACGGCATGGGCAGAGCCGACCCTGGGTGCGCTGTGTGCACCAGACCCGACCCGTCTTTTTCCTGATACCAGGTGGGTTGTGACTCCGCCCTCTCGGGCTTCTCGCCGACACAAGGCCGGCCGACGGACCAGCCCGGCCCGCAGGGTCAGAGACCCGTGCCAGGAGAACGAATCGTCAGGCGGCAGGTCACGCATACTGGACGGGTTATGGAATTCGTCATCCTTGCTGTAGTCATCGCTCTGGTCGCGGTCGGCGCGATCAGCGGGCTCCTGGTCAGCAGCCGCCGGAAGAAGCAGCTGCCGCCGTCCGCCCCGTCGAGCACGCCGACCATCACCGCTCCGCCCGCCGAGCCGCACGTCGGCGAGGAGGCGGAGGCCCCTCGGGAACAACCACGCCGCACCATCGAGGAGGTCGACCTCCCCACGGCGGAGGAGGTCGCCGAGGCGCCGGTCCCGGTCGAGGACACGATCGTCGCGGAGCCGGAGGCGCCAGCGATCGAGGTCCCGGAACCGACCGCGGGCCGTCTCGTACGGCTCCGCGCCCGGCTGGCCCGCTCGCAGAACACGCTCGGCAAGGGCCTGCTGACCCTGCTCTCGCGCGAGCACCTCGACGAGGAGACGTGGGAGGAGATCGAGGACACGCTCCTGACCGCGGACGTCGGCGTCGCCCCCACGCAGGAGCTGGTCGAGCACCTGCGGGAGCGCGTGAAGGTGCTCGGCACCCGCACGCCCGATGAGCTGCGCGGGCTGCTCCGCGAGGAGCTCCTGCGCCTGCTGGGCACGGACTTCGACCGCGCGGTGAAGACCGACGGCGGTCAGGACACCCCGGGCGTCGTCATGGTCGTCGGCGTCAACGGCACCGGCAAGACCACGACGACGGGCAAGCTGGCGCGGGTGCTGGTGGCCGACGGGCGCTCGGTCGTGCTGGGCGCGGCGGACACCTTCCGGGCCGCCGCGGCCGACCAGCTCCAGACCTGGGGCGAGCGTGTCGGTGCGCGCACGGTGCGCGGGCCGGAGGGCGGCGACCCGGCGTCGATCGCCTTCGACGCGGTCAAGGAGGGCATCGCCGAGGGCGCGGACGTCGTGCTCATCGACACGGCCGGCCGGCTCCACACGAAGACCGGTCTCATGGACGAGCTCGGCAAGGTCAAGCGCGTCGTGGAGAAGCACGGCCCGCTGGACGAGATCCTGCTCGTGCTCGATGCGACGACCGGCCAGAACGGTCTGATCCAGGCCCGTGTCTTCGCCGAGGTCGTCGACATCACCGGCATCGTCCTCACCAAGCTCGACGGCACGGCCAAGGGCGGCATCGTCGTCGCGGTCCAGCGTGAACTGGGTGTCCCGGTGAAGCTGGTCGGCCTGGGCGAGGGCCCGGACGACCTGGCGCCCTTCGAGCCCGAGGCGTTCGTGGACGCGCTGATCGGCGACTAGACCGCGTCAGCGGTTCCGCCCCGGTCCGCTGCGCCCTGACGGGCGCGGGGCCGGGGCGCCTTACTGTGGGCGGGCCTTTTGTCGGCCCTGGGGCTTCTGAAGGGGCGGGATCGGGCAACGCCCGCCGCAGGCGGCCAGGGCCGTGGCCGCGGGCGTCACGCCAGCGCGGACCGGTGGCAGATGTACGCCAGGGTGCCCAGGAGGAGGCGCGCCTGGGGCGGGGGAGACGTGGTGTCCAGCGACGGCGGGCGGAGCCAGTACGAGGGCCCGAGGCCCGCGTGGTCCGACGGCGGCGCCGTGATGCAGGTGCCGGGCTCCAGGCAGCGCAGGTCCAGGTCCGCGTCGTCCCAGCCCATGCGGTAGAGCAGCTCGGGCATCTCGGAGGCCGCACCCGGCGCCACGAAGAACTGCGCGCGCCCCGCCGGTGTCGCGGAGACCGGGCCGAGCGGGAGGCCCATCCGCTCGAGGCGGACCAGCGCACGCCGACCCACCGCGACCGTCACCTCCAGCACGTCGAACGTGCGCCCCACGGGCAGCAGAATCGCCGCCCCCGGCACCTGCGCCCAGGCCTTCGTCGCGTCGTCGAGCGTCGCTCCCGCCGGCACCTCGGGCGCGAAGTCCAGCGGATGCGCACCAGGCGCCGCACACGCGGGATCCCCGCACGAGCAGCGTCCCGCCGACGCCCTGGCGCCCGGGACGACGTCCCAGCCCCAGAGCCCGGTGTACTCGGCCACCACTGTGCACTCCGTCGCGCGGCCGCGGCGCCGTGAGCCGGTCCGGATCTCCCGGACGCCCCGGCTGCCGCCGATCGTGAAGCCCATGCCCCCTCCAACGGGTCGAACTCGCCGGTGGTTACGACCCGGAGTGTTCCGGTGACGCAGAGTTCCCATTCACTCCGGCCCGACCCGGGCCCGGCGGCGCCCCGCGGCACTCGGGGTGGTGCGTTCCGGTCCGCGCGCCCTGGCGCGCAACGCTCCGCCCACTCCTGCTCGTCGCATGTCAAGTGAATCGCGCCTGGTGGCCGGAGAGTTCATTCGAAGGGGTGGCGAATGGTGGCGTTTTTGGAATCGCCATGGCCGGAGCGGTGATCGTAGGATTACTTTCGGTACACGAACCCTGGAAATCTCTGCACCGGTGGGTATGCCGGAGGCAAATCGATTTCCCGTTCGATGGGGTGAAAGCTCACTACGGAGGGCAGCAACTCACGGCATTCTGATACGGGTTCGCGCGACGAAGGCATCATGCGGATGGGGGCATTCCAGTGAGTGGCAGCGGCGCAGACGGTACGGCCACCGGCAAGCGCCCGAACGAGCAGCTGAGCTCGTGGTTCGTGCGCAGCGGCTGGTCGAAGGGCGAGCTCGCACGGCAGGTGAACCGCAGGGCACGCCAGATCGGCGCGCACCACATCAGCACGGACACCTCGCGCGTGCGCCGTTGGCTCGACGGCGAACAGCCCCGCGAGCCCATCCCGCGCATCCTCTCCGAACTGTTCTCCGAGCGTTTCGGCAGCGTCGTCGCCATCGAGGACCTCGGACTGCGGGCGGCCCACCAGTCGCCCTCCGTCTCCGGAGTCGACCTGCCCTGGGCCGGCCCCCAGACCGTCGCCCTGCTCGGCGAGTTCTCCCGCAGCGATCTCATGCTGGCCCGCCGCGGCTTCCTCGGCACCTCGCTCGCGCTCTCCGCGGGCCCCGCCCTGATCGAGCCCATGCAGCGCTGGCTGGTCCCCAGCCCCGCCGCCGAGTCCGGACCGTCCGATTCCGCGGCCGTGCGCCGCCCGTCCCGGCTCTCCAAGCCCGAGCTCGACCTGCTCGAGTCCACCACCGCGATGTTCCGCCAGTGGGACGCCCAGTGCGGCGGCGGACTGCGCCGCAAGGCGGTCGTCGGCCAGCTGCACGAAGTGACCGACCTGCTCCAGGAGCCCCAGCCCGAAGCCACCACCACGCGGCTCTTCAAGGTTGCCGCCGAACTGGCCGAACTGGCCGGCTGGATGAGCTACGACGTGGGCCTGCAGCCCACCGCCCAGAAGTACTTCGTCCTCGCGCTGCACGCCGCGAAGGAGGCCGGCGACAAGCCCCTCGGGTCGTACATCCTCTCGTCCATGAGCCGCCAGATGATCCACCTCGGCCGGCCCGACGACGCCCTGGAGCTCATCCATCTCGCGCAGTACGGCAGCCGCGACTGCGCGACCCCGCGCACCCAGGCGATGCTGTATGCGATGGAGGCCCGCGCGTACGCAAACATGGGCCAGCCCAGCAAGACCAAGCGGGCCGTCCGGATGGCCGAGGACACCTTCGCCGACGCGCTCGAGGCCCACGAGCCCGAGCCCGACTGGATCCGCTTCTTCTCCGAGGCCGAGCTCAACGGGGAGAACGCCCACTCCTACCGCGACCTCGCCTATGTCGCGGGCCGCAGCCCCACGTACGCCTCGCTCGCCGAGCCCGTCATGGAGCGTGCCGTCGACCTCTTCGGCAAGGACGACGAGCACCAGCGCTCGTATGCACTGAACCTGATCGGCATGGCCACGGTGCACCTGCTGAAGCGGGAGCCCGAGCAGTCCACGCAGCTCGCGGAGCAGGCCCTGCATGTCGCCAAGCGGGTCCGCTCAGAGCGGGTCAACACCAGGCTGCGCAAGACCGTCGACACGGCGGCCAGGGACTTCGGCGATGTCGCCGAGGTCGTCCGCCTCACGGATCTGCTCACGGCCCAGCTGCCCGAGACAGCCGAGGCGGTCTGACGCGGGCCGCCACCCCGAACCCCGGCGCGACGGTCACCCCGAACAGCCCGACTCGGCCCCCCACGCCAGGTCAGTCGGGTGACCGTCGCGACCGGCCAGGCTCCAGGGGACTGCTCGCAGAGGGTACGCGCGTGATATTCCCGTGACCCTTCAGTTCATGAGCGCGTAACACACCTGACCTCTTCGTCACTGCGGTGAAACATCGAGCGGCATCGGCGGAAACCGCGGCGCGCCAACCTCATGGCGCATAACCGGCCGACTCCACAGGCAGCCGCACCGGATCCAGCCGCACCGGTTGTCCAGCCGAACAGGCTCCCGCCCCGCACAGGCCGTACGACGACGAGGAGACGCCGATGCCCCCAGGCATCACGCTTGCCGCAGACGCACCCACGCTGTCTGCCGCCAACACCGGGTTCATGCTCATCTGCTCCGCGCTGGTGATGCTCATGACGCCGGGTCTGGCCTTCTTCTACGGAGGCATGGTCCGCGTCAAGAGCACCCTGAACATGCTGATGATGAGCTTCATCAGCCTCGGGATCGTCACGATCCTGTGGGTGCTGTACGGCTTCAGCCTCGCCTTCGGCACCGACTCAGGCTCCCTCATCGGCTGGTCCTCCGACTACGTCGGACTGAGCGGCATCGGCCTCACCCAGCTGTGGGACGGCTACACCATCCCGGTGTACGTCTTCGCCGTCTTCCAGCTGATGTTCGCGATCATCACGCCCGCGCTGATCAGCGGCGCGCTCGCGGACCGGGTCAAGTTCACCGCCTGGGCCCTGTTCGTCGCACTGTGGGTCACCGTCGTCTACTTCCCGGTCGCGCACTGGGTCTGGGGCGCGGGCGGCTGGCTGTTCGAACTGGGCGTCATCGACTTCGCCGGTGGTACCGCCGTCCACATCAACGCCGGTGCCGCGGCCCTCGGCGTGATCCTCGTCATCGGCAAGCGCGTCGGCTTCAAGAAGGACCCGATGCGGCCGCACAGCCTGCCGCTGGTGATGCTCGGTGCCGGTCTCCTGTGGTTCGGCTGGTTCGGCTTCAACGCCGGATCGTGGCTCGGCAACGACGACGGCGTCGGCGCGGTGATGTTCGTCAACACGCAGGTCGCCACCGCCGCCGCGATGCTCGCCTGGCTCGCCTACGAGAAGGTCCGGCACGGCTCCTTCACCACCCTCGGTGCCGCATCCGGTGCGGTCGCGGGCCTCGTCGCCATCACCCCGTCCGGCGGCTCCTGCTCCCCGCTCGGTGCCATCGCCATCGGCGCCATCGCCGGTCTGGTGTGCGCCATGGCCGTCGGCCTCAAGTACAAGCTCGGCTACGACGACTCCCTGGACGTCGTCGGCGTCCACCTCGTCGGCGGTGTCGCCGGCTCCCTGCTCGTCGGCTTCTTCGCCACCGGTGGTGTCCAGTCCGACGCCAAGGGTCTCTTCTACGGCGGCGGGTTCGACCAGCTCGGCAAGCAGGCCATCGGTGTCTTCGCGGTCCTGGCCTACTCTCTGATCGTCTCCGCGCTCCTCGCCTTCCTGATCGACAAGACGATGGGGATGCGGGTCAGCGAGGACGACGAGATCTCCGGCATCGACCAGGTCGAGCATGCCGAGACCGCGTACGACTTCAGCGGAGCGGGCGGCGGCGCGGGATCGCGCAAGGCCGCTCCCGCCCCCGCCGACTCCGTGGCAGCCGCACCGCAGAACAAGAAGGTGGACGCATGAAGCTCATCACCGCAGTCGTGAAGCCGCACCGGCTGGACGAGATCAAGGAGGCCCTGCAGGCCTTCGGAATCCAGGGGCTCACGGTCACCGAGGCCAGCGGCTACGGACGGCAGCGCGGCCACACCGAGGTCTACCGGGGCGCTGAGTACACCGTCGACCTCGTCCCCAAGATCCGGATCGAGGTTCTGGTCGAGGACGATGACGCCGAACAGCTCATCGACGTCGTCGTGAAGGCCGCCCGGACCGGCAAGATCGGTGACGGCAAGGTGTGGAGCGTTCCGGTCGAGACCGCTGTCCGGGTACGGACCGGCGAACGCGGCCCGGACGCACTGTAGACAGGAGTTGCTGGGTGACGAGCCTCGATGTGACCACGGAAGCAGAAGACTCGGGACCCAGCGGCTATGCGGCGGCCCGGCTGCGCCTTCTCCAGGAGAAGGCGCGGTCCGGGCCGCCGCGCCGTGCCGCCCTGGCACGGCTGACCGACGACTGGCTCTCCGCGCTCTTCACCACGGCGGCGCAGAGCATCGGCGTGCGCGGGGCCGCGCTCGTCGCCGTCGGCGGATACGGACGCGGCGAGCTCTCCCCGCGCAGCGACCTCGATCTGCTCCTGCTGCACGACGGCAGCGCCGACGCGGGAGCGATCGCCTCTCTCGCCGACCGCATCTGGTACCCGGTCTGGGATCTCGGGCTGGCCCTGGACCACTCCGTACGGACCCCGGGCGAGGCCCGCAAGACCGCGGGCGACGACCTCAAGGTGCAGCTCGGGCTGCTCGACGCCCGCGGCGTCGCCGGAGACCTGGGCCTCGTCTCCGAGCTGCGCACCGCCGTACTCGCCGACTGGCGCAACCAGGCGCCCAAACGGCTCCCCGAGCTCGACGAGCTGTGCCGCGAGCGGGCCGAACGCCAGGGCGAGCTGCAGTTCCTGCTCGAGCCCGACCTCAAGGAGGCGCGCGGCGGACTGCGCGACGCCACCGCCCTGCGCGCCGTCGCCGCGTCCTGGCTCGCCGACGCACCCCGCGAAGGGCTCGCCGACGCGCGGCGCGTCCTCCTCGACACCCGCGACGCGCTCCACCTCACCACCGGGCGCGCCACCGACCGGCTCAGCCTCCAGGAGCAGGACCAGGTCGCCGAGGAGCTGGGCCTCCTCGACCCCGACGCCCTGCTGCGGCAGGTGTACGAGGCCGCACGGACCGTCTCGTACGCCTCCGACGTCACCTGGCGCGAGGTGAACCGGGTGCTCAAGGCTCGTTCCGCGCGTCCCCGGCTGCGGAACATGCTGGGCGGTCGCCGGCCGGAGCCCGAGCGCACCCCGCTCGCCGAAGGCGTCGTCGAGATGGACGGCGAGGTCGTCCTCGCCCGCACCGCCAAGCCGGAGCGCGACCCGGTGCTGCCGCTGCGGGCGGCCGCCGCGGCGGCCCAGTCCGGGCTGCCGCTCTCCCTCCATGCGGTACGGCACCTCGCCACGGCCGCCAAACCACTTCCCGTGCCCTGGCCGTCCGAGGCCCGCGAGGAGCTCGTCACCCTCCTCGGCGCGGGCGAACCCACCGTCGCCGTGTGGGAGGCACTGGAGGCCGAAGGCCTGATCACCCGGCTGCTGCCGGACTGGGAGCGCGTGCGGTGCCGTCCGCAGCGCAACCCCGTCCACACCTGGACCGTCGACCGTCACCTCGTCGAGGCCACCGTGCGCGCCTCGGCCCTGACCCGGCGCGTCGGCCGCCCCGACCTGCTGCTGGTCGCCGCGCTCCTGCACGACATCGGCAAGGGCTGGCCGGGCGACCACTCGGTCGCCGGCGAGACCATCGCCCGCGACGTCGCCACCCGGATCGGCTTCGACAAGCACGACGTGGGCGTCGTCGCCACGCTCGTACGCCACCACCTGCTGCTCGTCGAGACGGCCACCCGGCGCGACCTGGACGACCCCGCCACCGTGCGCTCGGTCGCCGACGTCGTGGGATCCCTGAGCACCCTGGAGCTGCTGCACGCCCTCACCGAGGCCGACGCCCTCGCGACCGGTCCTGCCGCCTGGTCCGCGTGGCGCGGCTCGCTCGTCGCCGACCTGGTCAAACGGGTCGCCGGGGTGCTGGCGGGAGAGGCCCCCGCCGCACCGGAGCCCGCCGCGCCGAGCGCCGAGCAGGAGCGGCTCGCCGTCGAGGCCCTGCGCACCGGCGGGCCCGTACTGGCCCTGCACGCCCAGGCGGAGACCCCGCTCCCGGACGGCGAACCCGAGCCGGTCGGCGTGGAGCTGCTCATCGCCCTGCCCGACCAGCCGGGCGTGCTGCCCGCCGTCGCCGGCGTCCTCGCCCTGCACCGCCTCACCGTGCGCGCCGCCGACCTGCGCGCGATCGAGCTGCCGAGCGAGGTGGGGCCGGGTTCCGTCCTCGTCCTGAACTGGCGGGTCGCGGCGGCGTACGGTTCCCTGCCGCAGGCCGCCCGGCTCCGCGTCGATCTCGTACGCGCCCTCGACGGTTCCCTCGACATCCCGGCCAGGCTGGCCGAGCGCGACGCCGCCTACCCGCGGCGGCGCGGGGTCACGGCGCCGCCGCCGCGGGTCACGGTCGCCTCGGTCGCGTCCCGGCTCGCCACCGTGATCGAGGTGCGCGCGCAGGACGCGCCCGGGCTGCTGCACCGCATCGGGCACGCCCTGGAGACGGCCGCGGTCCGGGTGCGCAGCGCGCATGTGTCCACGCTCGGCGCCAATGCGGTGGATGCGTTCTATGTCACAGGCCCCGAAGGTGCCCCACTGCCGTCCGCGGAGGCCGTGGAGGTGGCCCGGGCGCTCGAGACCGCACTGCGCGGTTGACGGAACCCGAGCGGGTCGGTGGACAGGGGGCAGACCCCATCCCACGCGTCCGGATACCCTTGGGAGACATCTGTCCGCCCGCCCCCGAGACCTGAGGATCCGCGACCACCGTGTTCGACACCCTCTCCGACCGCCTTGCAGCGACATTCAAGAACCTCCGGGGCAAGGGCCGCCTGTCCGAGGCGGACATCGACGCCACCGCGCGCGAGATCCGGATCGCGCTGCTCGAGGCGGACGTGGCACTGCCCGTCGTCCGCTCCTTCATCAAGCAGGTGAAGGAGCGCGCGATGGGATCCGAGGTGTCCCAGGCGCTGAACCCGGCCCAGCAGGTCATCAAGATCGTCAACGAGGAGCTCGTCGGCATCCTCGGTGGCGAGACCCGCCGGCTGCGGTTCGCCAAGCAGTCCCCGACCGTGATCATGCTCGCGGGACTCCAGGGTGCCGGTAAGACGACCCTTGCCGGAAAGCTCGGTCTCTGGCTGAAGAGCCAGGGCCACTCGCCGCTCCTCGTCGCCTGTGACCTCCAGCGGCCGAACGCCGTCACCCAGCTCGGCGTCGTCGCCGAGCGGGCGGGCGTGGGCTTCTTCGGGCCCCAGCCGGGCAACGGCGTGGGCGACCCGGTGCAGGTCGCCAAGGAGTCGATCGACTACGCGAAGACGAAGGTCCACGACATCGTCATCGTCGACACCGCGGGCCGCCTCGGTATCGACCAGGAGATGATGCAGCAGGCCGCGGACATCCGTGACGCGGTCAGCCCCGACGAGATCCTCTTCGTCGTCGACGCGATGATCGGTCAGGACGCGGTCAACACCGCGGAGGCCTTCCGCGACGGCGTCGGCTTCGACGGCGTCGTGCTGTCCAAGCTGGACGGCGACGCCCGCGGTGGTGCCGCGCTCTCCATCGCGCACGTCACCGGCAAGCAGATCATGTTCGCCTCCAACGGCGAGAAGCTGGACGACTTCGACGCGTTCCACCCGGACCGCATGGCGTCCCGCATCCTCGGCATGGGCGACATCCTCTCGCTCATCGAGAAGGCCGAGCAGACCTTCAGCCAGGAAGAGGCCGCCAAGGTCGCCTCCAAGCTGGCGAGCAGCAAGGGCAAGGACTTCACGCTCGACGACTTCCTGGCGCAGATGGAGCAGGTCAGGAAGATGGGCTCCATCTCCAAGCTGCTCGGCATGCTGCCCGGTATGGCCCAGATCAAGGATCAGATCAACAACATCGACGAGCGTGACGTGGACCGTACGGCCGCGATCATCAAGTCGATGACGCCCGGCGAGCGCCACGACCCCACGATCATCAACGGCTCGCGGCGCGCCCGTATCGCCAAGGGTTCGGGTGTCGACGTGAGTGCGGTGAAGGGCCTCGTCGAGCGGTTCTTCGAGGCCCGGAAGATGATGTCGCGGATGGCGCAGGGCGGCGGGATGCCGGGCATGCCGGGAGTCCCGGGCATGGGCGGCGGCCCCGGCCGCCAGAAGAAGCAGCAGAAGCAGGCCAAGGGCAAGCGCAAGAGCGGCAACCCGATGAAGCGCAAGGCCGAGGAGCAGGCGGCCGCGGCCCGTCGCGAGGAAGCCGCCCAGGGCGGTGCGTTCGGCCTCCCGGCGGGCGGTCAGGCCAAGGACTTCGAGCTCCCGGAGGAGTTCAAGAAGTTCATGGGCTGACAGCGGCTGACACCGGCAGGCAGCGGCGGGTGACACGGGCAGGGAGCGGCCGACACGGGCCGCCGATCCGCCCGGACGGTAGGTGAAGCGGGCCCCGCGGTCATGGACCGCGGGGCCCTCCGTCGTGCGGCCACCGGTCCACCGGGGCGCGCGGCAGAGCCGGCCGCCCCGGTGGCGGGGACCCGGGATCTGTGCGGTCATGGGCAGGAGATCTGGCCTGACGAGCGGAGCACCGGAGCAGGAGGGCAGCGTGGCCAACCCCGTACCCCCGCGTGACCGCACCGACCAGCCCTGGCGCTCGGAGGGAGCTCCGCCGCCGAAGAAGAAGATGCCCGGCGGCTGGCCCGCCCTCCTCCTCGCCGCATGCGTCGTCTTCCTCGCCGCCTTTCTGGCGCTCTCGTACCTGGGGGACGGCGACGAGCCGACGGTCTCGTACACGGAGTTCAGCAAGCAGGTCACGGCGGGCAACGTCACCAAGATCTACGCCAAGGGCGACGCGATCCAGGGGCAGCTGAAGAACGCACAGCCCCTCCCGGACGGCAAGGGCGACTACACCAAGTTCACCACCCAGCGGCCCGCCTTCGCCGATGACGATCTCTGGCAGCAGCTGACCCAAAAGGGCGTGACCGTGACGGCCGAGCCGGTCGTCGTCCAGCGCGGCTTTCTGGCCAATCTGCTGATCTCGCTCGCGCCGATCGCGCTGCTCGTCCTGCTGTGGGTGTTCCTCGCCCGGCGGATGGGCGGCGGGATGGGCGCCGGGGCGCTGGGACGCAAGGCGCCGCCCAAACCCGTCGAGCTGATGGCGGGCAAGCGCACCAGCTTCGACGACGTGGCCGGGATCGACGAGGTCGAGGGCGAGCTCAACGATGTCGTCGACTTCCTCAAGAACCCCAAGGCCTATCGGGACATGGGCGCCAGGATGCCCGGCGGTGTGCTGCTCGCGGGCCCGCCCGGCACCGGAAAGACCCTGCTCGCCCGCGCCGTGGCGGGCGAGGCGGGGGTGCCGTTCTTCTCCGCCTCCGCCTCCGAGTTCATCGAGATGATCGTGGGCGTGGGCGCCTCGCGCGTACGGGAACTCTTCGCCGAGGCCCGCAAGATCGCGCCCGCCATCGTCTTCATCGACGAGATCGACACCATCGGACGGGTCCGCGGCGGCGGGGCGGGCCTCGGCGGCCACGACGAGCGCGAGCAGACGCTCAATCAGATCCTCACCGAGATGGACGGCTTCACCGGCTCCGAGGGCGTCGTCGTGCTCGCCGCGACGAACCGCGCCGACGTCCTCGACCCCGCGCTGACCCGGCCTGGGCGCTTCGACCGCATCGTGCAGGTCAGCCCGCCCGACCGGGGCGGCCGTGAGGCGATCCTCAGGATCCACACCCGGGAGATCCCGCTGGCCGAGACCGTCGACCTGGCGCAAGTGGCTCGGACGACACCGGGCATGACGGGCGCCGAACTCGCCAACCTCGCGAACGAGGCCGCGCTGCTCGCCGTCAAGCGGCAGCAGCGCGAGGTCACCCAGAGCGAGCTCTCCGACGCCCTGGAGAAGGTCCAGCTCGGTGCGGAACGGTCGCTCGTGATGCCTCCGGAGGAGCGCCGCAGGACGGCCTACCACGAGAGCGGCCACGCCCTCCTCGGCATGCTCCAGCCGGGCGCCGACCCCGTCCGCAAGATCACGATCGTGCCCCGCGGCCGGGCGCTGGGCGTCACCCTCTCCACCCCGGACGCCGACCGGTACGCGTTCACGGAGGAGTATCTGCGCGGCCGCATCACCGGCGCGCTCGGCGGGATGGCGGCGGAGCACGTCGTCTTCGGCATCGTCACGACCGGCTCGGAGAGCGATCTGGAGCAGGCCACCCGGCTGGTCCGGGGCATGGTCGGCCGCTGGGGCATGAGCGAACGCGTCGGCCGCCTCACCGCGATCCCGGGCGATGCGCAGGAGCCGTACGGGCTCGTCGCCGCGCCGGCGACGCTGGACGCGGTGGACCACGAGATGCGCCGGATCGTCGACGAGTGCTACGAGAGCGCCTGCCGCCAGCTGCGCGACAACCGCGACCGGCTGGACGCGCTCGCGGAGGCGCTGCTGGCGAACGAGACGCTGGAGGAGGCCGAGGCGTACCGCACTGCGGGCATCCCTCGCCTGATGAAGGAGGAGTCCGCCTGATGAAGGAGGAGTCGGGTAGGGGGCTCATTCCGGGCCGCCGGGCCTACGGGGACGAGCCCCGCCGCCGGGCCTAGGAGGACGAGCCCCCGGACCTGGGCTCCTACGGCGTGCGCGCGATCAGATAGCGGAAGACGTTCGGCATCCACACCGTCCCGTCGGCCCGCACATGAGCGTGCAGCGCCTCGGTGACCTCCTTCTCCACCTGGGCCTGGTCCGTCGCCCGCACCGCCGCGTCGAACAGCCCGGTCGACAGCAGCCCTCGCACCGCGCTCTCCAGGTCCGCGTAGCCGAAGGGGCACGCCACCCGGCCGGAGCCGTCCGGCTTCAGGCCCGCACGGGTCGCGACGTCCTCCAGGTCGTCCCGCCGCGTCGGGCGCCAGCCGCCGCCTGTGCGCAGCCGTTCGGTGAGCCGGCTCGCGACCCGCAGCACCGCCGACGTGGCGCACCGCTCGGGCGGTCCCCAGCTCGCCAGCACGACCGGGCTGCCGCGCTCGGCGAGCGGAACCGCCGCCTGCAGCGCGGGTACGAGTCCTTCCGAGTCACCGGCCGTACACCCGATCGGCTGAAAATCCGTGATCACGTCGAACCGGGGACGCGTGGGATCGGCCGCCTCCTCGGGGCCGCCCTCCACCAGCCGCGTCCCTTCCTCGCAGGACCGGCCGGGCTCCGGGGCGAGCAGCCGCTCGCGCGCCAGCGCCAGCCGCGCACGGTCCGTGTCGACGCCTGTGACGCGCGCCCCGCGTGCCGCGGCCAGCAGCAGGGCGAGGCCCGAGCCGCAGCCGAGTCCCAGCAGCCTGGAGCCTTTGCCGACCTCCACGTGCTCGTACACCGCCTCGTAGAGGGGCACCAGCATCCGCTCCTGGATCTCGGCCCAGTCGCGGGCGCGCGCCGCGGTGTCCGCCGGGGCGGCGGCCGAACGCGGGTGGTGTCTGACGAGCGTAGGTGCCATCGAAAAGCGCCCCAATCAGCCGAGAGGTCAGAAGTGCCCGGATTGACGGCCCCCGTGTACGTGCGCTCTTGCTCCCCCCGTATGCCAGAGAACTCCGCATCCGTCCGTACGTCCAGGGGTCGCGCCGCAAAGCCTGACGTGCCCCGGTCGTGCGCCCCCGCGCCCGGAACGATTCCCCATCCAGGGTGCAGCCGCCGTACGATTCCCGCCATGGCAAAGGCACCCGTTCTCACGCCCAGGGCCGAGGACTTCCCCCGCTGGTACCAGGATCTGATCAACAAGGCCGAGCTCGCCGACAACGGCCCGGTGCGCGGCACGATGGTGATCCGTCCGTACGGGTACGGGCTCTGGGAGCGGATGCAGCAGGAGATGGACGCCCGCATCAAGCAAGCGGGAGCGTCCAACGCGTACTTCCCCCTCTTCATCCCGCAGTCGTACCTGACCAAGGAGGCGGAGCACGTCGAGGGCTTCGCCCCCGAGCTCGCGGTCGTCACGCACGGCGGGGGCAAGGAGCTGGAGGAGCCGGTCGTCGTCCGCCCCACCTCCGAGACGATCATCAACGAATACTTCTCCAAGTGGATCCAGAGCTACCGCGACCTGCCGCTGCTCATCAACCAGTGGGCGAACGTGGTCCGCTGGGAGTTGCGCCCCAGGGTCTTCCTGCGCACGACCGAGTTCCTCTGGCAGGAGGGCCACACCGCGCACGCCACGTACGAAGAGGCACGGGACTACGCCGCCCACATCCACCGCGACGTCTACGCCGACTTCATGGTGAACATCCTCGGCATCGACGTGGTGCTGGGCCGCAAGACGCCCAGGGAGCGCTTCGCCGGCGCCATCAACACCCTCACGCTCGAAGGCATGATGGGCGACGGCAAGGCCCTGCAGATGGGCACGAGCCATGAGCTCGGCACCAACTTCTCCAAGGCCTTCAACACCACGTATCTGTCGAAGGACGGCAAGCAGGAGCTGGCCTGGCAGACCTCCTGGGGCTCCTCCACGCGGATGGTGGGCGGTCTGATCATGTCGCACGGCGACGACAACGGGCTGCGTGTTCCACCCCGGCTGGCGCCGGTCCAGGCCGTCGTCCTCGCCATCAAGGGAGACGAGGCCGTGCTGGCGAAGGTGCGCGAGATCGGCGACCGGCTGAAGGCCGCCGGTATTCGGGTCCAGGTCGACGATCGCACCGACACCCCCTTCGGCCGCCGGGCCGTGGACTGGGAGCTTAAGGGTGTGCCCGTACGGATCGAGGTCGGCCCGCGCGACCTGGAGAGCGGTACGGCGATGCTGGCCCGCCGCATCCCCGGGGGCAAGGAGCCCGTCGCCATCGACGCGCTCACCGGGCTGCTGCCCAAGGTCTTGGAGGACGACCAGGCGCTGCTGCTGAGCCAATCGCGTGAACGCCGCGAGTCCCGTACTGCCGATGTGACCACGATCGAGGAGGCCGCCGAGGCCGCGGCCGCGGGCGGCTGGGCGCGGATCCCGTGGGCGACGCTCGGCACCGAGGGCGAGGCCGTGCTCGCCGATCAGGCCGTGTCCGTACGGTGTCTGGTCGCCGAGGACGGATCGGTGCCGGATGCCGATGACGCCCCGGGTACCGTCGCGATCGTCGCGCGCGCCTACTGACGTCCGACCGGGCGTCCGACCTGACGTCCGACGCCCGGCCGGCGCCTTCGCGCCCGTGAGCCCGGCCCCTCACCCGCGCCTCGGGCGGCCACTCGTGTCCCGGCGTGCGGAGTCCGGCTACGCGCCGAGGCGTACGCCTCACTACGTACCACCTTGATGTGAGCTGTGACACTTCTCCGCAGATCAGCGCACCCGCCCTCGTCGCCACGCATCAATGGCAACTGACGGGTAAGTGCAAATTATTTGGGATGCCCCGGAATGGAACCCGCGAGCCGTCGGCGTCGTTATCACGACGTGAGCACGACACCACCTGTTCTCGCCGCAGAGCTGGCACAGGCGTGGGCCGATATTCAGCGGCACCACCCCGAGCTGCCGGATCTTGCCGCGCCAGAGTCCCTGATCGGAGAGTCCTCGTCCGCCTGCGGTCACGAGCTCTCCTTCGAGCGACTGCTCCATGAGGCAGTCCACGGCATCGCCGCCGCCCGAGGGGTCCGTGACACCTCCCGCGCCGGCCGCTACCACAACCGCCGGTTCCTGGCGATCGCCGAGGAGATGGGCCTGGACCACCCCGAGGAGCCGCACCCGAGCAGCGGTTTCTCGCTGGTCACGCTCAACCCCGAGGCGAAGCGGCGGTATCGCCCGACGATCGAGCGGCTTCAGCGCGCCCTCGCCGCGCACTCGGTCGCGACGGCCTCCGACACCAAGCGGACCTTCCGGGGCCCGGCCGCCCGGCACGGCTCGTCCGGCGGCGGCGTGCGGGTGAAGGCGGTCTGCGACTGCGGCCGCAACGTCAGAGTGGTGCCGTCGGTCCTCGCCCAGGCGCCGATCGTCTGCGGCGGCTGCGGGAAGCCGTTCCGAATCCCGGAGCCGGTGGCCGCTGCCAGCTGAGCCGACCGCTCCCCGAGCCGCGGGAGGGGGCCGCCCCCGGCCGGGGGGCCGACCGGACCGGGTCTGAGGGGGCGGAGCCGTGTGGCACAATGGCTAGCTGTACTCGACAGTCGCACAGGACCCCTCTCTCCTCCGGCTGACGCGTCCATCGGGCCATCGGGTCCGCAACCCCACGCGGCATCTCGTTGTGCCCAACCACGTCAAAACCAGGAGATCCCACTCCCGTGGCAGTCAAGATCAAGCTGAAGCGTCTGGGCAAGATCCGTTCGCCTCACTACCGCATCGTCGTCGCCGACTCCCGTACCCGCCGTGACGGCCGGGCCATCGAGGAGATCGGTCTGTACCAGCCGACCTACAACCCGTCGCGCATCGAGGTCGACTCGGAGCGTGCGCAGTACTGGCTGTCCGTCGGCGCCCTGCCGACCGAGCCGGTTCTCGCCATCCTGAAGCTCACCGGCGACTGGCAGAAGCACAAGGGCCTGCCGGCCCCGGAGAAGCCGCTGCTGGCCCCGGCGACGAAGGAAGACAGGCGTCGTTCCTTCGACGAGTTCGCCAAGGCGCTCGAGGGCGACGAGGGCAAGGGTGAGGCCATCACCCAGAAGGCCAAGAAGACCGAGAAGAAGGCGGACGAGGCCGAGGCCGCTCCCGCCGAGTCGACCGAGGCCTGAGCATGCTCGAGGAGGCTCTCGAGCACCTCGTGAAGGGCATCGTCGACAACCCGGACGATGTGCAGGTCGCCTCGCGCACTCTGCGTCGCGGGCGTGTGCTGGAGGTCCGGGTGCACCCCGACGACCTCGGTAAGGTGATCGGCCGCAACGGCCGCACCGCACGCGCCCTGCGCACCGTCGTGGGCGCCATCGGTGGCCGTGGCATCCGTGTCGACCTCGTCGACGTGGACCAGGTCCACTGATTCGATCGGAACACCGGCACGGGCCGGGGAGGGCTTACGGCCCGCCCCGGCCCGTCGTCGTATGACAGGAGCAAGCGTGCAGTTGGTAGTCGCGCGGATCGGCCGCGCCCATGGCATCAAGGGCGAGGTCACCGTCGAGGTGCGTACCGACGAGCCGGAACTGCGGCTCCCCCCCGGAGCCGTACTGGCCACCGACCCGGCCTCCGCCGGACCGCTGACCATCGAGACCGGACGGGTGCACAGCGGAAAGCTGCTGCTCCGCTTCGAGGGCGTAAGGGACCGCAACGGCGCCGAGGCCCTGCGCAACATCCTGCTCATCGCCGAGGTCGACCCGGACGAACTGCCGGAGGAGCCCGACGAGTACTACGACCACCAGCTGATGGATCTGGACGTGGTCCTCGCCGACGGCACGGAGATCGGCCGGATCACCGAGATCTCGCATCTGCCCTCGCAGGACCTGTTCATCGTGGAGCGGCCCGACGGCAGCGAGGTGATGATCCCCTTCGTGGAGGAGATCGTCACCGAGATCGACCTGAAGGAGCAGAAGGCCGTCATCGATCCCCCGCCCGGGCTCATCGACGACCGCGCCGAGATCGCCTCCTCCCGCGACGAGGACGGCGCCTGATGCGGCTCGACGTCGTCACGATCTTCCCCGAGTACCTGGAGCCGCTGAACGTCTCCCTCGTCGGCAAGGCGCGCGCCCGCGGCCGGCTCGACGTCCACGTGCACGACCTGCGGAACTGGACGTACGACCGGCACAGCACCGTCGACGACACCCCGTACGGCGGCGGCCCCGGCATGGTCATGAAGACCGAGGCCTGGGGCGACGCGCTCGACCAGACGCTCGCCGACGGCTACGAGGCCGGGGCGCACGGCCCGGTGATGGTCGTCCCCACGCCCAGCGGGCGGCCCTTCACCCAGGAGCTCGCCGTCGAGCTGTCCGAGCGGCCGTGGCTGATTTTCACCCCGGCCCGGTACGAGGGCATCGACCGGCGCGTCATGGACGAGTACGCCACCCGGATACCGGTCCACGAGGTCTCCATCGGGGACTACGTCCTGGCCGGCGGCGAGGCGGCCGTACTCGTCATCACGGAGGCGGTCGCCCGGCTGCTGCCGGGCGTCCTCGGGAACGCCGAGTCGCACCGCGACGACTCCTTTGCGCCCGGCGCCATGGAAAACCTCCTCGAGGGGCCCGTCTACACCAAGCCGCCTCAGTGGCGTGGCCGGGGTATCCCGGACGTCCTGCTCAGCGGGCACCACGGGAAGATCGCACGCTGGCGGCGGGACGAGGCGTTCCGGCGCACGGCCGAGAACCGGCCCGATCTCATCGAGCGCTGCGACCCGTCGCAGTTCGACAAGAAGGACCGCGAGATCCTCTCCATCCTGGGCTGGGCGCCTTCGCCCGACGGCCGATTTTGGCGCAGGCCGCAGGCCGTGGAAGAATAGGCCGCTGCCGTGCGTCCGGCGTGCGCCCCTGCCACAGGGGGACACGACGCCCGCTCCGACGACGCGGCCCCTGAATTTCGATCCCTCTACCGCTGATGACCTGTGGCATCGGCGAAGAAAGCAGCCGAACATGTCGAACCTGCTCGACTCCGTCAACGCCGCCTCGCTGCGGACCGACGTCCCCGCGTTCCGTCCCGGTGACACCGTGAACGTCCACGTTCGCGTCATCGAGGGCAACCGCTCCCGTATCCAGCAGTTCAAGGGCGTCGTCATCCGTCGCCAGGGCTCCGGTGTCAGCGAGACCTTCACGGTCCGCAAGGTCTCCTTCTCCGTCGGCGTCGAGCGCACCTTCCCGGTGCACAGCCCGATCTTCGAGAAGATCGAGCTCGTCACCCGCGGTGACGTCCGTCGCGCCAAGCTGTACTACCTGCGCGACCTCCGCGGCAAGGCTGCGAAGATCAAGGAGAAGCGCGAGAACTGAGCTCCGGCTCACATTCGCGCGGGGCTTCGGCCTCATACGGTTCTTATGGCGGCCGGATAGCATCTGGCCCCGATGGACACCGAAGCACAGCACACGGAGCGTGGCCACTCCTCCGCATCAGGGACCGAAGGGTCCGGGGCGGAGGAGGGGTCGCGCTCCGCGCGCATTCCCGGCCTCGCGCCGGCGGGCCTCTCGCTGCGGCGGGCAGGTCTGCTCGGCGCCGGCTGCGGCGTCTTCCTGCTGCTGCTGAGCCACTTCGTGCTGCAGCCCTTCCTGATTCCCAGCACCTCGATGGAGCCCGCCCTGGAGGTCGGCGACCGGGTCCTGGTGAACAAGCTGGCGTACCGTTTCGGTTCCGAGCCCCTGCGCGGGGACGTGATCGTCTTCGACGGCACCGGATCATTCGTCCGGGAAGCCCCTGAGGAGAACGCGGTCGCCGGGCTGGTCCAGGGCGCGGCCGCGGCGCTGGGCCTGGCGGAGCCCGACGAGACCGACTTCGTGAAGCGCGTGGTCGGCGTCAGCGGCGACCGGGTCGTGTGCTGCGACAAGGAGGGAAGGCTCGAGGTGAACGGCGTACAGGTCGAAGAGCGTTACGTCCACTTCGGCGACGCCCCGTCCCGGGTGCCCTTCGACATCGTCGTACCGGAAGGCACCCTGTTCGTCATGGGCGACCACCGCAGTGCGTCCCGCGACTCCCGGGACCACCTCGGCGAGCCCGGCGGCGGAATGGTGCCCCTCGACAAGGTGATCGGCCGGGCGGACTGGATCGGCTGGCCGGTCGGCCGCTGGTCCGCGCTGGAGCGGACCGCCGCCTTCGACCGCGTACCCGAACCCGGTGGCCCCCATGGGTAACCGCGGACGGCGCGCGAGCCACCGGTCCGACACACGACTGCCCACCGGGACGCGCCCCACCGACGGCGGGCGGCCTCTTCCGGGGCGCGCCGAGCGGCGGAAGCTGGCGCGCAAGGTGAAGCGGCGGCGGCAGCGCTCCGCGGTCAAGGAGATACCCCTCCTGATCACCGTGGCGCTGCTGATCGCGCTGGTGCTCAAGACCTTTCTCGTGCAGGCGTTCGTGATCCCGTCCGGATCGATGGAACAGACGATCAAGATCAACGACCGGGTGCTGGTCGACAAGCTGACACCCTGGTTCGGCTCGAAGCCCGTGCGCGGCGACGTCGTCGTCTTCAAGGACCCGGGCGGTTGGCTCCGGCAGGAGCAGGCTCCCAAGAAGGACGATCCGGTCGTCGTCAAGCAGGTCAAGCAGGCGCTGACCTTCATCGGACTGCTGCCGTCCGACGACGAGCAGGACCTGATCAAGCGGGTGATCGGGGTCGGCGGGGACACGGTCAAGTGCTGCGACGCGGACGGCAGGGTCACCGTCAACGGCGAACCGCTGAACGAGCCGTACCTGCATCCCGGCAACGAGCCTTCCAAACTCAGGTTCGAGGTGAAGGTGCCGGCCGGGCGGCTCTTCGTGATGGGGGACCACCGCTCCAACTCTGCCGACTCACGCGTGCACCTCCAGGAGCCGTTCAGTGGCACGGTGTCCGAGGAGGAGGTCGTCGGCCAGGCGGTCTTCATCGCGTGGCCCTTCGACCACTGGAGCAAGCTGGAACAGCGGGAGACGTACGCCTCGGTCCCCGATGCGCGTGCCGGGACGACCACGGCACTGGGGCCGTCGCATAGTGTGTCCTCCCGGGATCCCAATGGAATGATCCTGCTCCCGAGCCCTGCGGAACTCCCGCTCGTTATGGGAGTAATGGGCCTGCGCCGCTTTCGGCGCGGGTGGTCGCACGGAGTGAGGAGTGGATGTGGGGGATTTGGCGGTCGGCGCACGATCCGGACGCGACGAGCCGGAGGAGCGGCCCGAGCGGCTCACGGAGCGTTCCCCCGGTCCTGGCGGCTCCGAAGACTCGGGAAACCGTGGCGGATTCGGCGGATTCGGCGACGCCTTCCGGAAGGCTGACGGCCCCGGAGACCATGGCCCCGCGGACCACGACCGCACGTCGGGCGGCGGTGCCTCCGACGGCGGTTCCGGCGACGACGACTTCGCGGACGACGAATCGTCGGCCGACGGCGGCGCGGCGAGGAATCACCGGTCGTTCTGGAAGGAACTGCCGCTGCTGATCGGTATCGCCCTGCTCCTGGCGCTCCTGATCAAGACCTTCCTGGTGCAGGCCTTCTCGATCCCCTCGGACTCGATGATGAACACCCTGCAGCGGGGCGACCGCGTGCTGGTCGACAAGCTGACGCCATGGTTCGGCGCGGAGCCCGAGCGCGGCGAGGTCGTCGTCTTCCACGACCCGGGCGGCTGGCTGGAGAACACGCAGACCCCCGAGCCGAACGTGGTGCAGAAGTTCCTCAGCTTCATCGGACTCATGCCGTCCGCAGAGGAGAAGGACCTGATCAAGCGGGTCATCGCGGTCGGTGGTGACACGGTCGAGTGCAAGCAGGGCGGAAAGGTCACCGTCAACGGCAAGGCGCTCGACGAGTCGTCGTACATCCACCCCGGCAGCACTCCCTGCGACGACGAGCCGTTCGGGCCGATCAAGGTGCCCGAAGGCCGGATCTGGGTCATGGGCGACAACCGGCAGAACTCGCTGGACTCCCGCTACCACCAGGAGCTCCCGGGCAACGGCACGGTCTCGGTCGACGACGTCGTCGGCCGGGCGGTCGTGGTGGCCTGGCCGCTCGGCCGCTGGTCGACGCTGCCCGTGCCCAGCACCTTCGACCAGCCCGGCCTGGGCGCCGCGGCTGCGGCCGGGGCCTCGACCCCGGTCTCGAGCGCCGTGGCTGCGGCTGTCGCACCGGGGGCGCTGGGGCTCGCGGGTGCGGTGCCGGTCGTCGTCCTGCGTCGGAGGAAGCTCGTCGCAGGTCAGGGCACTCGGTAACAGTTGAGGGCTGACCCGCGGGCGGACCGGCGGGTAGGGTGCGGCTCGGATCAGCGATCGTCGATCTCCGAGGATGGGGAGCGCTGGGATGAGCGGAACTGGACGTACACAAGGCGGCCGCAGCCGTCTCGGCAGCGCGCTGTCGGGGCTGGCTGTGGCCGTCGGCTGTGTGCTCTTCCTCGGAGGCTTCGTCTGGGGAGCCGTCGTCTACCAGCCGTACACGGTGCCGACCGACTCCATGTCGCCGACCGTCGAGGCGGGTGACCGGGTGCTGGCGCAGCGGATCGACGGCTCCGAGGTGCGGCGCGGCGATGTCGTGGTCTTCACCGACAAGGTGTGGGGCGACATGCCGATGGTGAAGCGGGTCGTCGCGGTCGGCGGTGACAAGATCGCGTGCTGCGATGCGGACGGCCGTATGACCATCAACGGCAAGGCGGTCGAAGAACCGTATCTGCGCACCAAGGGCCCGGCGTCGCCGACCGCGTTCAACGCCACCGTGCCCGAGGGGCAGCTCTTCCTCCTCGGCGACGAGCGCATGGGCTCCCTGGACTCCCGGGTCCATCTGCAGGACCCGGGACAGGGGTCGGTGCCGAGGTCGGCCGTGAGCGCCCGGCTGGACGCCGTGGCATGGCCGCTGGGCGGTCTGGTGGAGCGGCCGGCGGGCTTCGCCGCGCTGCCGGGCGGAGTGTCGCAGCCGGGGCCGGTGAAGCTCGTCGTCGGTGCCGTGGCGCTCGGGGTCGCGCTCATCCTGGGGGGCGCGGCATACGGGCCGGTCGCAGCGGTCCTCGGGCGACGCGGGGGGCGCGGGGCGCGGGACAGGGTGACGGCGGATGCGTGAGGGGCCAGGGTCGGATTCGGTCGCGGATCCGGTCACGGAGCCGGTTGAGGCCGTCGAGGCGGCGGGGGCCGGTCAAGCGGTTGAGGCCGGCGACGTCAGCGGTGGGGTCACTGGGGTCACTGGGGTCACTGGGGTCAGCGGGGCCGGCGGGGCTGGTCAGGACGTTGAGCCCTTGCCGGCGAAGGAGCTGCGGAAGGTCGCGCGGGTGATCCTCCTCGATCCGGAGGACCGCATTCTGCTGATGCACGGGTACGAACCGGACGATCCCGACGACACCTGGTGGTTCACACCGGGCGGCGGGATCGAGGGCGACGAGACCCGGGAGGAGGCCGCGCTGCGCGAGCTCTCCGAGGAGACCGGAATCACAGACGTCGAGCTCGGGCCGGTGGTCTGGCAGCGCCAGTGCTCGTTCCCCTTCGACGGGCGGCGCTGGGACCAGGACGAGTGGTACTACCTGGCCCGAACCGGGCAGACCGCGACCAGCCTCGGCGGACTCACCGGGCTTGAGCAGCGCAGTGTCGCCGGCCTGAGGTGGTGGACCTCCGCGGAACTGTCGGCGGCGCGTGAGACGGTGTACCCGACCAGACTCGCCGAGCTGCTGCGCACGCTGCTCGACGAGGGTCCTCCGAGTACGCCGGTGGTCCTGGCCCCGGAAATTGCCTAGGGGTGCGGGCGGCTGGCGCACAATGGGGGGACGCACGGCTGAAGGGGAACATGCCATGAGCGCCGAGGACCTCGAGAAGTACGAGACCGAGATGGAGCTGAAGCTCTACCGGGAGTATCGAGACGTCGTCGGTCTGTTCAAATACGTGATCGAGACCGAGCGTCGCTTCTATCTCACCAATGACTACGAGATGCAGGTGCACTCGGTCCAAGGTGAGGTCTTCTTCGAGGTCTCGATGGCGGACGCCTGGGTCTGGGACATGTACAGGCCGGCCAGATTCGTCAAGCAGGTGCGCGTACTCACGTTCAAGGACGTGAACATCGAGGAGCTGAACAAGAGCGACCTCGAACTTCCGAGTGGCTGAGTTATCCACAACGGGCAGGTTGTCCACCAAGATCCACCAGCTGGGGAGTGACGCGTCAGAGTCGGTGCCGGAGGTGGTGCCGAGATGAACGCGACGGGGGCACTGGGGCGGTACGGCGAGGAGCTGGCGGCACGTCGGCTCACCGAGGCCGGAATGGCCGTGCTGGCACGGAACTGGCGGTGTGGACGGACCGGCGAGATCGACATCGTCGCCCGGGACGGCGATGCCGTCGTCGTCTGCGAGGTGAAGACCCGAAGGGGCGCTCCGCCGGGGAGCGGGGCCTTCGAGCATCCGATGGCAGCGATCACGCCCGCCAAGGCGGACCGGCTCCGACGGCTGGCCGCGTGCTGGGTGGACCGCCACGGCGGACCCCCGCCGGGCGGAGTGCGGATCGATCTCGTCGGGGTGGTCGTGCCGCGGAGAGGCGCGCCCCGCGTCGAGCATGCGCGGGGGGTGGCCTGATGGGATTCGCGCGTACGTGCTCGGTGGCGCTGGTCGGCGTCGAAGGCGTGGTGGTCGAGGTCCAGGCCGACCTGGAGCCGGGCGTCGCGACATTCGCCCTCGTGGGACTGCCCGACAAGAGCCTGATCGAGAGCCGCGACAGGGTCAGGGCGGCCGTGGTCAACTCCGGCGCCGAATGGCCGCAGAAGAAGCTCACGGTGGGGCTGAGTCCCGCCTCCGTGCCCAAGGGAGGCAGCGGATTCGACCTCGCCGTCGCCTGTGCGGTCCTCGGCGCCGCGGAGCGCATCGACCCGAGGGCGATCGCCGATCTGGTGCTCATCGGGGAGCTGGGACTCGACGGCAGGGTCCGGCCGGTGCGCGGAGTGCTGCCCGCCGTCCTCGCGGCGGCCGAGGCGGGCTACCAGCAGGTGGTCGTCCCCGAGCGGACGGCGGGAGAGGCCGCGCTGGTGCCGGGCGTGTCGGTCCTCGGTGTGCGCAGTCTGCGCCAGCTGATCGCCGTGCTCAACGACGAGCCGGTCCCCGAGGAGGAGCCGGACGTCGACGGCCGGCCGGACGCCATGCTCGCCGGGCTCCTGGTGCCGGGAGCGGGGGTGGGCACAGGGCTCGCACCGAGCACGGCGGCCGGTGACGGCGAGAGCCACTGGCCGGACCTTGCGGACGTGGCAGGACAGCACGCCGCCCGCACGGCCCTGGAGGTCGCGGCGGCCGGAGCCCACCATCTGCTGCTGCAGGGCCCGCCGGGCGCGGGCAAGACGATGCTGGCGGAGCGGCTGCCCGGAGTGCTGCCGCCGCTGACCCGGCAGGAGTCCCTCGAAGTCACCGGGGTCCACTCGGTCGCGGGCATCCTGCCGCCCGGCGAGCCCCTGGTGCGCACACCGCCGTACTGCGCCCCGCACCACTCGGCGACGATGCAGTCCCTCGTGGGTGGCGGGCAAGGGCTGCCGAGGCCCGGAGCGGTGTCCCTGGCCCATCGGGGCGTGCTGTTCCTCGACGAGGCCCCGGAGTTCTCCGCCAAGGTGCTGGACGCGCTGCGCCAGCCGCTGGAGTCCGGGCATGTGATCGTGGCGCGGAGCGCGGGAGTGGTGCGACTGCCCGCCAGGTTTCTGATGGTCCTGGCGGCGAACCCGTGCCCATGCGGGCGGCACACCCTGCACGGCGCAGGGTGTGAATGTCCCGCGTCGGTGATCCGGCGTTACCAGGCACGGCTGTCCGGGCCACTGCTCGACCGGGTCGACCTGCGCGTCGAGGTGGAGCCGGTCAGCCGCTCCGATCTGCTCGGGCAGGGCGGACGAGGGGAGACCACGCAGACCGTCGCCGACCGGGTCCGCGAAGCCAGGGTGAGGGCCGCCGCCCGGTTGGACGGCACCCCGTGGAGCGTCAACAGCGAGGTGCCGGGCCATGAGCTCCGCACCCGCTGGCAGCCGGCACCGGGCGCGCTCGCTGCCGCCGAGCGGGACATGGAGCGCGGCCTGCTCACTGCTCGGGGCATGGACCGCGTCCTCCGCGTCGCCTGGACGATCGCCGATCTCGCCGGCCGCGACCGCCCCGCCGCCCACGACGTCGCCCTCGCCCTGCAACTGCGCACCGGCATCGCCAGGGGCGCCCCGGTGGTGGTCGGAGCGGCACCGTGACGGGCCGCGGCACCTGGGACAGGGGTGGGCCCGGGACCCGGCTCGGGCGCCCTGGTGGTGCGGCTGTGCCTCGCGCTGCGGTGCGTCCCGTAGCGGTGCCGGGCGGCAGCCCGCGCCGGGGGTTCCGGCCCGGCGGGCAGAGCGGGGGCCGGGCATGACCCCCTGTGGTGTCAACAACGAGGAGCGGCTGGCCCGCGCCGCGTTGACCCGGGTCGTCGAGCCGGGTGACGAACACGGCGGCCGGTGGCTGCGCGAGCACGGCGCAGTGGAGCTCATGGCGCGCCTCACCGCACCCCGGCTCCCCGAAGGGACGCTGCCCGGGGCGGGGGAGCGGCGCATCGAGGGCTACCGGACGCGGGCGGCCGCAGCCCGCCCGGAGCGCGATCTCGAGGCGGTGGCGGCGGCCGGCGGGCGCTTCCTGTGCCCGGGCGACGCGGAGTGGCCGCGCCAGTTGGACGACCTCGGGGACGCGAGACCCGTCGGGCTCTGGGTCCGGGGTGGCCCCGACCTGCGGATATGGGCGCTGCGCTCGGTCGCCGTGGTGGGCGCCCGTGCCTGCACACCGTACGGCGCTCACATGGCCGCGAGGCTCGGCTCCGGGCTCGCCGAGCGCGGTTGGGTCGTCGTCTCCGGTGCTGCTCACGGCGTCGACGGTGCCGCCCACCGAGGCGCCCTGGCCGCCGGGGGTGCGACCGTCGCGGTGCTCGCCTGCGGGGTCGACGTCGTCTATCCCCGCTCCCACGCCGGGTTGATCGGCCGCATCGCGGAACAAGGCCTGGTGATCGGCGAGTTGCCGCCCGGCAGCCACCCGACGCGCAGCCGGTTCGTCCTGCGCAACCGCGTCATCGCCGCCCTCACCAGGGGCACCGTCGTCGTGGAGGCGGAATACCGCAGCGGCTCGCTGGTCACCGCGCGCGCCGCGCAGCGCATCGGACGCTTCACGATGGGTGTTCCCGGGCCGGTGACCAGCGGCCTCTCGGCAGGAGTGCATGAACTCCTGCGGGGCGAGGCCGTGCTCGTCAGCGACGCCGACGAAGTCGCGGAGCTGGTGGGGGACATCGGGGACCTCGCCCCGGAGCGCCGCGGACCGGTGCTTCCCCGAGACCTCCTCGGTCCCGCCGAGGCGCACATCCTGGAGGCGCTCCCGGCCCACGGTGTCCTCGACGGACGCGACATCGCCCGCCGCGCCGGGGTCACGACGGACGAGGCGCTCGGCAGGCTGTACGAACTGCATGCGCTGGGGTTCGTCGAACGGCAGGGCGACGGCTGGCAGTTGGTCAGGTCCGCGCTGCACACCTCGAACATCCGGCGAGGCGGTGCTTGACCTGGAGCATTCGGGTGAAAAGGTGATGCCGGTGACTTTCGCGGCTCCCTGGCGGCACCAGGAGGGCCGGCGCATGCGGCGTCGGCCCTCGTTCGAAGGTGCGGCCGACGGGCTGTACCCGCGCAGGCGCCATCCATCGGCCTTCGCGCACCGCAACAGTCCAGTCACGCTACGCTCACGAGGTTCACCGCCCAGCCATCCGCCCAGAAACCCGTCCCTTCACACCCCACAGCAGAACGGCTCAAGGCAACGCATGCCCCAGCACACCTCCGGGTCTGACCGTGCGGCAGTGCCCCCAGCTGCACGTGGCGACGTCCGGCCGCCCGCGCCCTCGTCGCTCGACGAGTTGTGGCGGTCGTACAAGGCGACGGGCGACGGGCGGCTGCGGGAGCAGCTGATCCTGCACTACTCACCGCTGGTGAAGTACGTGGCGGGCCGGGTGAGCGTGGGGCTGCCGTCCAATGTCGAGCAGGCGGACTTCGTCTCGTCCGGGGTGTTCGGGCTCATCGACGCGATCGAGAAGTTCGACATCGAGCGGTCGATCAAGTTCGAGACGTATGCGATCACCCGCATCCGGGGCGCCATGATCGACGAACTCCGCGCGCTGGACTGGATTCCCCGCTCCGTGCGGCAGAAGGCGCGGGCGGTCGAGCGCGCCTACGCCACGCTGGAGGCGCAGCTGCGGCGCACCCCCTCCGAGAGCGAGGTCGCCGCGGAGATGGGCATCGGGCTCGAGGAACTGCATGCGGTGTTCAGCCAGTTGTCCCTGGCGAACGTGGTGGCCCTGGAGGAACTGCTGCATGTCGGCGGCGAGGGTGGCGACCGGCTCAGTCTGATGGACACCCTGGAGGACACCGCCGCGGACGACCCGGTGGAGGTCGCCGAGGACCGGGAGCTGCGGCGGCTCCTCGCCCGCGCGATCAACACCCTCCCCGACCGTGAGAAGACGGTCGTCACGCTCTACTACTACGAGGGCCTCACCCTCGCCGAGATCGGCAACGTCCTCGGGGTCACGGAGAGCAGAGTCAGCCAGATCCACACGAAGTCGGTGCTGCAGCTCAGGGCGAAACTGGCGGACGCCGGCCGCTGACACGTGCCCAGGGGCACGGAATCGCCCCAGCGCCCGCCCGCTCGCGGGAGAGCGCCCGTAAAGTGGTCCCGTGCCCAGGATTCGAGCGGCCTCCGTGGCCGAGCACCGGACCATGCAGCGCGGCGCCCTGCTCGATGCCGCGCGTTCCCTGCTGTCCGAAGGCGGTACGGAGGCCCTGACCTTCCCCGCCCTCGCCGAACGCACAGGCCTGGCCAGGTCCTCCGTGTACGAGTACTTCCGTTCGCGTGCCGCAGTCGTCGAAGAGCTGTGCGCGGTCGACTTCCCGGTCTGGGCCGGCGAGGTCGAAGCCGCGATGGAGCGAGCGGGGACGCCCGAGGGCAAGGTCGAGGCCTATGTCCGCCGACAGCTCGACCTCGTCGGCGACCGGCGCCACCGGGCCGTCGTCGCAATCTCCGCGAGCGAGCTCGACGCCGGCGCCCGCGAAAAGATCCGTGCGGCACACGGCGGCCTCGTCGCGATGATCGTCGAGGCCCTCGGGGAGCTGGGCCACCAGCAGCCCCGCCTCGCAGCGATGCTCCTCCAAGGCGTCGTCGACGCCGCTGTCCGCCGCATCGAACTCGGCGCGGCGGAGGACCCCTCCGACATCGCCGAGGCCGCGGTGTCGATGGCGCTCCGGGGAGTCCGCGGCGACTGAGCCCGCCGGGGGCAAACGGGAGGCCTCTGACCCTGTCGGTGGTCCTGCGCCTGTGGGCCTGGCCCTGACGGGGCGGAGGGAAGCGGGCCCCCACCGGGTCGTCCTTCGCACCGGGCCGCTCGATCCCCGTTCCTTTCGCTCGCCCACCCCGCGCCCGCTGTGCCCGCCGCCGCACTCCCGCCCGAGCGCCCGGTGGAACCAGACCGCCGCCGCGGCCAGCGCCATCGCCGGGACCGAGCCGGCGCCCGCGCCGGTTGCCGCGACCGCCTCAACCGCGCCCACCGACCTCGACCCCGACCCCGACCCCGATCCGGATCCCGATCCCGATCCCGACCCCACCCCCGGCACGGCCACCCCGAAGACCGGAAGCAGCCGGGACGGTCCTCGGTGCAGCTCCGAGAGCGGCAGCAGCGACAACGGATCGAGGTACGCGTCCCCGCGGCGCAGTCCCCAGTGCAGACAGCCCTGCGGACAGTGAGACGGGCCCTCCGTCACGACCGCCACCACCTGGCCCACGGCCACCTCGGCGCCCGTGCGGACCAGCGGGCGCACCGGCTCGTACGTCGTCCGCAGGGGAGGGTCGCCCGTACCCGTCAGGCCGATCGAGAGGACCCCGCGGCCCGCGACCGCACCCGCGAACGACACCCGGCCCGCCGCGGCGGCCCGCACCTCGGTACCCGGCGGCGCCGCCAGGTCCACGCCGCGGTGCCCCCGCCCGTACGGAGTGGCCGGCGGCTCCCAGCCCCGTACCACGGCAGGCCGCGGCGGACCCACGGGCCAGGCGCCGTCACCGGCCGAGGCCACGCCTCCCTCGAGCACCCAGAGCACAGCTGCCACCACCGCGACCGTCACCACACGTACCCGATTCATGACACCGACCGTCGCGCACCACCGCCCGATGCCGCTGATCATGCTCGGGATCTGTGGACAACCGGCCGGTTGTGGACAGCGCCGTCACCCGGCACCGCGCCGGTCCCGTACACTTCTTCTGGCGATCCGGGTCACCGGGTCGACTTCGCACGCCCCGCCACCACCTCCAACCTCGGTCGGTGGCCGCGCTCCTCGGTCCCTTGTGGCACGGCGCGTCGGGGCGTCAGGACATAACCGAGAAACTCAAGGAGATACGGCCATGGCCGTCGTCACGATGCGGGAGCTGCTGGAGAGCGGCGTCCACTTCGGTCACCAGACCCGTCGCTGGAACCCGAAGATGAAGCGCTTCATCTTCACCGAGCGCAACGGCATCTACATCATCGACCTGCTCCAGTCGCTGTCGTACATCGACCGCGCCTACGAGTTCGTCAAGGAGACCGTCGCGCACGGCGGCTCCATCATGTTCGTCGGCACGAAGAAGCAGGCGCAGGAGGCCATCGCCGAGCAGGCGACCCGCGTCGGCATGCCCTACGTCAACCAGCGCTGGCTCGGCGGCATGCTCACCAACTTCTCCACCGTCTACAAGCGCCTTCAGCGTCTGAAGGAGCTCGAGGCGATCGACTTCGAGGACGTGGCCGCCTCCGGCCTCACCAAGAAGGAGCTCCTGGTCCTCTCCCGCGAGAAGGCCAAGCTGGAGAAGACCCTCGGCGGTATCCGCGAGATGCAGAAGGTGCCGAGCGCCGTCTGGATCGTCGACACCAAGAAGGAGCACATCGCCGTCGGTGAGGCGCGCAAGCTCCACATCCCGGTCGTCGCGATCCTCGACACCAACTGCGACCCCGACGAGGTCGACTACAAGATCCCGGGCAACGACGACGCGATCCGCTCCGTCACGCTGCTCACCCGCGTGATCGCCGATGCCGTCGCCGAGGGGCTCATCGCCCGCTCCGGCGTGGCCACCGGTGACTCGAAGCCGGGCGACAAGGCCGCGGGCGAGCCGCTGGCCGAGTGGGAGCGCGACCTGCTCGAGGGCGAGAAGAAGGCCGACGAGACCCCGGCCGCCGAGGCCGAGAAGCCGGCCGAGGCCGCTGCCGAGGCGCCGGCCGAGGCCGCTGCCGAGGCGCCGGCTGCGGACGCCGAGCAGGCCTGACACCGCAGGTTTCGGAAGTTGACGGCGGGGGCCCATGAAGCCCCCGCCGTCGGCCCGTAGATCGTTCGACTCTTCGACTTCAGAGAGATTCACAGACATGGCGAACTACACCGCCGCTGACGTTAAGAAGCTCCGCGAGCTCACCGGCGCGGGCATGATGGACTGCAAGAAGGCGCTCGACGAGGCCGAGGGCAACGTCGACAAGGCCGTCGAGGCGCTGCGCATCAAGGGCCAGAAGGGTGTGGCCAAGCGCGAGGGCCGCTCCGCCGAGAACGGCGCCGTCGTCTCCCTCATCGCCGACGACAACACCTCGGGTGTCATCGTCGAGCTGAAGTGCGAGACGGACTTCGTCGCCAAGGGCGAGAAGTTCCAGTCCGTGGCCAACGCCCTCGCCGCCCACGTCGCCAAGACGAACCCCGCCGACATCGAGGCGCTGCTCGCCTCCGAGATCGAGCCCGGCAAGACCGTCCAGGCGTACGTCGACGAGGCCAACGCCAACCTCGGCGAGAAGATCGTCCTGGACCGCTTCGCGCAGTTCTCCGGTGCCTACGTCACGGCGTACATGCACCGCACCATGCCCGACCTGCCCCCGCAGATCGGTGTGCTCGTCGAGCTCGACAAGCCGAACGCGGAGGTCGCCAAGGGCATCGCGCAGCACATCGCCGCCTTTGCGCCGAAGTACCTCTCCCGTGAGGACGTCCCGGCGGAGGTCGTCGAGTCCGAGCGTCGTGTCGCCGAGGAGACCACCCGCGCCGAGGGCAAGCCCGAGGCCGCCCTCCCGAAGATCGTCGAGGGCCGCGTCAACGGCTTCTTCAAGGAGGCCACGCTCCTTGGCCAGCCCTACGCGCTCGACAACAAGAAGTCCGTCCAGCAGATCCTGGACGAGGCCGGTGTCGCCCTGAAGCGCTTCTCGCGCATCAAGGTCGGCATCTGAGCCGGTACGCGATCGACACGGGAGCCCGCTAGGGTTTCCCAGCAGTCGTCGGCCGCGTAGACGTCGGACGACCGCAGATCAGACGAGGAGGCCATTGCCGCAGGGACACCAGCACCCACCGGCAATGGCCTTCTTCGTATGTGCACGAGGAGATCTCCATGAACAAGGGCGCGGACGCCAATCCGGCTGCCGACGACAAGAGCGACCACACCGGCAAGAAGGCCGGTCGGTTCATGCTGAAGCTGTCCGGGGAGGCCTTCTCCGGCGGTACGGGCCTGGGCGTCGACCCCGACGTCGTACACGCCATCGCACGCGAGATCGCGGCGGTCGTCCGTGAGGGCGCGCAGATCGCGGTCGTCATCGGCGGCGGCAACTTCTTCCGCGGCGCGGAACTCCAGCAGCGCGGCATGGACCGGGCGCGCTCCGACTACATGGGCATGCTCGGCACGGTCATGAACTGCCTCGCGCTCCAGGACTTCCTGGAGAAGGAGGGCATCGACTCCCGCGTCCAGACCGCCATCACCATGGGGCAGGTCGCGGAGCCGTACATCCCGCTGCGGGCCGTGCGCCACCTGGAGAAGGGACGCGTCGTCATCTTCGGCGCCGGTATGGGCATGCCGTACTTCTCCACCGACACCACCGCGGCCCAGCGCGCTCTGGAGATCGACGCCGAGGCCCTGCTCATGGGCAAGAACGGCGTCGACGGGGTCTACGACTCCGACCCCAAGAGCAACCCGGACGCCGTGAAGTTCGACGCGCTGGAGTATGGCGAGGTGCTCGCCCGCAACCTCAAGGTTGCCGACGCCACGGCCATCACCCTCTGCCGCGACAACGATCTGCCCATCCTCGTCTTCGAACTGCTCGCCGCGGGCAATATCGCGCGGGCGGTCCGGGGTGAGAAGATCGGCACGCTCGTGAGCGACCAGGGCACCCGGGCCTGATCCGGGCGACCGCCCCCCAGTGGGGATGGACAAAGCCCTGCCGGTCGGACACCGTGCAGGGGAACGCGCCGCCAAGATTCGCCGGTCTCGTACTCGTATGCGTCACGTGGTTCCGCAAGCGCCAAGCTGACCGACACGCGTACACGCCGGGCCTACTCAAGACACGCAGGAGCAAGTGGTGATCGAAGAGACCCTCCTCGAGGCCGAGGAGAAGATGGAGAAGGCCGTCGTGGTCGCCAAGGAGGACTTCGCCGCGATCCGTACCGGGCGTGCGCACCCGGCGATGTTCAACAAGATCGTGGCCGACTACTACGGTGCGCTGACACCGATCAACCAGCTCGCCTCGTTCTCGGTGCCCGAACCGCGGATGGCCGTGGTGACTCCGTTCGACAAGAGCGCGCTGCGCAACATCGAGCAGGCGATCCGGGACTCCGACCTGGGCGTCAATCCGAGCAACGACGGCAACATCATCCGGGTGGTGTTCCCCGAGCTCACCGAGGAGCGCCGCCGCGAGTTCATCAAGGTCGCCAAGGGCAAGGCCGAGGACTCCCGGATCTCGATCCGCTCCGTGCGCCGCAAGGCCAAGGAGGCCATCGACAAGCTGATCAAGGACGGCGAGGTCGGCGAGGACGAGGGCCGCCGTGCCGAGAAGGAGCTCGACGACACCACCGCGAAGCACGTGGCGCAGGTGGACGAGCTGCTCAAGCACAAGGAAGCCGAGCTGCTCGAGGTCTGATGAACGACTCCTCCTGGGGGGCCCCGCCGCGCGCGGATCACAGCCCCGGTCACTGGGGGCCGCCCGACCAGGGGGCCGCCCCGGCGGGTCGCGCTTACGATGAGCATGGTGCCCAGCGCACTCGGCCCATGCCCATCGTGCCGGAGCCGTACGTTCCCGACGCAGGTGGAGACGCAGAGGACCGCGACCACCGAGATCACCGCGACGACCGCGACCGGGGGGCCGCTCGGTGGAGTGGCTCCCTGTTCCGCGAAGAGATGCCGCAGGAGCCCATGCCCACCCCTCCGCCGCCTGCGGCGTCCCAGCCGCCGGAGTCGCCGCAGCCCTCCCAGCCGCCGCAGAAGAAGCGCGCCGGCCGGGATCTGCGGGCCGCCATAGGTGTCGGTGTCGGGCTCGGCGCCGTGATCATCGCCTCCCTCTTCATCGTCAAGGCCGTGTTCGTCGGCGTCGTCGCCGTCGCCGTGGTCGTCGGTCTGTGGGAGCTGACCTCCCGGCTCGACGAGCGCAAGGGCATCAAGGCCCCCTTGGTGCCGCTCGCCGTGGGCGGCGCGGCGATGATCGTGGCCGGCTATGTGCGGGGCGCCGAGGGCGCATGGGTCGCCATGGCGCTCACCGCGCTGGCGGTGATGGTCTGGCGGATGACCGAACCGCCCGAGGGTTACCTCAAGGACGTCACGGCAGGGCTCTTCGCCGCGTTCTACGTGCCGTTCCTGGCCACGTTCGTCGCGATGATGCTCACCGCCGACGACGGGCCGCAGCGCGTGTTCACCTTCTTGTTGCTGACTGTGGTCAGCGACACCGGCGCGTACGCGATCGGCTGGCGCTTCGGCAAGCACAAGCTCGCGCCGCGGATCAGTCCCGGGAAGACCCGCGAGGGCCTGGTCGGAGCGGTGACATTCGGCATGGCGGCGGGCGCGCTGTGCATGCCGCTGCTGATCGACGGCGGCACCTGGTGGCAGGGCGTGCTGCTCGGGCTCGCGGTCGCCGTCAGCGCGACCCTGGGCGACCTCGGCGAGTCGATGATCAAGCGGGACCTCGGCATCAAGGACATGGGCACGCTGCTGCCGGGGCACGGCGGCATCATGGACCGGCTGGACTCGCTGCTGCCGACGGCGCCGGTGGTGTGGCTGTTGCTGGTGATCTTCGTCGGTTCCGGCTGACGCCGTTGCGGACGTACGAAGAGGGGCTCACCGCCGATGGGCGGTGAGCCCCTTCTTCGTAGCCCCTTCTTCGTAGCCCCTCGTCATGGCAGCGTCGCACCCCTGCAGAGCGCCCCGCGGTCCTATCCGACCGGGCGGTCGTCCGACGCCTGCTCGCTGTGCGCCCTGGGCGTCGCCTTCGCCGCCAGCACCCCCACCACGATCAACGCGATGCCCAGCCAGGTCTCGTCGTCCTCGAAGATCAGTACGGCGATGCCCAGCGGGATGAGCAGCCCGGCCAGCGAGATCAGCAGCCCTCTGACCGGGGGGCCGTCCTGGCCGCGTGCCTTGGCCCGCACGTAGTCCGGGTACCACTCGGTGAAACTGACGGCGGCGGCGATCGCCAGGATCTGGATGATCCACTCGGTCCAGACGTTGTCCGGATCGTGCAGTACGAGATCGCCGTAGGCGCCCGCGACGGCGGCCGCCAGGAAGGCGAGCCCCCAGACGCCGGTGATCACGTAGTTGGTCCGCCTGAAGACGGGGGAGTCCCAGTAGGCGCGGTCGACCCGCTCCCGGGCGTACTGGAGGGTGAAGGGCATCCGCACGGCCATGGAGCCGAAGGCGATGACCACGAGGGCGATGTTCGCGACCTCGTCCGTGTACGTCTCCAGCCACCGGAGGGTTGCCTCGTCGGCGAGCCCCCCGACGATGGCGAGAAGCGCGAAGACGGCCACGTCCGCGGCCTCGAGGATCTTGAACGAGCCGCCGGGATGCACGATCCGCCCCGCGACGACGACAACGACCGAGACGGCGAGGGCGAGTCCCACCGCGAGCCAGAAGCGGCCGGTACCGGAGACGACCGAGAAGATGATCCACGGAGCCATCCCCACGACGGGATTCTCGAGTGCGCCGGCCAGCCACCGGCCCGCTGCGGAATCGGCCACACCGTTCATGCGACAGCCCCATTCGGATCACGAGTCCTCGATTCCAGACTGACGCCTGGCGACGGGCCGCGCGACGCGGCCCGTCAGGGCCCGACGCGGTCGGCAGGTGAGGCCGAATGAACCTCGTTGCCGGCAGAGACGGAACGGACCAGCGCGAACAGGGCGACGAGCGAGAGGGTCGCAGCCACGTCGGAAACTCTTTTGACGGTGTGTCGGGGTGGCCGGCCGAGCTGGGCGCATCGCGGAAACCTGCGGGCGCCTTGAGGGACGCGGCATCACCAGTCGGACGTGCGACCGGCGGCCGCGGCCCTGTCCGTCGAAGACCAGGACCGCGGCCCCCTGCTCGGTGAACTGCGGGTTGCCGTACCAGGGCACGGTGTACCCGCCGTCGACGGGCAGTGCGATGCCCGTGACGAAGCTCGACTTGTCCGAGCAGAGCCAGACCACGGCATCAGCGACTTCTCCGGCGTCGGCGATCCGTCCCAGGGGATGGGCAGCGATGAGCGACTTCAGCGGGTCCTCGTGCGGGTCCCGGGACGCGAGCATCGGAGTCTGTACGAGACCGGGGCATACGGCGTTGATGCGGATGCCGTGCGGCGCGACGTCGAGCGCGGAGCTCTTCGTCATGGCGATCTCGGCGGCCTTGGTGGCCGTGCAACCGGAGAATCCGGGGACGCCTACCAACGCCGCGCCGGAGGACATGTTCACGATGGAGCCGGATCCCTGCGCCACCATGTGGCGCATTCGTGCTTCATCGAGAGGAACACACCGCGCACGTTGAGGGCGATCATGTGGTCGAGCATCTTGGTCGAGTAGTCCTGGGTGAGTTGGTACTCGCCGTCGTAGCCCGCGTTGTTGAGGGCGAAGTCCAGGCGGCCGATGTCTGCGACAGCAGACTGGACGGCCTTTTGCACCTGGGCCTCGTCGGTCACGTCGGCCACCACGTAGCGGGCGGAGCCACCGGCGGCCTCGACCGGGCGGACGGTCTCCTGCAGGGTCTCCGCCGTGCGGCCCGCGACCGTCACCAGCGCCCCTTCGGCCGCCGGCGCCGGGGCGCTCGCCCGCCCGATGCCGCTGCCGCCCCCGGTGACGAGCGCCGACTTGCCCGCAAACTGCTGGGTCGTTCCTTCTTCCTCTGCGTGTGTTGCTCTCTGGGGAGTGGTCGGTCGGGAGCAGTGAGGCCGGGCAGGCTGCGCGCCGCGGCCGTCACGTGCGATCCCGACGAGGAAGGTCACCGGTGGCGACCAGGGGATTCACCGGCGGCGCAGGCGCTTGTCGAGGAGGGCCGGCGGCTCGGTGGCGAAGTTGTCGGCGGCATTGACCTCGGTGCCGGGCGCGACGATCTCGTCGATCCGGTCGAGGATGTCGTCACTCAGCTCGACGTCGGCGCCGGACAGCAGACCGTCCAACTGCTCGCGGGTCCGCGGCCCGATCAGTACCGACGTGACGGCCGGATGCGATCGCACGAACGCCAGGGCCAGATGAGTCAGCGGTATGCCCGTCTCCTGCGCCACCCTGGCGAGCTCACGTACGGCCGCGACCTTGGTCTGGTTGGCGGGCACGCTGAGGTCGAACTGGCCTGCCGCGATACGAGCGCGGACCCTCGTGGTCGGGTCGGCGCCGGACAGCCAGCCGCTGGACAGGGGAGCGTAGGTCAGCACGCCCATGCCATAGCGCTGCGCGGTGGGCAGAACAGCCGCCTCGATGGTGCGGCTGAGGATCGAGTACCGCGGCTGCTCGGTGAGGAAGCGTCGGTGACCGCCCTTCTCGGCGGCCCACTGTGCCTCCACGGTGCGCTCGGCCGGAAACGTGGAGGAGCCGATCGCGCGGACCTTCCCCGCGCGGACAAGGTCGGACAGGGCCGACAGGGTCTCGTCCAGGTCGGTGTCGTAGTCGGTGCGGTGCATCTGGTAGAGGTCGATGTAGTCGGTGTCCAGCCGTCGGAGGCTGTCCTCGACCGCGCGCTTGATCCACCGCGCGGAGCCGCCGGCATGGTTGGCGTCCGTACTCATCGGCAGGCCGAACTTCGTTGCCAGCACGACCTCCTCGCGGCGGCCCTTGAGTGCCTTGCCGACGATCGCCTCGGACTCGCCGCCGGAGTACACGTCGGCCGTGTCGATGAAATTGATGCCGGCATCGAGCGCCGCGTGGATGATGCCGACGGCATCCGCGTGGTCGGCATTTCCGGAGCTGTTGAATTCTCCGAAATTCATCGCCCCGAGAGCGAACTCGCTCACTGATATTCCGGTGGCACCGAGAATCCTGCGCCTCATGGATGGTCTCCCTTGGATGAACTGCTCCGGCCCTGGTGGCCGGGGTCAATGACGCATCCAGAGCACCACTGGCGTCGATACCGCGGAAGAGCAGACTTTGACCCGGGGTGTGGTCTGCGGGGGGGTCCGGCAGAACCCCCCACGGCTAAAGACGCGCACCGCTCGCAGAGCTAGCCTGACCATCATGTGTGACCACGTGCCCGAGACCGATCTTCGGGAATTCCTGCGGACCCGCCGGGCCCGCATCACCCCGGAACAGGCGGGTATTCCCCCGCATCCCGGCGTGCGCCGGGTTCCCGGCCTCAGGCGTGAGGAAGTCGCCCAGCTGGCCGGAGTCAGCGTCGACTACTACGTACGGCTGGAACGCGGGCGCAGCACGAGTGTCTCCGTCTCCGTACTGGAGGCCGTGGCTCGTGCACTCCGGCTCGATGACACCGAGCGCAACCATCTGTTCGCCCTGGCCAAACCTTCCCGGCAGCGGCCGCGCGCGGCAGCGACGCAGCGTGCCCGGCCCGGGCTGTTGCAAGCGCTGGAGAATGTCGCCGACGTCCCGGCCATGATTCTGGGACACCGCCTGGACGTCCTGGCCACCAATCGCCTGGCCCGCGCCCTCTACCTCGATTTCGACGCCCTGCCGGCCGGCGAGCGGAACATGGCCCGCTACTTCTTCCTCAACGACGCGGCCCGCGATCTCTACGTCGACTGGCCCGGGAGCGCCCGGGACGTCGTCGGCATGCTGCACCTGTATGCCAGCCACTATCCCCATGACCCGCGGCTCGCCCAGCTGGTCGGCGATCTGTCCGTCAGCGACCGGGACTTCCGTCGATGGTGGGCGGACCACGACGTGTACCAGCCCAAGTACGGCTCCAAGCGGTACCACCACCCGCTGGCCGGGGAACTCACCCTGGACTTCGAGGCCTTCACTCCCAAGGGCGATCCCGACCAGACGTTCGGTCTGTACACCGTCGAACCCGGATCACCGTTCGAAAACGCTCTGCGCATGCTCGCCAGCTGGACCGCCGACAACTCGCACATCAACACCGAAGAATCCGCCGAGCACGAGCACTGACACAGCCGGTGCCCCCAGGGGCATCGAGTCTCCGGATAGAGCCTACGAGTCCGAACTCGGGACGATCACGCCTTCTGGAACCGTGCGCGCAAGAAGGGGCACCGGTGGAACAACGCTCCGCAGCGGTCAGCCCGCGCCGTATTCGTGTGGTCGCCCGGCCTGCCAGTCCACCCAGTGCGGATCGTCCAGGAGGTCCCATGCGTCCGGCAGGCCGGCGCGGCGCAGGAACTCGATCAGGTCGGCGTCGCTGCGGGCCAGGCCGGCGGTCTGTGTGCGAATCGTCACCCGGCGGCCGCCGGTGCCCGTGGCGCGGTGCACGACGATCGGTGCGGTGCCCGGGTCCCCGGGCTGCGACGGTTCGCGGTTCACAGCACACCGAGGTCGGTGTCGGCACGGCAGTACGGGCACGGGGCGACGCCGTCCTCGGTGAGGGCACGGAGCGCCTGGGCGCGTGTCAGGGGCTTCGTGTGCTTGCCGGCCATGCTGCAGTCGCTCGTGTGAACGGCATCGGGGGTGGCCTTGCCGCCCGTTCGCTGCATCGCGAGTTTCCACCCCGGCTGGGGCGGGGGCAGCGTGCGCGCCGCACGGGCAGCGACCACCTCCTGCCGCTCGAGCTCCGCGATGGTCTGGTCGGTGCGGCGCAGCTGCCAGGCCAGCCACTCGCGGACGCTGCGCAGGCGCTCCAGACGCGACACTTTTTCGGACACAAGTTCGATTCTAGTGCCGAGTGTGGCCCTCGTGACAACGTCCTGCCCGTTCAGGGTCGGGCGCTGGCTCCCTGCGGGGCCGCGAAGAGCTGCCGCCGATCGCGTCCAGGCCCTTTCGTCGGCCCGCCGGCCAGCCGGAACGCCGACCGCGCCGGGCCGTTCCCCGGGCCGTCCGCGGTCGCACCGCAGTGACCGACGACGCCCGGTGACGACCGTCACGGTCGTCGAGAGCCCCAGGTCACCGGATTCCGTCTGCGACACTGGACGAACCATGCCCAAGCCCGGAGAACTCACTTTCGTCGCCCCGCGCGGAGCCAAGAAGCCCCCGCGGCACCTCGCCGACCTCACGCCCGCCGAGCGCAAGGAGGCCGTCGCCGCGATCGGCGAGAAGCCGTTCCGCGCCAAGCAGCTGTCGCAGCACTACTTCGCGCGGTACGCGCACGACCCCGCGCAGTGGACCGACATCCCGGCGGCCGCGCGTGAGCGGCTCGCGTCGGAGCTGTTGCCCGATCTGATGTCCGTCGTCCGGCACATCTCCTGTGACGAGGACACCACCCGCAAGACGCTGTGGCGGCTGCACGACGGGACGCTCGTGGAGTCGGTCCTGATGCGCTACCCGGACCGGGTGACGATGTGCATCTCCTCGCAGGCCGGCTGTGGGATGAACTGCCCGTTCTGCGCCACCGGCCAGGCGGGGCTGGACCGCAATCTGTCGACCGCCGAGATCGTGCACCAGATCGTTGACGGCATGCGGGCCCTGCGCGACGGAGAGGTCCCCGGAGGACCCGCCCGGCTCAGCAACATCGTCTTCATGGGCATGGGTGAGCCGCTCGCCAACTACAAGCGGGTGGTCGGCGCCATCCGCCGGCTCACCGACCCGGAGCCGGACGGCCTCGGCATCTCGCAGCGCGGGATCACCGTGTCGACCGTCGGTCTGGTTCCGGCGATGCACCGGTTCGCCGACGAGGGCTTCAAGTGCCGCCTCGCCGTCTCCCTGCACGCACCGGACGACGAGCTGCGCGACACCCTCGTGCCGGTGAACACGCGCTGGAAGGTTCGGGAGGTGCTGGACGCCGCCTGGGAGTACGCGGAGAAGTCCGGCCGCCGCATCTCCGTCGAGTACGCCCTGATCCGCGACATCAACGACCAGGCGTGGCGTGGTGACCTGCTCGGCCGGCTGCTCAAGGGCAAGCGGGTGCACGTCAACCTGATCCCGCTCAACCCGACGCCGGGATCGAAGTGGACGGCCTCCCGCCCCGAGGACGAGAAGGCGTTCGTCGAGGCGATCGCCGCCCACGGAGTGCCCGTGACCGTCCGGGACACACGAGGTCAGGAGATCGACGGAGCATGCGGACAGCTCGCGGCTTCCGAGCGTTGACCCCCGTGTAATCTGGCTCGAACATCTGCATATTCCGACAGGGGAGCGCCACAGCGCTGAGAGTGCGGTGACCGTCAGACCGCAGACCCTCTGAACCTCGCCCCGGTCATTCGGGGTAGGAAGTTCGGACGAGACTCAAGCTGTTGTGCCCTGCCCGGATCCCGTTCGCGGGACCCGGGCAGGGCCGCGTCTCTTCCTGGTCACCCCCAGGAGGACATTCAGTGAGCACCACCAAGAAGTTCACGGTCACGGCCGTGGCCGCCGCGCTCGGCATCAGCACGCTGGCGGCCTGCGGCGGGGGGGCCACGGACGCGTCGTCCGGCTCGGACTCCGGCAAGGCGTCGAAGACCGTGACGCTCGTCAGCCACGACTCCTTCAACGCCACCCCGGCGGTGCTCGAGGAGTTCACCGAGCAGACCGGCTACACGGTCAAGGTGCTGAAGAGCGGTGACGCCGTCGAGGCCCTCAACAAGGAGATCCTCACCAAGGGCTCCCCGCAGGGCGACGTCTTCTTCGGCGTCGACAACACCACCCTCTCCCGGGCCCTCGACAACGACCTCTTCACTCCCTACGAGGCCAAGGGCCTGGACCGGGTCCCGGAGGCCGTCCAGCTCGACAAGGACAAGCACCGGGTCACGCCGGTCGACACCGGCGACATCTGCGTCAACTACGACAAGGCGTACTTCGCCGGCAAGAGGGTCAGCCCGCCGCAGACCCTCGCCGACCTGGCCAAGCCCGCCTACAAGGACCTCCTGGTGGTCGAGAACCCGGAGCGCTCGTCGCCCGGCCTCGGCTTCCTCCTCGGCACCGCCGCCGCGTACGGGGACGAGGGCTGGCCGGACTACTGGAAGCAGCTGAAGGCGAACGGCGTGAAGGTCGTCGACAGTTGGGAGCTCGCCTACAACCAGGAGTTCTCGGGCTCCGCGGGCGGCAAGGAGGCGAAGGGCGACCGGCCGCTCGTCGTCTCGTACGCCTCCAGCCCGCCGGTCGAGGTCCTCTACGCGAAGCCGCAGCCCAAGGAGGCGCCGACCGGTGTCGCCACCGGCACCTGCTTCCGCCAGACCGAGGCCGCGGGCCTGCTCAAGGGCGCGAAGAACGAGGCAGGCGGCAAGGCCCTGCTGGACTTCCTGATCAGCAGGAAGTTCCAGGAGGACATGCCGCTCAACATGTTCGTGAACCCGGTGGTGAACGACGCCGAGGTGCCCGCCCTCTTCACCGAGTTCGGTGCCGTGGTCGACAAGCCGCAGACCATGGCGCCGGAGAAGATCGCCGACAACCGTGACCAGTGGATCCAGTCGTGGTCGTCACTCGTCCTGAAGTAACCGGGCGTACCGACCCGGGCAAACGCCGGGACGCACGCAGGACACTCCGCGGGAACGCGGCGCGGCTCGCCCTGATGGCCGTGCCCGTCGCGTTCTTCGCGGTCTTCTTCGCCTACCCCGTGACCGCGATCGTCGGCCGCGGACTCGGGGCGGAGGGGGGCGGGGGCGCCTGGCAGCTCGGCCGCATCGGCGAGGTGCTCGGCCGGCCGGACGTTCTGGACGTCGTCTGGTTCACGGTGTGGCAGGCGCTCGCCTCCACCGGGATCACGCTGCTGCTCGCACTCCCCGCCGCATATGTCTTCGCCCGCTTCGACTTCCCGGGGAAGCCGCTGCTGCGCGCGGTCGTGACCGTGCCGTTCGTGCTGCCGACCGTGGTCGTCGGCACCGCCTTCCTCGCGCTGCTCGGGCGGGGCGGACTGCTCGACGAGCTGTGGGGCGTACGCCTCGACACGACCGTCTGGGCCATCCTTCTCGCCCATGTCTTCTTCAACTACGCGGTGGTCGTACGGACCGTGGGCGGCCTGTGGTCGCAGCTCGACCCGCGCCAGGAGGAGGCGGCACGGGTCCTCGGCGCCGGACGGTTCGCCGCCTGGCGTCGCGTCACCCTCCCCGCCCTGACCCCGGCCGTGGCCGCCGCCGCGCTGATGGTGTTCCTCTTCACCTTCACCTCCTTCGGCGTCGTTCAGATCCTGGGCGGCCCCGCCTACTCCACGGTCGAGGTGGAGATCTACCGGCAGACCGCCGTCCGGCTCGACCTGTCGACGGCCGCCGTGCTGACACTGGTTCAGTTCGGGGCCGTCATCGCGATCCTCGCCGTGCACGCGTGGACCGTACGGCGACGCGAGACGGCCCTGAAGCTCGTCGATCCGGCGCTGACCGCGCACCGGCCGCGCGGGACGGGCCAGTGGACGCTGCTCGCAGCCGTACTCGCCACCGTCGTCCTGCTGATCCTCGCTCCGCTCGCGGTGCTGGTCGAGCGGTCGTTCGCCGGGGCGGCCGGGCCAGGCGAGTACGGCTTCGGCTTCTACGAGGCACTGGGGTCCGTGGAGGCGAGCGGAGGCACCTTCCTCGTACCGCCGCTGGCGGCCGTGTGGAACTCCCTCCAGTACGCACTCGCCGCCACCGCCATCGCCCTGCTGATCGGCGGCCTCGCGGCGGCCGCCCTCACGCGCAGGGCAGGACGGCTGGTCCGCGGTTTCGACGCGCTGCTGATGCTGCCGCTCGGCGTCTCCGCCGTCACCGTGGGCTTCGGCTTCCTCATCACGCTCGACGAACCGCCGCTCGACCTGCGCACGTCGTGGATCCTGGTGCCGCTCGCGCAGGCCCTGGTCGGGGTGCCGTTCGTCGTGCGGACCATGCTGCCCGTGCTGCGGGCGGTCGACACACGGCTGAGGGAGGCGGCTGCCGTGCTGGGCGCGTCGCCGCTGCGCGCATGGCGCGAGGTCGATCTGCCGATGGTGCGCCGGGCGCTGCTCGTCGCCGCGGGGTTCGCCTTCGCCGTCTCGCTCGGCGAGTTCGGTGCGACCGTGTTCATCGCCCGGCCCGACAACCCCACACTGCCGGTGGCCGTCGCACGGCTGCTGGGCCGCCCCGGTGCACTCAACTACGGGCAGGCGATGGCCCTGTCGACCATCCTCATGCTGGTCTGCGCGGCGGCCCTGCTGCTGCTCGAACGCATCCGGCCCGACCGTTCCGCAGGGGAGTTCTGATGCTGACGCTGGACGACGCGACCGTACGGTTCGGGCAGCGGGCCGCGCTCGACGCGGTGGACCTGGAGGTCGCCGACCACGAGATCGTCTGCGTGCTGGGACCGAGCGGCAGCGGCAAGTCGACGCTGCTGCGGGCCGTGGCCGGACTGCAGCCGCTGAACGCCGGGCGGGTTCTGCTCGGGGGAACCGACCAGGCGGGCGTGCCGGTGCACCGGCGCGGAGTCGGCCTGATGTTCCAGGACCACCAGCTCTTCCCGCAGCGCGACGTCGGCGGCAACGTCGCTTTCGGCCTGCGCATGCACGGCGTGTCCAGGGCGGAACAGCGGAGCCGGGTCGAGGAGTTGCTGGAACTCGTCGGACTGCCCGGCGCCGGGAAGCGGGCCGTCGCCGCGCTCTCCGGCGGTGAGCAGCAGCGTGTCGCCCTCGCTCGCGCGCTCGCGCCCCGCCCCCGGCTGCTGATGCTCGACGAGCCGCTCGGTCAGCTCGACCGGACGCTCAGGGAACGGCTCGTCGTCGAACTGCGCGGGCTCTTCCGGACGTTGGGCACCACCGTGCTCGCGGTCACCCACGACCAGGGTGAGGCCTTCGCGCTCGCCGACCGGGTCGTCGTCATGCGCGACGGCCGGATCGCCCAGAGCGGCACCCCGCGCGAGGTGTGGCAGCGGCCCGCCTCCGAGTTCGTCGCCCGCTTCCTCGGCTTCGACAACGTGGTGCCCGCAACGGTGACCGGCGAGGCCGCCGACACCCCCTGGGGCAAGATCCCCGTGCCGCCGGGCTCCCCTCAGGGCGCCGCCCGACTGCTGGTCCGCCCGGCGGCGGTACGACTCGGCGCACCGGACGACGGACTCCCCTGCACGGTCGAGTCGCTCACCTTCCGAGGGCACCACGTGGCCGTACGGCTGCGCCCCCACGACGCCCCGCCGCTGGAGGCGGAGTGCGGACCGAAGGACGCACCCGAACCGGGGGCGGTCGTGGGCGTGGCCTTCGCGGCTCAGGACGTCGTGGTGCTCAGGACGCCGTGACGGCGTCGCCACGCCCAGCGATCGGACGAGAGGGCCGCCCGGCTCACCGCCGGGGACGTCAGCCCGTCGTCAGCCGGGCCAGTGCCTGGGGGACCTCGTCCACCGAGTCGACCAGGGCGATACGGGACTCCATGGAGCGGTTGCCCGCAAGGGACCGGAGGAGCGGCCAGGCCGGGAGCTTCTCGGTCCAGTGGGCGCGGTCCACCAGCACCATGGGCGTGGGTTCGCCGCGGGACTCGTAGTAGTTCGGGGTCGCGTTGTCGAAGATCTCCTGGACCGTGCCGGCCGCGCCGGGGAGGAAGACCACTCCGGCGTTGCAGCGGGCGAGGAGGCCGTCCTCGCGGGTGGCGTTGGCGAAGTACTTGGCGATGTGACCCGCGAACGGGTTCGGCGGCTCGTGTCCGTAGAACCAGGTCGGGATGCCGATCGAGTCCCCGCCCTGCGGCCAGCGCGCGCGGACCTCGAAGGCGGCGGCCGCCCAGTCCGTGATCGACGGGGTGAACGAGGGGGCCTTGGCCAGGAGTTCGAGCGCCTCGTCGAGCATCTCGTCGGGGTGCGCCGACGCGTACGCGCCCAGGTTCGCGGCCTCCATCGCGCCGGGGCCGCCGCCCGTCGCCACGACCGGGCCGGTACGGGCCAGGGCCCGGCCGAGCCTGGCCGCGCCCGCGTAGGCGGAGGTGCCGCGGCCCATCGCGTGGCCGCCCATCACGCCCACCACCTGGGCCTCGGCCAGGAGTTCGTCGAGGGCGTCCGAGACGGCGTCGTCGTGGATGGACCGCAGCATCGACGCGTAGATGTCGCGGTCGGCCCTGGTCTGCTGGAACCACTCGTACGTGAGGGCGTCGGTCGTGCTCTCGTAGCCGCCGTCGGCAAGGCCGTCGAACAGTTCGTCGGGGGAGTACAGCAGCCCGCGGTACGGATCGAACGGCAGATCCGGTATCGGCGGGAAGACGAGCGCGCCCTCCGAGCGGACCTTGGTTGCGGCGTCGGGCTCCATGCGGCAGCCGAGGAACAACGCGCCGGTGGTGTCGGCGGAGAGCAGCGCGAACGTACGTGCCGTCAGGTCGACCGACTGGACGCGGTGCCCGGCGAGGGTGCCGCGCGCGACCACCTGGTCGAACTCCTCGAGGGTCTCGATCTCGCGGTCGTCGTCGAACGACGAGCCCAGTCTGCGCCTGTCTGCGTGCACCATGCGCCCCACGATAGGCCTCGGCCGGCCCGCCCCTGCGCCGGGGTCAGCGGCGCAGCGGGAGCGCCGCCAGCTCCGCCACCGCCCAGGTGAGCGGAGCGAAGACCACCAGCAGGACCACCGCCCGCAACGCCACGGACGCCCGGAGAACGGAAACCGGAGCGCCGAGGCCCAGCAGGCCCGCCCGGGTGGCCGCCCGGGTGTGCTTGACCTCCAGGGCGGAAATCAGGAGTGTCGCCGTCGTACAGGCCAGGACCAGGGCGGCCCCGAGCCCGGTCAGCTCGCCGAAGGGCCGCGGTACGTCCCCGCCGCCCGCGAGCGCCTCGGCCGCGATCAGGGCGGACGCCACCGCGCAGACGACCCCGAGCGGCTGCCCGATGCGGGCCGCGTCGTCCATCAGCGCCCGCCCCGCGAGCAGCCGCACCGCCCCGGGCCGTACGGCCTGCAGCACGCGCCCGCACAGATGCACCGTGCCGGGACCTGCCATCGCGAGCCCCAGCGCGGTCAGCGTCCAGCCCAGCAGCACCCCGCCAGGAGGATGCCCGGCGCCTCCGGCAACGCCGCCCGTCGCGCCTTCGCCCGCGTACGCCTCGACCGCGATGCCCGCCGCGGTGAGCGCGACGCCCCACGGGAGTCCGCTGGGCCCGGCTCCGGACCGGTGCCCTTCGCGCTCCTCCTCGACGTCCTCGCCCGACTTCGTACGGCGCGGGCGCAGCACGATCGCCGCGGCCCCCGCCCCGGTCAGCGGTACGAGCGCCAGGAGGGTGAGTGCGGCGCCGAGCGGCAGGGGCCCGCCGGCGGAGAGCTGCTCGGCGGCCGCCCCGTCGATCGGAAGCCCCGTCAGATCGCCCCGCATGTGCAGGAAGACCAGCAGCGCCAGCATGCTGCCGAGCGTGCACGACACGGCCGTCGACACCGCGGCCAGCGCGGTGAGACGCCTGGGTCCCAGACCGATCGCGGACAGCCCCGGCCGGGGCCGGGTGCACGGGTCCGTACGCGCCACGGCGACCGCGAGGTGCACGGTCGCGGCGAGCGGCGCCAGACACCACAGCAGCCGCAGCAGCGGTTCGGGGGTCGCCTCCGGCTGCGTCGCCGCTTGCGCCAGCGTGCACAGCAGCAGGAAGGCGACGCCGCCCGACGCCGCGGTGACCATCAGCCGGCGCAGCAGGACCAGGGGGTGGGCGCCGCGGGTCAGACGGAGAGCGAGCACTCGGCCCGGCCTTCCGCGTCGGAGCCGTGGGCGGAGTTGACGCGCCGGCCGTCGACCAGAGACACCGTGCGATCGGCGAGCGTCGCCACCTCCCCGTCGTGGGTGGCGAGGATGAGGGTGATGCGATGCGAGCGCGCCGCCGTGGTGAGCGTACGCAGCACGTGGGCGCGGTCGGCCTGGTGCAGCGTGGCGGTGGGCTCGTCGGCGAAGAGCACCGCGGGCGTGGTCACGAGCGCGCGGGCGAGAGCGATCCGCTGTCGCTGGGCCTGGAGCAGCGCGTGGGGCCGCTTGCGCGCGCATGCGCCGATGTCGAGCCGCTCCAGCCACTCCATGGCGGTGGCCCTGGCGACGCGGTGGGAGGAGCCGCGCAGCAGCAGCGGCAGGGCGGCGTTCTCCCAGGCGTTGAGCTCGGGCACCAGCTGAGGCTCGTGCCCGATCCAGCCGAAGCGGTCGCGGCGCAGCCGCTCACGGGTGAGCGCCCTCATGGTGTGGACGGGGCTGCTGTTGAACCACACCTCGCCCTGCTCAGGGACGAGCTGGCCCGAAAGACAGCGCAGGAGCGTGGTCTTTCCGCAGCCGCGCGGGCCGTTCACGGCGAGGATCTCGCCTTCGCTCACGCCGAGGGAGACTCCACAGAGGGCGGGCGAGCCGCCCAGGGAGTGGTGCAGGGAGCGTGCCCAGAGCACATCGTTGTCCGGCGGGGCCACCACCATGGCGTACACCTCGGTTCAGATCCGTTGTTCCGTTCCCCCGTACGGGGGAACGAGGTCGAGGCCGATCGGTCACAGCACCGTAGGGACTCGGAACGAGGTGTGCGGACAGCACGCGGCCCGGAGGCTCCCCTCTCACTCGAAGGGGTGCATCCGGGCCACGGGAAGCCGATGAGCGGATGGTCTGCAAGCGGCCTGTGACGCCTGCGGACCGGCCTACAGCTTGGTCCAGGCCTCCGAGAGGACCGAGCGCAGGATCTGCTCGATCTCGTCGAAGGTGGACTGGTCGGAGATCAGCGGCGGGGCCAGCTGGACGACCGGGTCGCCGCGGTCGTCGGCGCGGCAGTACAGGCCGGCGTCGAACAGCGCCTTGGAGAGGAAGCCGTACAGGACGCGCTCGGTCTCCTCCTCGTTGAAGGACTCCTTCGTGTTCTTGTCCTTCACCAGCTCGATGCCGTAGAAGAAGCCGTTGCCGCGGACGTCGCCGACGATCGGCAGGTCGTGGAGCTTCTGCAGCGTCGAGAGGAACGCGCCCTCGTTGTCGAGGACGTGCTGGTTGAGCTTCTCGCGCTCGAACAGGTCGAGGTTGGCGATGCCGACGGCCGCGGAGACCGGGTGGCCGCCGAAGGTGTAGCCGTGCAGGAAGGTGTTGTCGCCCTTGTAGAACGGCTCGGCGAGCCGGTCGGAGATGATGCACGCGCCGATCGGTGAGTAACCCGAGGTCATGCCCTTGGCGCAGGTGATCATGTCCGGTACGTAGCCGAACTTGTCGCAGGCGAACGTCTTGCCGAGGCGGCCGAAGGCGCAGATGACCTCGTCCGAGACGAGCAGTACGTCGTACTGGTCGCAGATCTCACGGACCCGCTGGAAGTAGCCGGGCGGCGGCGGGAAGCAGCCACCGGCGTTCTGCACGGGCTCGAGGAAGACCGCGGCGACGGTGTCGGGGCCCTCGAAGAGGATCTGCTGCTCGATCTGGTCGGCGGCCCAGCGGCCGAAGGCCTCCGGGTCGTCGCCGTACAGCGGGGCGCGGTAGATGTTGGTGTTCGGCACCTTGTGCGCCCCGGGCACCAGCGGCTCGAACGGGGCCTTCAGGCCCGGCAGGCCGGTGATGGACAGGGCGCCCTGCGGGGTGCCGTGGTAGGCGACCGCACGCGAGATGACCTTGTACTTGGTCGGCTTGCCCACGAGCTTGAAGTACTGCTTGGCGAGCTTCCAGGCGGTCTCGACCGCCTCGCCGCCGCCGGTGGTGAAGAAGACCTTGTTCAGGTCGCCCGGGGCCTCGTTGGCGAGCCGCTCGGCCAGCTCCACCGCCTGCGGGTGGGCGTACGACCACACGGGGAAGAAGGCGAGTTCCTGCGCCTGCTTGGCCGCGACCTCGGCGAGCTCCTTGCGGCCGTGGCCTGCCTGGACCACGAACAGGCCGGCGAGGCCGTCGAGGTAGCGCTTGCCCTTGTCGTCGTAGATGTAGGTGCCCTCACCACGCACGATGGTGGGAACGGGCGAGTTCTCGTACGACGACATGCGGGTGAAGTGCATCCACAGGTGGTCGTAGGCGGTCTTGGAGAGGTCCTTGCTCACGGCTATCGGGTTCCCCACATATAGGTCTGCTTCTTGAGCTTGAGGTAGACGAAGCTCTCGGTGGAGCGCACACCGGGGAGGGTGCGGATGCGCCGGTTGATCACTTCCAGCAGGTGATCGTCGTCCTCGCAGACGATCTCCACCATGAGGTCGAACGAGCCCGCCGTCATGACGACGTACTCGCACTCGGACATGGCAGTCAGTGCGTCGGCCACCGGGTCCAGGTCGCCCTCGACGTTGATCCCGACCATCGCCTGACGCCGCAGACCCACGGTGAGCGGGTCGGTGACGGCGACGATCTGCATCACGCCCTGGTCGAGCAGCTTCTGGACGCGCTGCCGCACGGCCGCTTCGGAAAGGCCCACGGCCTTGCCTATCGCGGCGTACGGACGGCGTCCGTCCTCCTGCAACTGCTCGATGATCGCCAGGGAGACGGCATCGATCGTCGGGGACGATCCGCTCCCGGTCCTGGAGTCTGTGCTTCGGCTGGCCACGGGCATCACTGTGCACCGGAGTCGTCGATCCCGCAACCCATGAGCGATGAAATTCGTTGTTGTGAGGAAGAAATCTCACCGATTTCGAAGGTAGTGGGCGTCGGGCCTGTCGAAAGCGTCACCTGGCGGGCTAGCCTGAGCGTCGTAGTGTGGGGGTGTCTCACCCATCGGACATCTGAGGAGGGGTGGCTGTGACCACCGAACTGCGTCGTCTGCGCAACTACATCGACGGAGAATTCCGGGACGCCGCGGACGGGCGGACCATCGAGGTGGTCAACCCGGCCACGGGCGAGGTGTACGCGACCTCACCGCTCTCCGGTGAGGCGGACGTCGACGCCGCCATGGCCGCGGCCGCCGCGGCCTTCCCGGCCTGGCGCGACACCACGCCGTCGGAGCGCCAGCGGGTGCTGCTGAAGATCGCGGACGCGTTCGAGGAGCGGGCCGAGGAGCTGATCGCGGCCGAGTCGGAGAACACGGGCAAGCCGCTGGAGCTCACCCGCACCGAAGAGATCCCGCCCATGATCGACCAGATCCGCTTCTTCGCGGGCGCGGCCCGGATGCTCGAGGGCCGCTCGGCCGGTGAGTACATGGAGGGCATGACGTCCATCGTCCGCCGCGAGCCGGTCGGTGTCTGCGCGCAGGTCGCGCCGTGGAACTACCCGATGATGATGGCGGTCTGGAAGTTCGCGCCGGCGCTGGCCGCGGGCAACACCGTGGTGCTGAAGCCGTCCGACACGACCCCCGCGTCCACGGTCCTGATCGCCGAGATCATCGGCTCGATCGTGCCGAAGGGTGTCTTCAACGTCCTGTGCGGCGACCGCGAGACGGGCCGCATGATGGTCGAGCACCGGGTCCCGGCGATGGCGTCCATCACCGGTTCGGTACGGGCGGGCATGCAGGTCGCCGCGTCCGCCGCGAAGGACGTCAAGCGCGTCCACCTGGAGCTGGGCGGCAAGGCGCCGGTCGTCGTCTTCGAGGACACCGACATCGCGAAGGCCGTCGAGGACATCTCGGTGGCGGGCTTCTTCAACGCGGGCCAGGACTGTACGGCGGCGACGCGTGTGCTCGTGCACGAGTCGATCCACGACGAGTTCGTGGCGGCGCTCGCCAAGGCCGCGAAGGACACGAAGACGGGTCAGCCGGACGACGCGGACGTGCTCTACGGCCCGCTGAACAACGCCAACCAGCTGAAGCAGGTGGCCGGCTTCATCGACCGCCTGCCGGCGCACGCCAAGGTGGAGGCGGGCGGTCACCAGGTCGGCGACAAGGGCTACTTCTACGCCCCGACCGTCGTGTCCGGCCTCGTGCAGGACGACGAGATCGTCCAGAACGAGGTCTTCGGCCCGGTCATCACGGTCCAGTCCTTCCGCGACGAGGAGCAGGCGGTCGAGTACGCCAACGGCGTGGAGTACGCGCTGGCGTCGTCGGTGTGGACGAAGGACCACGCGCGGGCGATGCGGATGTCCAAGGTGCTGGACTTCGGCTGCGTGTGGATCAACACGCACATTCCGCTGGTGGCCGAGATGCCGCACGGCGGCTTCAAGAAGTCGGGCTACGGAAAGGACCTGTCGGCGTACGGCTTCGACGACTACACGCGGATCAAGCACGTGATGACGTCCCTGGACGCGTAACGCCTCCGGCGGGGCCGGGAGTTGACCGCGTGCGGCGTCCCGTGTGCCCCGTGCCCCGTCGGGGCGGCAGTCGAAGGGCGGGCCACAGGCCCGCCCTTCGGCGTTCCTGCCCGCGGCGGGCGGTGGCGCCTGTGGCGGGTCTCTTTCCCGCCTCGCCCCGGCCCGGAACCGTTGCCGGGCGTACTTCGAGCCCGTCCGGCGTTCGAGGGCGGACATCGGGCTGAAGAGACGGTCTTGGGCGCGCTTCGAGCCGCTCGGCGTTTGCGGTGGACACGAGGCTGAGCGGATGGTCCCGCGGAACCTGCTCGTCGGTGCTGGGCGCGCTTCGAGCCCGTGCGGCGTTTCGAGGACGGACACCCGGGCCCGCCAGGCGTACCGATCACGCCCTGCGGCATGCTCTGGGGCGCGGGCGTCACGCTGCTCGGCGCCGCCCTCGGCAAGATCGAGTTCGTCCACAAGAACATCGGGGCGATCCTCATCGCCATCGTGCTCATCTCGGTCCCCCCGATCGTGATCCCGGCACCTCGGCGGCGGCCACGGCCGGGGTCTGGGGGCTTGCCCCGGTTTCGGGATGGGCGGGGCAAGGATGAAGCCCGCCGCAGGCGCTCGCTCGCACGCGAGCCGCCGCGGCTACGGCAGCGCAGTCGTGTGCAGTGAGAGCAGCAGGCGCCACACTCGGGCCGCCATCGCATCCGGTGACGCCGGAATGCGGTCGTGGAGCCAGTCGGCCAGGACGCCCGTGAACGTCGCCGCCACCGCCGACGCGATCAGATCGGGTTCGGGCGCGCCCGCCAGCGCGCGCTCGTCGCGGCTGCGGGCACGCAGTTCGCGGTGGAGGAGGTCGCCCAGCGGCCCGCCGCCGCCCTCGCGGAGCAGCGTGCGGTAGAGCGCGGCGTGCGGGGCGATCCGGCCGAAGAACGACGTCAGCGCGGCAGGCGGGACCGCCGGATCCGGCACCCCCCGCCACGCGTGCAGCGCCTCCACCGCGTCCCGGACGATCTCGGCGCAGGCGTCCACCGCGAGCGCGTCCAGATCCGGGTAGTGCAGGTAGAACGTGGCGCGCCCGAGGCCCGCACGGCGGACCAGCCCCGCGACGCTGACCTCCGCCAGCGGCCCCTCGGCGCACTCCTCCAGCAGCGCCCGCCGCAGCCGGGCCCTGGTGCGCTCCGCCCGGGGGTCCCCGCTCATCCCGCCACCAGCACGGCGGCCAGCGCGAGCGCGCCCGGCAGGGCCTGGGCCACGTAGATGCGCCGGTTCGCGGTGGCGCCGCCGTACAGCCCGGCGATCACCACGCACGCGAGGAAGAAGACCTGCACCCGGTGGCCCGTCGGGTCCGCGACGACGAGCCCCCACACCAGTCCGGCCGCCAGGAACCCGTTGTACAGCCCCTGGTTGGCCGCCAGCGGCGCCGTCGCCCGGGCCAGCTCCGCGTCGAACCCGGACAGTCCCCGCCCCGGCGCCCGCTCCCACAGGAACATCTCCAGCCCCAGGATGTAGACGTGCAGCGCGGCCACCAGGCCGACCAGGACATGCGCCGCCAGATTCATGATCGCCAATCGATTTAATGGACAGGTGTCCAGTAAGTGTAGACACATGTCGATGATCGGCAGGTTGGCGGGGCCCGCGCCCCGGGGTGCGATGCGCGAGCGGCTCGCCACAGCCCGGGACATCACGCCCGAAGAGCGTACGGAATTCGCGAAGCGGTGGAACGGAATCGTCGGCCTGTAGCGGACTCGGCGTCACGGGAGTCCGCCGTCCCCGTGCGGGACGAGGAGAGGCCGGGACTCACCATCGGCCCCCAGTTTTTGAACATGTTCAGAGAAGGCGTACGCTGCGGGCATGAGCGAACGAGCCCTCTTGCGGCGCATACGCGTGTGGTTGGTCCTGTTCATCGTCTGCCTGGTCCTCAGCGGACTGACGGCCTTTCCCCTGGTCACCGAACTCCACCTCGTCCACGACGCCCTGACGTCCTGGGCCTCCCCGGTCGCGGACACCTTCCCGGCTCTGTCCGAGTGGATCGAGCGGGTGCGGCACGGCGCGGAGGTCGCCGACGAGCAGTACCCGTTCCTTCTGTACGGGACCGACTGGCTGGCCTTCGCGCACCTGGTCATCGCCGTCGCCTTCCACGGCCCGTACCGCGACCCCGTACGCAACATCTGGGTCGTCGAGTTCGGCATGATCGCCTGCGCCGGGATCATCCCGCTCGCGCTGATCTGCGGCCCGATCCGGGGCATCCCCTTCTGGTGGTCGGTCATCGACATGTCGTTCGGAGTCGTCGGGGTGATCCCGCTGCTGTACGTGCGACGGCTGATCAAACGGCTGGAGGCGCTGCCCGCGGCCCAGCATGCCGAGCCGACCGAGCCGACCGAGCAGCCTGGACCGGCCGGAGCCGCGGCTGCCCGGTCCGGCCCCCGGTCGGCCTAGCCGAATACCCCGCCGCGGATGCGCGGGTCGGAGCCGGGGAAGTGCGTGCCGCGCAGGCCGAGCGGCTTCAGAACGCGGCGGGGCATGCCTCGTCCTCGTACCGCTCGCCCGTCACCCGCTCGATCGGCAGCCCCGCGATCGCGTGGACGACCACCTGGCCGGTGTACGGGAGGGGCTGTCCCGGCCCGTCGACCGCGAGTTCGTACAGCGCGCTCGTCGCCAGAACGGCCGACAGCACCGCGACCGGTGCATGGCGGCGCCAGAGCAGCGGCAGCACGGTCAGGGTGGTGGGACCGTACGCCTCCCTGGTCGCCGCCGGCAGTGCGGGGCGCGCGGCGCGACGAACGGCAGGGTGACCGCGGCCTGCACCCGCAGGGTGAGCCCCAGGTCCACCGCCCACGGCCGGGCGGCCCATGCCCCCCGTATGGCCACTACGGCTTGCGGCCCACCGCGCCGAACTGGGCAACCTCCGCGGCCGGGTCCCCCTCGGCGCGCCAGCGCGCACAGGAGACGATGCCCGGTTCCAGGATCTCGAGCCCGTCGAGGAAACCGGTGAACTCGGCGCGGCTGCGGGCGGTGATCGGCGGGGTCGCGTTCTCGTTCCAGAACGCCATCGCCTCGGCGTTGCCCTCCCCACCCAGCTCGAGTGTCGGGTGCGTGAGCGCGAGATGGCTGCCGGACGGTATGGCGTCCATGATGCGGCGGACGATCGACGTGGCCTCGTCCGTGTCGAGGACGAAGTTGAGGATGCCGAGCATTATCACCGCGACCGGCCGTGACAGATCGAGCGTCGGCTCGACCGACCGCAGGATGTCGTCGGGGCGGTGGGCGTCCGCGTCGATGTACTCGGTGCGGCCCTCCGACGTGCTGGTCAGCAGCGCACGGGCGTGCGTCAGCACGATCGGGTCGTTGTCGACGTACACGATCCGTGCGTCGGGGGCGACGCGCTGCGCGACCTCGTGGGTGTTGTCGACGGTCGGCAGCCCCGTGCCGATGTCCAGGAACTGCCGCACCCCCGCCTCGCGGGCGAGGAAGGTGACCGCCCGGCCCAGGAACGCCCGGTCCGAGCGGGCGACCTGACCGATGCTCGGGTACATCCCGGTCACCTGGTCACCGACCTGGCGGTCGATCAGATAGTTGTCCTTGCCGCCGAGCCAATAGTTCCAGACCCGGGCGTTGTGGGCGATGTCGGTGCGGATCCTGGAGTTGTCGGTCACGCGAAGTGTCCTTTTCCGGCACGGGACTTGAGGAGTACCGAGGCGAGCGTATCGACTCGGTTGGTCGTGATCGAGTCGACCCCGCGGCCGACGAGACGGCGCATCGTACGGCGTGTGTCGGCGGTCCAGGCGGAGAGCAGCAGACCGTCCGTGTGGACCCGGTCCGCGAGCTCCCGGCTCACCAGACCGAAGCGGTAGTTGAGCCAGCGCGGCCGCAGCGCGCCCAGCAGGGCCGGCCGGGGCGGGGCGAGCGTCGTCCAGGTGAGGGCGATCTCCGCGCCCGGGTCGGCGGCGCGGACCGCGAACATGCCGACCGGGCCGCCCGTGTAGTAGACCCGCTCGTCCGCGCCGCACTCGCGCACCGTGCCGACGATCGCGCGCACCGCCGCGTCGTCGGCGCCTGGCAGATCGAGCATCAGCCGGTGGCCGCGCACCGAGATCAGCGCCTCGCGCAGGGTCGGCACCCCGCCGGACGTCAGCTCGGTCAGCTGCGCATGCGTGAGCCGGGCGAGCGGACGGTCGTGGCCCCAGAGCCGCTTGAGCGTCTCGTCGTGCAGCAGCACGGGCACCCCGTCGCGGGTCAGCCGGACGTCGACCTCGACGGCGTCCGCACCATGGGCGATCGCCGAGTGCAGCGACGGCAGCGTGTTCTCGCGGGCGACGTAAGGGTCGCCGCGGTGCGCTACGAGCGTGACGGTACGCATGGGCTCGGCCTCACTCGGCCAGCCACTGCTCGGTGTAGGTGTCGATCTCGGTGGCGATCCGCGCCTTTCCGGCCGCGTCGAGGAACGACGCCTCCACCGCGTTCTTCGCGAGCGCGGCGACGCCCCGCTCGTCCAGCTCCAGCAGCCGGGCGGCGACCGCGTACTCGTTGTTGAGGTCGGTTCCGAACATCGGCGGGTCGTCGCTGTTGACGGTCACCAGCACTCCGGCGGCGACCATCTCCTTGATGGGGTGCTCATCGAGGTTCGCCACGGCCCGGGTGGCGATGTTGGAGGTGGGGCAGACCTCCAGCGGGATGCGGTGCTCGGCCAGGTGGGCCAGCAGCTTCGGGTCCTGCGGGGCGCTGGTGCCGTGGCCGATGCGCTCGGCACGCAGCTCGTTCAGCGCGTCCCAGATGGTCCCCGGCCCCGTCGTCTCACCGGCGTGCGGCACGGACCGCAGCCCCGCGGCGATGGCCCGGTCGAAGTACGGCTTGAACTGCGGCCGCGGTACTCCGATCTCGGGCCCGCCGAGGCCGAACGAGACCAGGCCCTCCGGGCGGAGGTCGACCGCGAGCCGCGCCGTCTCCTCGGCCGCGTCGAGCCCCGCCTCGCCGGGGATGTCGAAGCACCAGCGCAGCACCACGCCGAGCTCGGACTCGGCAGCCTTGCGGGCGTCCTCGATCGCCTCCATGAAGCCCCGCTCGGGGATGCCCCGGCGGGTGGAGCTGAACGGTGTGATGGTCAGCTCGGCGTACCGGATGTTCTGCCGGGCCATGTCGCGGGCGACCTCGAAGGTCAGCAGGCGGACGTCCTCGGGGGTGCGGATGAGATCGACGACCGAGAGATAGACCTCGATGAAGTGCGCGAAGTCGGTGAAGGTGAAGTAGTCGGCGAGGGCGTCAGGGTCGGTGGGGACCTGGGAGTCCGGGTGCCGGGCGGCCAGTTCGGACACGATGCGCGGCGACGCCGAACCGACGTGGTGGACGTGCAGCTCGGCCTTGGGAAGCCCCGCGATGAAGGGGTGCAGATCGGTCATCGGGTTCCTCCGTGTGCTGAGCCGTCCGGGTCAGGGATCATCGTAGGCGGGGTGGGTGCCGTGCTGCGCGCAGCCCGTAGCATGACGAGTTCACGATGGGGGAGGGCCCATGCCAGAGCAGAGCGACCAGCCGCCGGGCGGCGGATACGAGCCGAACGACCCGTGGGCCCCGCCGGAGCGCCGGGCTCCCCAGGACCATCAGGACAGGGTGGATCTCGGCAAGACGGCGCCGCAGGCGCAGCCGCCTCGCCCCGCCGTCCACGACCAGCCCACGGTGACGTCGATGCCCTCGGCCGGGGTGCCGGGTGCCGGGTCGGACACGGGGGGCGACGGGGCCGTACCGCCTCCGCCGACAGCCCCGGGCGGGCCCGCCCGGACCACGCCCGGCCCGTACGGCTACCCGGCCGCCCCCGGGTACGGCTACCCCGGGGCGCCGGGCACGGCGCAGACCGGTGCCCCCGGCTACGGCTACCCGGTCGCGCCGGGCGCCCAGGCCGGTGCACCCGGCTACGGATACCCCGGGTACCCGGGGTACTCCGGCTCCTGGGCCATGGGGACCCAACCGCAGAACGGTATGGGCACGGCCGCGATGGTGCTCGGCATCCTCGCCGTCTGCCTGTTCTGCATGTACGGCATACCCAGCCTGATCCTGGGCGTGCTCGCCCTGATCTTCGGCATCCTCGGCCGCAAGCGCTACCAGCGGGGCGAGGCGAACAACAAGGGCCAGGCCCTCGCCGGCATCATTCTCGGCTCCATCGGCATCGCCCTGGGTCTCGCCATCATCGCGTTCTTCGCGTGGATCGTCGCGAACGCCGACGAATGGGAAGAGAGCGGCGTCGACGAGGACCCCTGGGCGACGACGCTGGTCGTCGACGCCGCCCCGCGCTGATCACTGCCCGACCGGACGGGAACGTCCGGGCGGCCCCCCGCGCCGCCCGGCCGCCCTGCCCCTCGGGCCCCGGCGTCAGCCCTGCTCGGCCCGCAGGCGCTCGCGCGCCTCCATCAGCGCGAAGCCCAGGAGATTCAGCCCCCGCCACTGCGCGGGGTCATGGGCCCGCTCGTCGTCCGCCGCGAGGCCGATTCCCCAGATGCGGTCCAGCGGGCTCGCTTCCACCAGCACCCGGTCGCCGGTCGAGAGCAGGAACTCCCGCAGGTCGGCGTGCTGGGCGAACTTGTGCACGTTGCCCTCGGTCACGATCCCGAACCGCTCGCGCTCCCATATCTCCCCGCTGAAGCCGCGCACGAGACGGCCCGTCTTCTTCGCGAGCGCCGGATTCGCCGCCGCGACCGCCGTGCGCTCCGCGTCCGCGTCGCCGAACAGCCGCGCCTTTCCGGCCATCATCCAGTGCTCCGCGGTCGCGTACTCCACTCCGTCCACGGTGAACGGCGCAGGCCACCACTGACTCAGGCAACTGGCACCGATGGTCCCGTCGCGTCGCGGCGCATGACCCCAGAAGTGCAGATACTTGACCCGTCCCCCACCTCTGATCCGCTCGACCAGGGCCTCGGCGGTGATGCTGGTGATCCCCATGCACGCGAGTCTGGCATCCGCCACTGACACTCCGTACGGGGATGGTCGCCCGGGCGCGACACATGGTCGACCGAATCCGTCGCGTAACCAAATGGCAACTACGGAATCACTTGTTGGCGAAAGTTCACTCTGTCAGGATCGGCACTCAATTCGAGCTGGGACAACGGAGAGCGTCATGGGCAACCGCTTCCAGGCACAGGACCGTTTCAAGGACGGCGCACAGTTCGTCGGCGGCCGACTGAGCCCCGGCACATCGGGCCGGCACCACGCCGTCGTCGATCCCGCGACCGGAGAGCAGGTCCTCGAGTACGAGCTGGCGGGCACCGCCGACGTGGACGCGGCCGTCGCCGCCGCGCGCGAGGCGTTCCCCGGCTGGGCCGGTGCCACCCCCGGCGAGCGGTCCGACGCCCTCCACCGCTTCGCGTCCGTGCTCGCCGAGCAGGCAGAGGACCTCGCCCGGGCCGAGTCGCTGCAGTGCGGAAAGCCGATCAAGCTGACCCGCGAGTTCGACGTGCCCGGCACCGTGGACAACACCGCGTTCTTCGCCGGCGCCGCGCGCCATCTCCAGGGGCAGTCCGCGGGCGAGTACAGCGGCGACCACACCTCGTACGTACGCCGCGAGCCGGTCGGCGTCATCGGCTCCATCGCGCCCTGGAACTATCCGCTCCAGATGGCGGCCTGGAAGATCCTCCCGGCCATCGCCGCGGGCAACACCATCGTCCTCAAGCCCGCCGAGCTCACCCCGCTGACCTCCCTGATGTTCGCCCGGGCCGCGGTGGAGGCCGGGATCCCCGACGGTGTCGTCAACGTCGTCACCGGCGCAGGCAGGGAGGCGGGCGAGCATCTCGTCGGGCACCCGGACGTCGCCATGACGTCCTTCACCGGCTCGACCGCGGTCGGCAAGCGCGTCGCCGAGATCGCCACCGCCACCGTGAAGCGGCTCCACCTGGAGCTCGGCGGCAAGGCGCCCTTCGTCGTCTTCGACGACGCGGACCTGGAGGCCGCCGTGCAGGGCGCGGTCGCCGGCTCGCTGATCAACAGCGGCCAGGACTGTACCGCCGCGACCCGCGCCTACGTCCAGCGCCCGCTCTACGACGCGTTCGTCGCCGGCGTCGCCGACGTGATGGCGGGCGTACGCCTCGGGGACCCCTTCGACCCGTCCACGGATCTCGGCCCGCTCGTCTCGCACACCCAGCGCGACCGGGTCGCGGGCTTCGTCGACCGGGCCCGCTCGTACGCCACCGTCGTCACCGGCGGCAAGGCGCCAGGCGGGGACCTGGAGAAGGGCGCGTACTACCTGCCGACCCTGATCGCGGGCGCCGCCCAGGACAGCGAGGTCGTCCAGTCCGAGATCTTCGGCCCGGTCCTGGTCGTCCTGCCCTTCGACGCGGACGACGAGGGCATCGCGCTCGCCAACGACACCCCGTACGGTCTCGCCGCCTCCGCCTGGAGCCGTGACGTGTACCGCGCGGGCCGGGCCACCCGCGAGATCAAGGCGGGCTGTGTCTGGGTCAACGACCACATCCCGATCATCAGCGAGATGCCCCACGGCGGATACAAGGCCAGCGGGTTCGGAAAGGACATGTCGGCCTATTCCTTCGAGGAGTACACGCAGCTCAAGCATGTGATGTACGACAACACCGCGGTGATCAGGAAGGACTGGCACCGCACGATCTTCGGGGACCGACCGTAAGGACCTGCGGCTACCGCCGCGCCGCTCGCCGCCCGACCAGCGGCCTCATCCACCCGAAAGGGAACAGCGCATGGAGCACTACCAGTCCGACCGCCTCTCCGCGGCCCAGCTGGCCGCTGTGCAGCGCAGTATGACGAACGGCCGGGGCGCCCTCTCCCGCCGCTCGCTGCTGCGTGCGTCTGGCGTCGGCGCCCTCGCGATCGGCGGTGCCGGGATGCTGAGCGCCTGTGGCATCCCGCCCGCCAAGCGCGAGGGCGACGCAGCGGTCTCGGACGACCATTCGGCCAAGGAGAAGCGCATAGCCTTCTCGAACTGGACCGAGTACATGGACATCAGTGAGGACGAGAAGAGCCGTCCCACCCTGGAGGCGTTCACCAAGCGCACCGGGATCACGGTCAAGTACACCGAGGACATCAACGACAACGTCGAGTTCTTCGGCAAGATCAAGCCGCAGCTCGCGGCCGGCCAGGACACCGGCCGAGACCTGATCTGCGTCACCGACTGGCTGGCCGCGCGGATCATCCGGCTCGGCTGGGCGCAGAAGCTCGACCCGTCGAACCTGCCGCACGCGTTCGCCAATCTGTCCCCCCAGTTCCGCAGCCCCGACTGGGACCCGGGCCGGGCCTACTCGTACCCCTGGACCGGTATCTCCACGGTCATCGCGTACAACTCCAAGGCCACCGGCGGCCGCAAGGTGGAGTCCGTCACCCAGCTGCTCGACGACCCCACGCTCAAGGGCCGCGTCGGCTTCCTCACCGAGATGCGCGACTCGGTCGGCATGACCCTGCTCGACATGGGCAAGGACCCCGGGAAGTTCACCGACGCCGACTACGACGCCGCGATCGGCCGGCTCCAGAAGGGCGTCGACAAGAAGCAGATCCGGCGCTTCACCGGCAACGACTACACCTCGGACCTGGACAAGGGCGACCTCGCGGCCTGTCTCGCCTGGGCCGGTGACGTCATCCAGCTCCAGGCCGACAACCCGGACATCAAGTTCACGATCCCGTCGGCCGGTTACATCACCTCCAGCGACAACCTGCTGGTCCCGGCCAAGGCCCGACACAAGACCAACGCCGAGAAGCTCATCGACTACTACTACGAGCTTCCGGTCGCCGCGCAGCTGGCCGCGTACATCAACTACGTCTGCCCGGTCGACGGTGTGAAGGACGAGCTCGCCAAGATCGACCCCGCCCTGGCCGCGAACACGCTGATCCTCCCGGACAAGGCCATGGCCGCCAAGTCCCACGCCTTCCGCTCGCTCAGCAGCAAGGAAGAGACGGCGTACGAAGAGAAGTTCGCCAAGCTCATCGGCGCCTGACCTCCCCCTGCCCATCGACACCACTGGGAACGCGACCCATGACTGATTCGAAGACTTCGAAGACCGAGGGCGGCGATGTCCGGCTCTCCGGGATCAGCAAGACCTACGGCTCCTTCACCGCCGTGCATCCGCTCGACCTGACCGTGCCCCAGGGCTCGTTCTTCGCCCTGCTCGGCGCCTCCGGCTGCGGCAAGACCACCACGCTGCGGATGATCGCCGGCCTTGAGGACCCCACCACCGGCACCGTCTTCCTCGGCGACAAGGACGTCACCGCCCTGCCGCCGCACAAGCGCCCGGTCAACACGGTCTTCCAGAGCTACGCGCTCTTCCCGCATCTGAACATCTACGAGAACGTCGCCTTCGGCCTGCGCCGCCGCGGCATCAGGTCGGTCAAGAAGCAGGTCGACGAGATGCTCGAGCTGGTCCAGCTCGGTGACTTCGCGCACCGCAAGCCGCATCAGCTCTCCGGCGGCCAGCAGCAGCGCGTCGCCGTCGCCCGCGCACTCATCAACCACCCGCAGGTCCTCCTCCTCGACGAGCCGCTCGGTGCCCTCGACCTCAAGCTGCGCCGCCAGATGCAGCTGGAGCTCAAGCGCATCCAGACCGAGGTCGGCATCACCTTCGTCCATGTCACCCACGACCAGGAGGAGGCCATGACGATGGCCGACACGGTCGCGGTGATGAACGGCGGCCGGGTCGAGCAGCTGGGCGCGCCCGCCGAGCTCTACGAGAACCCGCAGACGACCTTCGTCGCCAACTTCCTCGGCACCTCCAACCTCATCGAGGCCGAGGTCGCCGAGACCGGGGCCGGCGACATCCTGGTCTCGGCCGCCGACGCCAAGCTGCGGCTGCCCGCCCAGCGCGTCGCCACCCAGCCCCGCAACGGCGGCAAGCTGCTGGTCGGCGTTCGGCCCGAGAAGATATCGCTCGCGCACGCCGACGACGCGGGGGAGATCGCCGACGGCCGCAACCGGATCACCGGAAAGATCGCCGACTCCAGCTTCATCGGCGTCTCCACGCAGTACGTCATCGACAGCCCGGTCTGCCCCGAGCTCGAGGTGTACGTACAGAACATCGAGCGGGACTCCCGCCTCGTGCCCGGTGCCGAGGTCGTGCTGCACTGGAACCCGGAGCACACCTTCGGCCTCGATGCCGCACAGTCCCTGCTTGCTGGGACAGTGGGCTCCGCCGGTGCCGAGACGGTCGAGGAGAGCGCATGACCGTCACCGAAGCGCCGCCCCCGGTGGCCGCGACCGCCGAACCACCCGTCCACAAGCCCTCGGTCCGCCGCAAGCTCGTCCCGTACTGGCTGCTGCTTCCCGGCATCCTGTGGCTGCTGGTCTTCTTCGTGCTGCCGATGGTCTACCAGGCCTCGACCTCGGTGCAGACCGGCTCGCTCGAGCAGGGCTTCGAGGTCACCTGGCACTTCCAGACCTACTGGGAGGCCTTCCAGGAGTACTACCCGCAGTTCCTGCGCTCGCTGCTGTACGCCGGCACGGCCACGGCGCTGTGTCTGCTGCTCGGCTACCCGCTCGCGTACCTCATCGCGTTCAAGGCGGGCCGCTGGCGCAATGTGCTGCTGATCCTGGTCATCGCGCCCTTCTTCACCAGCTTCCTGATCCGCACGCTCGCCTGGAAGACGATCCTCGCGGACGGCGGGCCGGTCGTGGAGACGCTCAACACCCTGCACCTCCTGGACGTCACCAGCTGGCTCGGCATGACCGAGGGCGACCGGGTGCTGGCCACCCCGCTCGCGGTCGTCTGCGGTCTGACGTACAACTTCCTGCCGTTCATGATCCTGCCGCTCTACACCTCGCTGGAGCGGATCGACACCCGGCTGCACGAGGCGGCGGGCGACCTCTACGCCACGCCCGCCACGACCTTCCGCAAGGTCACCTTCCCGCTCTCCATGCCGGGTGTGGTCTCCGGGACGCTGCTCACCTTCATCCCGGCGAGCGGCGACTACGTCAACGCCGAACTGCTGGGCTCCACGGACACCCGCATGATCGGCAACGTCATCCAGTCGCAGTACCTGCGGATCCTGGACTACCCGACAGCGGCCGCGCTGTCCTTCATCCTGATGGCCGTCGTGCTGATCATGGTCACGGTCTACATCCGCCGCGCCGGAACGGAGGACCTGGTCTGATGCAGTGGCTCCGACGCAATCTCGTCGTCATCGCGGGCCTCGGTACGCTCGCCTATCTGATCGTGCCGAACGTCGTCGTGACGGTGTTCTCCTTCAACAACCCCAACGGGCGGTTCAACTACGCCTGGCAGGAGTTCTCGCTCGACGCCTGGAAGGACCCGTGCGGGGTCGCCGACATGTGCGGCTCGCTCTCGCTGTCCCTCCAGATCGCCGCCTGGTCGACCCTCGGCGCGACCGTCCTCGGCACGATGATCGCCTTCGCGCTGGTCCGCTACCGCTTCCGGGCGCGTGGCACGATCAACTCGCTCATCTTCCTGCCGATGGCGATGCCCGAGATCGTGATGGCGGCCTCGCTGCTGGCGCTGTTCCTCAACATGGGCATCGAGCTGGGCTTCTGGACGATCCTGATCGCCCACGTCATGTTCTGCCTCAGCTTCGTCGTCGCCGCCGTCAAGGCGCGCGTCCTGTCGATGGACCCGCGCCTGGAGGAGGCCGCACGTGATCTCTACGCAGGTCCCGTGCAGACCTTCCTGCGGGTGACCCTGCCGATCGCGGCCCCGGGCATCGCGGCGGGCGCGCTGCTGTCCTTCGCGCTCTCCTTCGACGACTTCATCATCACCAACTTCAACTCGGGCAACACCGTCACCTTCCCCATGTTCGTGTGGGGCTCGGCCCAGCGCGGCACGCCCGTCCAGATCAACGTCATCGGTACGGCCATGTTCGCCATCGCCGTCATCGTCGTCGTCGCCGGCCAGATGATCAGCAACCGGCGGAAGAAGACCGCTGTAGCGAAATAGGTTCCGAAGGAGTGGAAACCATGGCCCCAGCTGCCATGACCTTTGCCTCATCACTCTCCGACGCCCAGCCCGTCCCCTTCTGGCTGGAAGACCCCGGCAAGCCCGCCGCCCTGCCCGCCCTCACCGGCGACGAGCGGACCGACCTCCTCGTCGTCGGTGGCGGCTACAGCGGACTGTGGACCGCGCTCCTCGCCAAGGAGCGCGACCCCGAGCGGGATGTCGTCCTGATCGAAGGCCGCGAGGTGGGCTGGGCCGCCTCGGGCCGCAACGGCGGCTTCTGCGCCGCATCGCTCACCCATGGCCTCGGCAACGGGCTCGCCCGCTGGCCCGAGGACATGGTGAAGCTGGAGGGGCTCGGCGCGCGGAACCTCGACGCCATCGAGGCCGCCGTCGGCACCTACGGCATCGACTGCGACTTCGAGCGCTCCGGCGAGATCGACGTGGCCACCGAGCCGTACCAGCTCGAAGAGCTCCACGAGGTGTACGAGGAGGCCGCGCGCCTCGGCTTCGGCGAAGGCCTCGAGCTGCTGGACCGGGACGCCGTGCGGGCCGAGGTCGACTCGCCGACGTTTCTCGGCGGACTGTTCGACCGGCGCGGGGTCGCCATGCTGCACCCGGCGAAGCTCGCCTGGGGCCTCAAGCGGGCGTGCCTCGACCTGGGCGTACGGATCTACGAGAACACCCGCGCGCTCGACCTCTCCTCCGCCGGCGCCGGGACGGCCGTCCGCACCTCGTACGGCCGGGTCTTCGCCCGGCGCGTCGCGCTCGGTACGAACGTCTTCCCCTCGCTGATCAAGCGGGTCCGCCCGTTCACCGTCCCGGTCTACGACTACGCGCTGATGACCGAGCCGCTGTCGCCCGCGCAGCGGGAGTCGATCGGCTGGCGGAACCGTCAGGGACTCGGCGACAGCGCCAACCAGTTCCACTACTTCCGCATCACCGCCGACCACCGCATCCTGTGGGGCGGCTACGACGCGATCTATCCGTACGGCGGCAAGGTCACCGCCGAGATGGACCACCGGCCCGAGACCTATCTGAAGCTGGCGGAGCAGTTCTTCGCGTGCTTCCCGCAGTTGGAGGGGCTCCGCTTCAGCCATGCCTGGGGTGGGGCGATCGACACCTGCTCGCGCTTCTCCGCCTTCTTCGGAACCGCGCACGGCGGGAAGGTCGCGTACGCCGCCGGTTACACCGGACTCGGCGTCGGCGCCACGCGGTTCGGGGCGGACGTGATGCTCGATCTGCTCGCGGGCGAGCGCACCGAGCGCACCGAGCTGGAGATGGTGCGGTCGAAGCCGATGCCGTTCCCGCCGGAGCCCGTCGCCTGGGCCGGGATCGGCATCACCAAATGGTCGCTGGCCCGCGCGGACGCCAACGGCGGGCGGCGCAATCTGTGGCTGAAGGTGATGGACCGGCTGGGCCTCGGCTTCGACAGCTGACCGGCTCACGAACGATTCAATGTGTCGCCGAAACCCGCGTCATGGCCGGCGCCCGCCCCGCTCTCCCCGTGTGAACGCGTTGGCCGGACAGACGTCACATGGAGACGGAGGCTGTGGGCCATGACCGGTTCGGGGGCGAAGACCGCGGTGGAGTGGCTGGTGTCGGCGGCGCCGGACCCCGACGCCTGCCGCCGGGAGTGGAAGCACAACCGCCTGGAGACCGTCCTGCTCCCGGCGGGCAGGCGCTGGGACGTACTGATCCTGCCGGGGGAGCCCGGCTGTCCACGTTCGACGTACTGAACCGGCTCGTCGACCGGCCGGGCCCGGTCCTCGCGGACTTCGGCGACGCGCGCATGGGTTTCTTCGTGCCGCCGGGCCCGTCGGAGCGCTGGGTCGGTACGGGAGTGCGCACCGCGGGGCGCGGCACCTGGATCGTCGTCCCGTATCCCGGACGGATCGATGGCGGGGTGCGCCGGCTGATTTCGCCGGACGGCTCGGGGACGCTCACCGACCTGTTGCTGCCGGAGCTGTCGATGCACGAGGCGGCGGCCGTGATTGCCGGGGACGGCGAGGTGTGAGGACCGGGGTGTGGTGTCACAGGTCTTGACAACCTGATTGGTCTGGACCATGTTGTGGCGCGCTCCACCTCGAATCCCCCACTCCCGGAGGCAGTTGTGGCTCGCACCAGACCTCTCGCCGTCGTCGTGGCGGCCCTCCTCGCCGCGAGCGGACTCGTCGCAACCGCGCACACCGCACAGGCGGCCGACGCCGAACTGGCACGCAACGGTGGCTTCGAGTCCGGCCTGGACGGCTGGAGCTGTACGGCCGGCAGCGGCGCCGTCGTCCCGTCCCCCGTGCACAGCGGCAGCAAGGCGCTGCAGGCGACCCCTGCAGGCAGCGACAACGCCAAGTGCTCGCAGACCATCACGGTGCAGCCCAACTCCTCGTACACGCTCAGCGGTTGGGTGCGCGGCAGCTACGTGTACCTCGGGGCCACCGGCACCGGTACCACCGATGTCTCGACCTGGACCCAGTCGGCCCCCGACTGGCAGAAACTGACGACGACGTTCAGCACCGGCGCCACGACGACGTCCGTCACGATCCACACGCACGGCTGGTACGGCACCAGCGCCTACCAGGCCGACGACCTGTCCCTCTTCGGCCCGGGCGGCGCCCCCGTCGAGATCCCGGCCGCGCCCACCGGGCTCACCGCCGGCACCCCCACGTCCTCCACCGTGCCGCTCTCCTGGTCGACCGTCTCCGGGGCGACCGGCTACAACGTCTACCGGAACGGCGCCAAGATCCTCTCGGTGACCGGGACCTCGGCCACCGCGACGGGCCTGGCCGCGTCCACCTCGTACAGCTTCCAGGTCACGGCCGCCAACAGCGCGGGTGAGTCACCGAAGTCCGCGGCCGTCACCGCGACCACGACGTCGGGCGGCGGCCCCGGTCCCGGCCTGCCTGCCCACGCTCTCGTCGGCTATCTCCACGCCAGCTTCGCCAACGGCTCCGGCTACACGCGCATGGCCGACGTGCCCGACTCCTGGGACATCATCAACCTCGCCTTCGGCGAGCCGACCTCGGTGACCTCCGGCGACATCCGCTTCAGCCTCTGCCCGGCGAGCGAGTGCCCGAACGTCGAGTCCGTCGCCGACTTCAAGGCCGCCATCAAGGCCAAGCAGGCCGCGGGCAAGAAGGTCCTGATCTCCATCGGCGGCCAGAACGGCCAGGTCCAGCTCTCGACGACGGCCGCCCGCGACGCCTTCGTCTCCTCCGTCTCGAAGATCATCGACGACTACGGACTCGACGGCCTCGACATCGACTTCGAGGGCCACTCACTGTCGCTGAACGCGGGCGACACCGACTTCCGCAATCCCACGACCCCGGTGGTCGTCCATCTGATCTCGGCGCTCAAGACGCTCAAGGCCCGATACGGCGACGACTTCGTGCTGACCATGGCACCGGAGACGTTCTTCGTGCAGCTCGGCTACCAGTACTACGGCTCCGGGCCGTTCGGCGGCCAGGACCCGCGCTGCGGGGCGTACCTCCCGGTCATCCACGCCCTGCGCGACGACCTCACCCTGCTCCACGTCCAGCACTACAACTCGGGCCCGATCATGGGGCTCGACGACCAGTACCACACCATGGGGAACGCCGACTTCCACATCTCCATGACCGACATGCTCCTCACCGGCTTCCCGGTCGCCAAGGACCAGTCGAGGTTCTTCCCCGCCCTGCGCCCGGAGCAGGTGGCGATCGGCCTGCCCGCCACGACGACCGCCGGCAACGGCCACACGCCGCCCGCCGAGGTCGACAAGGCGCTGGACTGCCTGACCAAGGGGACCAACTGCGGCTCCTACCGGACCCATGGGACCTGGCCCGGGCTGCGCGGGCTGATGACCTGGTCGGTCAACTGGGACCGCTACGGCGGCTGGGAGTTCTCCAGGAACTTCGACTCGTACGCCTGGTGACGGGCCGGCCGGCGACCAGGAGGCCGGTCACGAGCAGCAGGACACCGCACAGGCACCAACTGCCCAGGACGTCCAGGGGCCAGTGGTAGCCGCGCAGGACGAGGCCGATGCCCGTCGCCACCGTGAGCACGACGGCGACGGGCATCAGCCGTCTGCTGACGAGCAGTGCCGCGCCGATGTACGCCACCATCGCCGTCGCCGCATGACCCGAGGGGAAGTAGCCGGTCTCCGGGGTGAGCGGGCCCGGCCGGTCCGTCAGCGCCTTCAGCGGGGCGACGAGTGCCGGGACGAGCGCCATGGCGAGGACGGCGGCCAGGGCCTGGGTGCGCCGGTGCCGGTGGAGGGCGTACGCGACCGCCGCGGCGAGCACCGGCAGCGCGACCGGCATGTTGCCGAGGTCGGCGAGGAATTCGGTGAGTCCGGCGGGGCCTTCGCCCACGACCGCACGGTCCACGCGCTCGTCCAGGGCACGCAGCGGACCGCGCGCGGCGACCTGCCAGGTGATCAGCGCGAAGAGGGCGGCGCAGAGGGCCAGGGAGATCAGGGAGAGAGCCGGCCGCCCCGGAACAGGGGGGGTGGTTCCGGGGCGGCCGCCGGGATCGGTTTGCCGCGCGCCCCGGGGGGTTTGGGGCGGGCGGCCATCCGATCGGTGAGGAGTTCCGGACCCAGAGGCTCCGGCGGTGTGCGCGAGGGCACGGCCAGATCGGGGCTGGGGAGGCTCCGGCCTGGAATCGCCCGCAGTCCCCTGCGGGCGGGGTGTTTCTCTCATCTGCGGAAACCGTACGGCAGCAGGAGGGGGACCAACAGCCGGAACGGCATCCCGCCATTGGCCCCCCACACACTCTTCACAGGGAACGCGCGATTACTGGGGGTTACCCCCGATATCCGCGGTCAGACCGCGGCGAAGGCCCCTTCGAGGATGTCCAGACCCTCGTTCAGCAGGTCCTCTCCGATGACCAGCGGCGGCAGGAAGCGGAGCACGTTGCCGTACGTACCGCAGGTCAGGACGAGCAGACCCTCGGCGTGGCAGGCCTTCGCGAGCGCGCCGGCGGCCTCCGGGTTCGGCTCCTTGGTGGCCGGGTCCTTCACCAGCTCGATCGCGACCATGGCGCCGCGGCCGCGGATGTCGCCGATGATCTCGTACTTCTCCTGCATGGCGGCGAGGCGGCCCTTCATGACTTCCTCGATGCGCTTGGCCTTGCCGTTGAGGTCCTGCTCGCGCATGGTCTCGATGGCGCCGAGCGCACCGGCGCAGGCCACCGGGTTTCCGCCGTAGGTGCCGCCCAGGCCGCCCGCGTGCGGGGCGTCCATGATCTCGGCGCGGCCGGTGACGGCGGCGAGCGGCAGACCGCCCGCGATGCCCTTGGCGGTGGTGATCAGGTCCGGGACGATGCCCTCGTCCTCGCAGGCGAACCACTGGCCGGTGCGGCAGAAGCCGGACTGGATCTCGTCGGCGACGAAGACGATGCCGTTGTCCTTGGCGAACTGCGCGATCGCCGGGAGGAAGCCCTTGGCCGGCTCGATGAAGCCACCCTCGCCGAGGACCGGCTCGATGATGATCGCGGCGACGTTGTCGGGGCCGATCTGCTTGGTGATCTGGTCGATGGCCTGGGCGGCGGCCTCGGGGCCGCAGTTCTCCGCGCCGGTCGGCCAGCGGTAGCCGTAGGCGACCGGGACGCGGTAGACCTCGGGGGCGAACGGGCCGAAGCCGTGCTTGTACGGCATGTTCTTGGCGGTCAGTGCCATGGTGAGGTTCGTACGGCCGTGGTAGCCGTGGTCGAAGACGACGACGGCCTGGCGCTTGGTGTACGAGCGGGCGATCTTGACGGCGTTCTCGACGGCCTCGGCGCCGGAGTTGAACAGCGCGGACTTCTTGGCGTGGTCGCCCGGGGTGAGCTCGGCGAGGGCCTCACAGACCTCCACGTAGCCCTCGTACGGCGTGACCATGAAACAGGTGTGCGTGAAGTCCTGCAACTGGGCGGACGCGCGGCGCACGACGGCCTCGGCGGAGGCACCCACGGAGGTCACGGCGATGCCGGAGCCGAAGTCGATGAGGCGGTTGCCGTCGACGTCCTCGATGATGCCGCCACCGGCGCGGGTGGTGAACACCGGCAGTACGGAGCCCACGCCGCCCGCGACCGCGGAGAGACGGCGGGCCTGCAGTTCCTGCGACTTGGGGCCGGGGATGGCGGTGACGACGCGGCGCTCCTGCGGGATTGCGGTCATGAGGGCTCCTGGGGTGTCTTTCGGAGTTTTGGACGCACTTCTGCTTTCTTCGCAGGCTAGGTCCGGGCCAGGGGGTCCGGCATGCTCCGTTCGGGAGTGGTGGGGGCGTGTCCTTGTCCGTCACGGACATAGAGCGACGGCCCCTCGGGACTCCTTCCGAGAGGGCCCGGCCTCCTTCCAGGATCACTCCGGTCGTGGGTTCCCGCGGGGTGCCCGTCCCCGTGGACGGCGACACCCCGAGGTGCAGGACCACCAGCGCCGCGGCCGCGGCCGCACACCGCAGCGGCTCGCCCACGGCGTACTCGCTGAACTCCCCGCCGATGGGCACTAGATTGACGGAGGCACAGACGCGGTCCTGGCTGGTCAGGGGGCAGGGTTCATGGACACCGAAGGCACCTACGACGCACGCGGTACGCGGGCGGGCAGCGCCGGGAGCGCGCACCCCCTCCCGCGCCCCGCCGGACCCCCGCCGATGCCGCCCCGGCCCGCGCACCTGCCGACCACGGGGCGCCCACCGGTGGTGACCTGGCTGCGCACACCGCGACCGCAGGCGGAGCCGGGTGTCTGGCGGTACGGCTACACGCCCCGGGCGGCGCAGGAATCGGACGCGGCCCGCGGGCGCTCGCTCTACACCGGTGCGCTCGTGTCCTTTCTGGCGTGTGTCCTGCTGTGGTCGTTGTGGTCGAACCGGTACATCCCGTACTGGCGGGTCCCCCTGGAACTCTTCACGCCCCGTGACTGGTGGAGTCTGGGCAGCGACGCGGAGACGCAGCGCGGGATGGCCGTGGGCATCTACGACCTCCTCTTCACCGGTGCCATCGTTTACTGGTTCGGCCGCCTGGGCGACTGGCGCGGAGCCTTTGAACGCGGTGTGGTGGCGCGCGGGACGCTGGCCCGCGCGGCCGCCGCGGCGGCCGGGGCGCTCCTGGTCGTGCTGCTGATTACGACGGAAACCCTTCCGGTCACGCGCCTGGCCTTCCAGTTTCTGCCTTACCAGGACATGTCCGCCGCGACAGCCGCGGTCGTCGTGGACACGCTGTACATCGTGATCTACCTGCCCGTCCTCCTCTTCTTCGCCCGGCTGGGCGGATGGAGCCGGCTGATCCGCCACAGGCCGGACCGGCCCGGGGGCCAGCGGCCCGAGCAGGCACCTCGGGGCGAAGAGAGCCGCGAGCCCGACCCCGCCGACTGGCCGGAGCTGCGCGCCGCCGGGCTCGGCGAGGCCGCGCGCACCCTCGCCGAGGCGACGAGGAAGGGCATGCTCGGCGATGTCGACTACGCCCGGATCCGCCGAGCCTGGCAGGGCGTCCGCACGCGCCCCGAGCGACTGCCCGCCTTCACCGACGCAGTCCGCGCCGACGGGCCCGCCGCCTGCGCCCACCCCTCGGGCGTACGGGACCTGCCCGTCCGGACCGCCGCCCACGACCTCGCCACCGGACAGGTGCGGATCGGCACCGCCGCCGACCACCCCCGCAATCCCTATGCCCGGCGCACCACCGGTGTCGCGCTCGAACCCGCGCTGCTCGGGACCTCGCTGCTGGCCGTCGGGCCCTCCGGTTCCGGCAAGACCGTGCAGCTCGTACGGCCCGTCGTCGAGGCCATGTGTCTGCAGGCGCTCGCCAACCGGGCCGCCGTCGTCGCCGTCACCGCCCATGGCACGGCGCTCGCGCCCGATGACGCCTTCGACCTCGTCATCGCCCTCGGGCGGCCCGACTCCACGCACGACCTCGATCTCTACGGCGGCGCCGACGATCCGGACGAGGCCGCCCGCATCCTCGCCGAGGCGCTCGTCGGCGACCTGACGGTCGACAGCCGCCGGGCCGCCACGGCGCTCGCCCAGCTCATCGGGCCGTACCGGAGCGTCCACGGCCACTTCCCGGCCGTACCGGAGCTGCGCGAGCTCGTGGGCGGAGCGCCGGGAGCGCTCGCCGGGCTGCGCGCCGCGCTGGAGGCGGCGGGCGAGGCGTCCCAGCTGCGCGAACTCGATGCCCGGGCACGGCAGTCGGAGCGCGCGGACGACATCGGCGTGCTGCTCGCCGAGCGGATCGCGTTCCTCGACCGGCCCGCGTTCGCGCAGTTCTTCCGCACGAAGGAGCCCGGCCGGCAGTTCTCGCTGCGATCCATCGAGCACCCGCTGCGGGTACGGGTCGACCTGCCGGAGCGCGGCCACGCCGAGGCTTCCCGGATCATCGCGAGGCTGGTCCTCGCCCAGTTCACGGAGGCCGCGCTCGCCCGTACCGACCGGTCGCTCTTCGCGTGTCTGGTCCTCGACGACGCCACGTACACCGTGACCTCGGACTCCGTGCGGGCCGTGCAGCGGCTGCGTTCCTCGAACGCCGGGGTCGTGCTGTCGCTGCGGACGCTGGAGGACGTGCCCGAGGCGCTGCGCGGGCCGCTGCTGGGCGCGGTCGGCTGCCGGATGGCGTTCGCCGGGCTCGGGCCCTGGGACGGCGGGCGGTTCGCGGAGACCTGGGGCACCGAGTGGGTGCAGACCCGGGACGTCACCAACCGGCAGATCATCTCGGACGAGCCGCTGACCAAAGCACTGCACTTCATGCGGCGGCTGGTGACCGGGAAGGCCGCCACCGCGGAGGCGGTGACGGTCCGTGAGGTCGAGCGGGAGCGCTGGTCGGCGTCCGACCTGGCGCACTCCGTGCCGGCCGGTCATGCGGTGCTGTCGCTGACGTCGGTGCGCGGCGAACACGCGCCGCCGCTGCTGGTCGACCTGAGGACGTGAGGATCTGAGGACGTGAGGATCTGAGGCCTCGATGCTTTCAGGGCCGGGGGGCCTGAGCGGACCTGGCTCACGGCCCGGCCCACGGCCTGACCCTTACCTGACCTGCCCCCGACCCCCGGCCCTGGCCCCGACTGACACCGAGGGGACCCACGAACTCGTACGCCCTGGCAGAATCGAGGTATGCCGTTCATACGGGACGGCGAAAAACTCCCTCTGTCGAAAGCCCGCGGTCCCATGCCGGTCACCCTCGCCTCGCTCGTCCAGCACTCCGCGCTCAAGCTGACCGTGCGCGCGGGGGAGGACCGGCTCGGGACCCCCGTGCGCTGGGCGCACGTCAGCGAACTCGCCGACCCCGTGCCGTACATGGAGGGCGGCGAGCTGCTTCTCGTCACCGCGATGACGCTGGACGCCGCGGACCCCGAGGCGATGCGCCGCTACGTGCGGCGGCTGGTCGGCGCCGGTGTGGTCGGGCTCGGCTTCGCCGTCGGTGTCACCTACGACGACGTCCCCGAGGCGCTGCTGAACGCGGCGAAGGAGGAGGACTTCCCGCTCCTCGAAGTGCCGCGCCGCACCCCGTTCCTCGCCATCAGCAAGGCCGTGTCCGCCGCCATGGCCGCCGACCAGTACCGGGCCGTGACCGCGGGCTTCGAAGCCCAGCGCGAGCTCACCCGCGCCGCCCTCGCCGAGGGCCCGGCGGCGCTGCTCGCCAAGCTCGCCTCGTACATCGACGGCTGGGCCGCGCTCTACGACGCCTCCGGCGCCGTCGTCGCCGCCGCACCCGACTGGGCCGCCCGGCGCGCCGCCCGGCTCACCGCCGATGTGGAGCGGCTGCGCGAGCGGCCCGCGCCCGCCAGCGCCGTCGTCGGCGGCACGGATGACCGGGTCGAGCTGCAGTCGCTGGGCACCGGACGGCGGGTGCGGGGCGCGCTCGCCGTCGGCACGGGTGCCCCGCTGGGGACGGCCGAGCGGTACGCCGTGCACTCCGCGATCGCCCTGCTGACGCTCACGACAGAACGTTCCCGGTCGCTGCAGCGCGCCGAGCACCGCCTCGGCGCGGCGGTGCTGCGGATGTTGCTGTCCGGGCAGCCGGACCACGCCAGGGCGGTCGCGGGGGATCTGTACGGCGAGCTCCTCGACGCGCCCTTCCGGCTGCTCATCGCCGAGCGCGCGGGCGAGCCGGACCCGGCGGCCGAGCACCCCGTGCACGCGCTCGCCGAGTCGCTGGAGTCCGCGGCGTCACGGTCCGGCGAGGCGATGCTGAGCGTCCCCGAGGGCGACGACCGGCTCGTCGTCCTCGCCGCGGACGGAGGTGCGGTCGTCGGTGCCTGCGAGCCGTACACGGAGCGGGAGGCCGAGGAGGCGGGCATCGTCGTCGGGATGTCCGCCCCGACCGGCCCGAGCGCCGCTGCGTCGGCCTACAAGAGGGCCGAGCAGGCGCTCTCCGTCGCCCGCCGGAGGGGACGGGCCCTCGTCGAGCACGAGGAGCTCGCCGCCGGCTCGGTCCTGCCGCTCCTCGCCGACGACGCCGTGCGGGCCTTCGCCGACGGCATGCTCCGGGCCCTGTACGAACACGACGCGACCGGCCGCGGTGACCTCGTCGCCTCCCTGCGCGCCTGGCTCTCCCGCCACGGCCAGTGGGACGCGGCGGCCGCCGACCTCGGCGTCCACCGCCACACCCTCCGCTACCGCATGCGCCGCGTCGAGGAGATCCTCGGGCGCTCCCTGGACGACCCGGACGTCCGCATGGAGCTCTGGCTGGCCCTGAAGGCGACCGCGGAGCCGGCTGCGGGTCCGACGACGGGCTCGGCCGCGGGCCCGACGACCGGCACCGCGACGGACACGGCGCCCTAGCCCCGCGGGGTCCGAAACGAAGAAATTTCCGTTCCCCTGCCCGAAGGCGGGCAGAAAATCTGGAGTTTGCGCGCTGAAGTACTAGGGTCCTGCCTCGTGATCTCCAGTGACGGGGAGGCGCCCGCCGCCCGTCCGCGAGACGAGGACGAGAAGGACCCATGACGCAACCCGCTCCCTGCACCGGCACATCCGCGGACGAAGCAGCCGCCGCCACCACCGCCGTACCGACCGCCACCACCGCACCCGGGCTCCGGATATCCGGGGCCGTATGGGCCGCCCTCGCCATCGTGTACGTCGTCTGGGGGTCGACGTACCTCGGCATCCGCGTCGTCGTCGAGACGATGCCGCCGTTCCTCTCCGCGGGCGCCCGTTTCATCGCCGCGGGACTGATCCTCGCCGCGATCATCGCCTGGCGGCAGGGGCCCTCGGCCCTGAAGGTCACCCGTGCCCAGCTCGCCTCCGCCGCGGTCGTCGGCCTCCTGCTCCTCCTCGGCGGCAACGGACTCGTCGTCCTCGCCGAGACCGCCGTGCCCTCCGGGCTCGCGGCCCTGCTGGTCGCCGTCGTCCCCGCCTGGGTCGTCGTGCTGCGCAGGGCCTCGGGCGAGCGGCCCGGCCTCGGCGCGTACGGCGGCGTTCTGCTCGGGCTCGCGGGCCTCGCCGTGCTGACCCTCCCCGGGCTGAGCGGCGACGTACGCCTCTGGGGCGTCCTCACCGTGATCGCGGCGACCGTCATGTGGTCGGTCGGCTCCTTCTCCTCCGCCCGCATCCCCATGCCCGCCAACCCCTTCGCGGCGAGCGCGTACGAAATGGTCGCGGGCGGCATCGGCTGCCTGCTGGTCGGGCTCGGCCGGGGCGAGCAGCACGGCTTCGTGCTCGGCGAGGTGTCCGGACGCTCCTGGACCGCCCTCGCCTATCTCGTCGTCTTCGGCTCGCTCATCGCGTTCACGGCGTACGCCTGGCTGCTCCACTCCGCGCCGCTCTCGCTGGTCGCCACGTACGCGTATGTCAACCCGGTCGTCGCCGTGCTTCTCGGCGCACTGGTCCTGAACGAGCGGCTGACCTGGCCGATCGCCGTCGGTGGCGCCGTCGTGGTGGCCGGGGTGTGCCTGATCGTCAGCACGGAACGCCGCCGCTGACACCCCCTGCGGCCGGCGCACCCGCCAAAGCGGCAGGGCGGCCCCGCCGACCACTCCAACGCGGACAAACCGCGACCCGGCCCGGCCGCCCTACCGTGTGAGAAGAGGCAACCCACTACTTCGGAAGGGCCGGGACCCCATATGACTTCCACCCACGCCTTCTGGCTCGCCGGCCGCCAGGCCACCGGCGACGCCACCTTCGACGTCACGTCCCCGTGGGACGGCCGGGTCGTCGGCACGGTGTCCGTGCCGACCGACGCCCAGGTCGAGGAGGCCGTGGCCGCCGCGCACGCCGTCGTGGACGAGTTCGCGGCGACCCCCGCCCATGTCCGCGCCGCCGCCCTCGACCACGTGTCCAGGCGTCTGGTCGAGCGCACCGAGGAGATCGCCCAGCTGATCTCCGCCGAGAACGGCAAGCCGATCAAGTGGGCCCGCGGCGAGGTCGGCCGTGCCGTCTCCGTCTTCCGCTTCGCCGCCGAGGAGGCCCGCCGCTTCAACGGCGGCGAGGCCCAGCGCCTCGACACCGACGCCGGCGGCCAGGGCCGTCTCGCCCTCACCCGCCGCTTCCCGAAGGGCGTCGTCCTCGGCATCGCGCCGTTCAACTTCCCGCTGAACCTCTGCGCCCACAAGATCGCCCCGGCCATCGCCGTGGGCGCGCCGATCATCCTCAAGCCGGCGCCCGCCACCCCGCTGTCCGGCCTGATCATCGGCGAGCTGCTGGCCGAGACCGAGCTGCCCGCCGGCTCCTGGTCCGTGCTGCCGGTCCTGAACGAGTCCATGCCCGCCCTGGTCCAGGACGAGCGCCTGCCGGTGATCTCGTTCACCGGCTCGGACAAGGTCGGCTACGCCATCCAGGCGTCCGTGCCGCACAAGCACTGCACCCTGGAGCTCGGCGGCAACGGCGCGGCCGTCGTCCTCGCCGACTGGTCCTCCGACGAGGACCTGGACTGGGCCGCGTCCCGGATCGCCACGTTCTCCAACTACCAGGGCGGCCAGTCCTGCATCTCCGTGCAGCGCGTCGTCGCCGACGCGTCGGTCTACGACCGGCTCGTCCCGAGGATCGTCGCCGCCGTCGAGGCACAGGGCACCGGCGACCCGTCCGACGACGCCACCGACGTCGGCCCGCTCGTCAGCGAGGACGCGGCCAAGCGCGTCGAGTCCTGGGTGGACGAGGCCGTGAACGGCGGCGCCAAGCTGCTCACCGGCGGCCGGCGTGACGGCGCGACCTACGCCCCGACCGTGCTCGCCGACCTGCCGGCCGACGCCACCCTCGCCTGCGAGGAGGTCTTCGGACCGGTCCTGACCCTGCACCGGGTCGACGGCGAGGCGGAGGCCTTCGCCGAGGTCAACAACTCCAAGTTCGGCCTGCAGACGGGCGTGTTCACGCGCGACCTGCAGACCGCGTTCCGCGCCCACCGCGCACTCGAGGTCGGCGGCGTGATCGTCGGCGACGTCCCCTCCTACCGCGCCGACCAGATGCCGTACGGCGGCGTCAAGCAGTCCGGCGTGGGCCGCGAGGGCGTCAGGTACGCGATGGACGACTACACGTACGAGCGGGTGCTCGTCCTCACCGGACTGGCCCTGTAGTACGACGTGAGCCGACGGCCGGAGCCCACTGTGCGGGGGCTTCGGCCGTCTTCGTGTCTCTGCGTGCACACGTACACCCGGGTGCGCCGCAGGACTGGTGAGGTGGTCGGTATTCGGGTAGATACGGACGAGTAGCACCGCACGGTAATTCCGTGCGGCCGCCCCCGACGCTGCGGCGAGGTGAGTCCCTCATGTCCGCCCCTTCGAAACCGCAAACCGCGCCCAAGGTCTCCGAGCGGGAAGCCCGTCAGGTTGCCGAGGCCGCCCGCGAGCAGGGCTGGCGCAAGCCCAGCTTTGCCAAGGAACTGTTCCTTGGCCGCTTCCGGCTCGACCTGATCCATCCCCATCCGATGCCGTCCCCCGAAGACGTCCAGCGCGGCGAGCAGTTCCTCGCCAAACTGCGCGACTTCTGCGAGACACAGATCGACAGCGCCCGCATCGAGCGCGAGGCCCGGATCCCGGACGAGGTGATCAGCGGGCTGAAGGAGCTCGGTGCCCTCGGCATGAAGATCGACCCGAAGTACGGCGGGCTCGGGCTCACCCAGGTGTACTACAACAAGGCCCTGGCCCTCGTCGGCTCCGCCAGCCCTGCCGTGGGCGCGCTGCTCTCCGCGCACCAGTCGATCGGCGTGCCGCAGCCGTTGAAGCTCTTCGGCACGCAGGAGCAGAAGGACGCGTTCCTGCCGCGATGTGCCCGTACGGACATCACGGCCTTCCTGCTCACCGAGCCGGACGTGGGCTCCGACCCGGCGCGCCTGGCGACCATGGCCGTGCCCGACGGCGACGACTACGTCCTCGACGGCGTCAAGCTCTGGACCACGAACGGCGTGGTCGCCGATCTGCTCGTCGTCATGGCCCGCGTGCCCAGGTCCGATGGTCACAAGGGCGGCATCACCGCCTTCGTCGTCGAAGCGGCGTCCCCGGGCATCACGGTCGAGAACCGCAACGCCTTCATGGGCCTGCGCGGCATCGAGAACGGCGTGACCCGCTTCCACCAGGTCCGCGTTCCGGCCGCGAACCGCATCGGCCCCGAGGGTGCGGGCCTCAAGATCGCCCTGACCACGCTCAACACCGGGCGGCTGTCGCTGCCCGCGATGTGCGTGGGCGCGGGGAAGTGGTCCCTCAAGATCGCCCGCGAGTGGTCCGCCGTGCGTGAGCAGTGGGGCAAGCCCGTCGCCAAGCACGAGGCCGTCGGCTCGAAGATCTCCTTCATCGCGGCGACCACCTTCGCCATGGAGGCCATGGTCGACCTGTCGTCCCAGATGGCCGACGAGGACCGCAACGACATCCGCATCGAAGCGGCGCTCGCCAAGCTGTACGGCTCCGAGATGGCCTGGCTGATCGCCGACGAGCTGATCCAGATCCGCGGCGGCCGCGGCTTCGAGACCGCGGAGTCGCTGGCCGCGCGCGGCGAGCGAGCGGTGCCGGCCGAGCAGATGCTGCGCGACCTGCGGATCAACCGGATCTTCGAGGGTTCGACGGAAATCATGCATCTGCTGATCGCCCGTGAGGCGGTCGACGCGCATCTCGCGGTCGCCGGCGACATCATCGACCCGGACAAGTCCCTCGGCGACAAGGCGAAGGCGGGCGCGCAGGCGACCGCGTTCTACGCTCGCTGGCTGCCGAAGCTGATGGCCGGACCGGGGCAACTGCCGGGCTCGTACGCCGAGTTCCACCGGAGCGGTCACACCGATCTCGCCACGCACCTGCGGTACGTGGAGCGCTCGGCACGCAAGCTCGCGCGGTCCACGTTCTACGCGATGTCCCGCTGGCAGGGCCGGATGGAGACCAAGCAGGGCTTCCTCGGCCGGGTCGTCGACATCGGCGCCGAACTCTTCGCGATGAGCGCGGCGTGCGTACGCGCGGAGCAGATGCGGATCACCGGCGACCACGGCCGCGAGGCGTACCAGCTCGCGGACGCGTTCTGCCGCCAGTCGCGCATCCGCGTCGACGAACTCTTCGGCCGCCTCTGGGCGAACACGGACGACCTCGACCGCAGGGTCGTCAACGGTGTCCTCGCGGGCACGTACACCTGGCTGGAACAGGGCGTCATCGACCCCAGCGGCGATGGCCCCTGGATCGCGGAGGCCACGCCGGGCCCGGCGACCCGGGAGAACGTCCACCGGCCGATCCGCTGACCCATCCCGGGGCGGCGCATGTGCCCCGACCCACCCACCGGTTGTGGCATGCGTTCCGCCAGGGCGGAACGGGCGGGCGCCTCTCATGGAGGGGTGCCCGCACCGGGGTGCTGTGGGGCAGTCGTCCCGCCCCGCGGGACGACTGCCCACCACAGGGGCGGCGTTTCCGGGGCGGGGCGGACGCCCGCGGCCGGGTCGGCGTGTGGAGCCCTGTGATGGGCGGAACGCCTGCCCGCATGAGAGGGGGAGTCGTCCCACCCCCTGGCCGCCTGTCCGCAACGCGGGCCCACGGCGGCAGGATGCCGGGCGTGACCGTCATCGACCTTCCCGGCTCCAAGTCCGTCACCGCCCGCGCCCTGTTCCTCGCCGCCGCGGCCGACGGAACGACCACCCTCCTTTCGTCCGCTCCTCCCGGACGACACCGAGGGCTTCGCCGAGGGCCTGACCCGGCTCGGGTACCGGGTCGAGCGCGCCCCGGACGCCTGGCGCATCGAGGGCAGGCCGCAGGGTCCCGCCGCCGCCGAGGCGGACGTGTACTGCCGCGACGGCGCCACCACCGCCCGCTTCTCCGGCCCTCGCCGCCGCCGGCCACGGCACCTACCGCTTCGACGCCTCGCCCCGGATGCGCCGCCGCCCCTCGGCCCCCTCACCGAAGCCCTCCGCACCCTCGGCGTGGACCTTCGCCACGAGGAGGCCGACGGTCACCACCCCCTCCGCATCGCCGCGCACGCCATCGAGGGAGGCGAACTCACCCTCGACGCGGGCCAGTCGTCCCAGTACCTCACCGCCCTGCTCATGCTCGGCCCGCACCGACGAGGGACTGCGCATCACCGTCACCGATCTCGTCTCCGCCCCGTACATCGAGATCACCCTCGCGATGATGCGCGCCTTCGGCGTCGAAGTGGCCCGCGCGGGAGACACGTTCACCGTTCCGCCCGGCGGCTGTCGCGCCACCTCGTACGCCGTCGAACCGGACGCCCCTTCTCGATCGCAACTGACTCGCAATCAATACGCCGTGACGCGGGGCGCCCTCATGGACCACAATCGGGCGTCGACCACCATCAGTCGATCGGCATCAACCAAGGAACGGGGCAGGGATGTTCGGGGCGGGGAACCACGCGGGACACCGGCTGACGCGGCGCGCGGCCGCCGTCGCGCTCGTCGCAGCCGTGCTCGGCGGCACGGCCGGCTGCGGCGGGGACGCGGAGGAAGGGAAGCCCGACGGCGACAACAAGCCGACGGCGAGCGCCGGAACCGGCTCGGCCTCCCCCGGCGCCCTCAGCCGGCAGCAGCTCACCGCGCTCGCCTTCACCGACGGAGAGAAGGTCGGCAGGTACACCGCGTCCGAGTTCACCCTCGGCGCCCCGCTCGGCGAGGAGTACACCGCCGACCCCGCCACCTGCCAGCCGCTGGTCAGCCTTGCCAAGGGCGCCACCTCGTACGCTCCCGCGGCAGAGGTGCACCGCAAGGTCGACGTTCCCGACGAGATGATCGGCACCACCGTCGCCGTACAGCTGCGCAGCTACACCCCGGCGGACGCCGCTGGTGTCATGAAGGCCCTGGACAAGGCCGGCAGGGAGTGCGCCGCCGGGTTCACCGAGGTACGCGCCATTGCGAAGGCGAAGTATCTGAAGGTGGAGCCTGCCAAGGCCCCGGCCGTCGGCGACGAGGCGAAGGCGTACCGCTTCACGATCCTCGACGTGAAGGGGAAGCTGAAGCTCTACGAGTACCTCACCGTCGTCCGCTCCGGGCCGACCACGCTGTCCTTCCGCGCAGAGATCACCGACACCAAGGACATCGGGGGAGTGCCGGAGGAAGTGATCACGGCGCAGTGGGAGAAGTTCTCCGTCGGCGAGCCGAAAGGCGCGTAGAGACGCCCCGGACAGGGACACCCTGTCCGGGCCCACAGCGGATGCGGCAACAATGGGGGGCATGAGCGACAGCCCATCCCCCCTCGCCGACCCGCACATCGCCTTCGATCCGGCCGAAGGCCGCCGGGACATCGTCGTCCTCGGCGCCACCGGGTCCATCGGCACGCAGGCCGTCGACCTGGTCCTGCGCAACCCCGACCGCTTCCGCGTCACCGCGCTCTCCGCCGCGGGCGGCAGGGTCGGGCTGCTCGCCGAGCAGGCGCACAGGCTGCGGGTGAGCACGGTCGCCGTCGCGCGCGAGGACGCCGTACCCGCGCTCCGCGAGGCCCTGCGAGCGCAGTACGGGACGGGCGAGCCGCTCCCCGAGATCCTCGCCGGACCCGACGCGGCGGCCGAGCTCGCCGCATCCGACTGCCACACCGTGCTCAACGGGATCACCGGCTCCATCGGCCTCGCGCCCACCCTCGCCGCCCTCGAGGCGGGCCGCACGCTCGCCCTCGCCAACAAGGAGTCGCTGATCGTCGGCGGCCCGCTGGTCAAGGCGCTGGCGAAGCCCGGCCAGATCATCCCCGTCGACTCCGAGCACGCCGCACTCTTCCAGGCTCTGGCCGCCGGCACCCGCGCCGACGTCCGCAAGCTCGTCGTCACGGCGTCCGGCGGCCCCTTCCGCGGCCGTACGAGGGCGGAGCTCGCCGACGTCACTCCCGAGGACGCCCTCGCCCACCCCACCTGGGCCATGGGCCCGGTGATCACCGTCAACAGCGCGACCCTCGTCAACAAGGGCCTGGAAGTCATCGAGGCGCACCTCCTCTACGACATCCCGTTCGACCGCATCGAGGTCGTCGTCCACCCCCAGTCGTACGTTCACTCGATGGTGGAGTTCACGGACGGCTCGACCCTCGTCCAGGCCACCCCGCCGGACATGCGCGGGCCGATCGCCATCGGCATCGGGTGGCCCCAGCGGGTGCCCGACGCCGCCCCCGCCTTCGACTGGTCCAAGGCCTCCACCTGGGAGTTCTTCCCGCTCGACACCGAGGCCTTCCCGTCCGTCGGACTCGCCCGGCATGTCGGGGAACTGGGCGGCACGGCCCCTGCGGTGTTCAATGCCGCGAACGAGGAGTGCGTCGACGCGTTTCTCGCGGGACGGCTGCCGTTCAACGGAATCATGGATACGGTCACGGCAGTCGTCGGTGAGCATCAGGGTGCACGGGGAACCTCGCTGACGGTCCCGGACGTCCTGGAAGCGGAGACCTGGGCGCGCGCCCGCGCCCGGGAACTGGCCGGACGGACCGGCCGGACAGGGCAGGCCCACCAGGCCGGCCAGGCGGAACAGACAGCGAAGGCGACAGCGGAGGCTCGCGCATGACGATTCTGTTGACGGTCCTCGGCATAGTGCTCTTCGCCGTCGGACTGCTCTTCTCCATCGCCTGGCACGAGCTCGGCCATCTCTCCACGGCCAAGCTCTTCGGCATCCGGGTGCCCCAGTACATGGTCGGCTTCGGCCCCACGATCTGGTCGCGGCACAAGGGCGAGACGGAGTACGGAATCAAGGCGATCCCGGCCGGCGGCTACATCCGCATGATCGGGATGTTCCCGCCGGGCGAGGACGGCCGCATCGAGGCCCGCTCCACCTCGCCCTGGCGCGGAATGATCGAGGACGCCCGCTCGGCGGCCTTCGAGGAGCTGAAGCCCGGCGACGAGACCCGGCTCTTCTACACGCGCAAGCCCTGGAAGCGCGTCATCGTGATGTTCGCGGGTCCGTTCATGAACCTGGTGCTCGCCGTCGCGATCTTCCTCGGAGTGCTGATGACGTTCGGCACGCCGACGCAGACCACCGAGGTGGCCGGCGTCCAGAAGTGCGTCATCGAGCAGAGCGAGAAGCGCGAGAAGTGCGCGAAGGGTGACCCGGTGGGTCCTGCCCAGGCCGCCGGTCTTCAGGTGGGCGACCGGATCGTCGCCTTCAACGGGGCGCCGGTCAAGGACTGGGCCGACCTGTCCAACCGCATCCGCGCCACCATCGGCCCCGCCACCGTCACCGTCGAACGCGGAGGCGAGGAGAAGGTCCTCCACGCGACGCTCGCCGAGAACGTGGTGGTCGAGAAGGACGCCGACGGGGAGGTCGTGCCCGAAGGCTTCGTCAAGGCCGGCTACCTGGGCTTCGCCGCCAGGACCGAGATCGTGCCGCAGAGCTTCGGCCAGTCGGTGGACCGCATGGGCGACATGATCGAGGCCGGCGCCGAGTCGATCATCTCGCTCCCCGCCAAGGTCCCCGATTTGTGGGACGCGGCCTTCGGCGACGGCGAACGCAAGGACGACTCGCCGGTCGGCGTGGTCGGTGCCGCGCGCATCAGCGGCGAGGTGCTCAACCTGGACGTACCGACCCAGAACATCGTCGCCACGTTCCTGATGCTGCTCGCGGGCTTCAACCTCTCCCTCTTCCTGTTCAACATGCTTCCGCTGCTGCCGCTCGACGGCGGCCATATCGCGGGGGCGCTGTGGGAGTCGGTACGCCGCCATGTCGCCAGGCTGTTCCGCCGGCCCGACCCGGGACCGTTCGACGTGGCGAAGCTGATGCCGGTCGCCTATGTGGTGGCGGGGATCTTCATCGCCTTCACCCTGCTCGTCCTTGTCGCCGACATCGTCAACCCGGTGAAAATCTCCTAGCAACGAGCCGTTCAGAGTGGCCGGGCATGCTTGACGCCCGGCCACTCGTTCTTCGGGAGCCACGACGGGCGCGATGTGCTCAGGCAGAGGCCCGTGGCGTAATCTCAAAGGCTGGAGCCCGCCGACATCGGGACCTCGATCCACACCTTGGGGTTGCACAGCAGATGACCGCGATTTCTCTCGGTATCCCGTCCGTTCCGACCAAGCTCGCCGACCGCCGGGTCAGCCGAAAGATCCAGGTCGGCTCGGTCGCCGTCGGCGGAGACGCTCCGGTGTCCGTGCAGTCGATGACGACGACGCGGACCTCCGACATCGGCGCGACACTGCAGCAGATCGCCGAGCTGACGGCGTCCGGCTGCCAGATCGTCCGCGTCGCCTGCCCGACGCAGGACGACGCCGACGCGCTCGCCACGATCGCCAGGAAGTCGCAGATCCCGGTGATCGCGGACATCCACTTCCAGCCGAAGTACGTGTTCGCCGCCATCGACGCGGGCTGTGCGGCGGTCCGGGTCAACCCGGGCAACATCAAGCAGTTCGACGACAAGGTCAAGGAGATCGCGCGGGCCGCCAAGGACGCGGGCACCCCGATCCGTATCGGCGTCAACGCGGGCTCGCTCGACGCCCGGCTGCTGAAGAAGTACGGCAAGGCCACCCCCGAGGCGCTCGTCGAGTCCGCGCTGTGGGAGGCGTCGCTCTTCGAGGAGCACGGCTTCCGCGACATCAAGATCTCGGTCAAGCACAACGACCCGGTCGTCATGGTCAACGCCTACCGCCAGCTGGCCGCCCAGTGCGACTACCCGCTGCACCTCGGCGTCACCGAGGCCGGCCCTGCGTTCCAGGGCACGATCAAGTCCGCCGTCGCCTTCGGCGCGCTGCTGAGCGAGGGAATCGGCGACACGATCCGCGTCTCGCTGTCCGCGCCGCCGGCCGAGGAGGTCAAGGTCGGCATCCAGATCCTGGAGTCGCTGAACCTCCGCCAGCGCCGCCTGGAGATCGTCTCCTGCCCCTCCTGCGGCCGCGCCCAGGTCGACGTCTACAAGCTCGCCGACCAGGTCACCGCGGGCCTGGAGGGCATGGAGGTCCCGCTGCGCGTGGCCGTCATGGGCTGCGTCGTCAACGGTCCGGGCGAGGCCCGTGAGGCCGACCTCGGCGTCGCGTCCGGCAACGGCAAGGGCCAGATCTTCGTCAAGGGCGAGGTCATCAAGACCGTGCCCGAGTCGAAGATCGTCGAGACCCTCATCGAAGAGGCCATGAAGATCGCCGAGCAGATGGAGAAGGACGGGATCGCATCGGGCGAGCCCGAGGTCTCCGTCAGCTGATCCACCGCGGATCCGCCGCGGATCCGCCGCGCACGCAGAGCACCGCCCGGGACCGGGCCCCACCTGGGGCCCGGTCCCCCTTGCGCGTGCGGTGCGACTCGGCATCTCCGGGTACAGTGCGGAGACCAGCGGACCAGGCCCGGAACGGTGCCGAAGGAGTGTGGGAGCGGCTCTCGTGTTGACGCAGACGACCACCCGGGTCCTCGACCCCGGCGACCTCGGCGCAGCGCTCGCCGTCCTTGAGAGCGAGCCCGTCGCCAACGCGTTCGTCACGTCCCGCGTCCAGGTCGCCGGGCTCGACCCCTGGCGCCTCGGCGGTGAGATGTGGGGCTGGTACGAGGACGGGCGGCTCCGCTCGCTCTGCTACTCCGGCGCCAATCTCGTCCCCATCTGCGCACCGCCCGAGGCCGTCCGCGCCTTCGCCGAGCGCGCCCGCAGGACCGGCCGCCGCTGTTCCTCCATCGTCGGCCCCGCCGAGTCCACCGGCCTGCTGTGGCAGCTCCTCGAGCCCAGTTGGGGACCGGCCCGTGAGGTCCGCGCCCACCAGCCCCTGATGGTCACCGAGTCCCTGCCGGCGGACATCGCGCCCGACCCGTACGTCCGCCGCATCCGCAAGAACGAGGTGGACGTGATCATGCCTGCGTGCGTGGCCATGTTCACGGAGGAGGTCGGGGTCTCACCGCTCGCCGGCGACGGCGGACTGCTCTACCAGGCACGCGTCGCCGAACTCGTCGGCTCCGGGCGCGCCTTCGCCCGTATCGACGACGGCAAGGTCGTCTTCAAGGCCGAGATCGGCGCGGCGACCACGCAGGCCTGCCAGATCCAGGGTGTCTGGGTCGACCCCGAGTTCCGCGGCCGCGGGCTCTCCGAGACCGGCATGGCCGCGGTCCTGCGCTACGCGCTCGCCGATGTGGCACCCGTCGCCAGCCTGTACGTCAACGACTACAACACGGCCGCTCGTGCGGCGTACCGCCGCGTCGGGTTCCGCGAGGTGGGCGCCTTCATGAGCGTGCTGTTCTGACCAGCTCCAGGGCCAAGTAGGGTGCCCGGCATGGAACACGATGTCGTGGTCGGACCCGTCGACCTCGCGGCGCGCGTGGACGACGCGCTCGCCGTTCAGGCCCTCGCCTTCGGGCTCAGCGAGGACGAGATCGCGATCCGCCGCCATATCGTGCTCCGCCACCTGCTCTACCCCGGCGCCTGCGCCCTCGGCGCGACGACCCCCGAGGGCCGGCTCGTCGGCTTCGTCTACGGCATGCCCAACGACCGCACCCACTGGTGGTCCACCGTCGTCGAGCCCTACCTGCGCAGCCGCGGCGCCGACAACTGGCTCGACGACTCCTTCGTCATCACCGAGCTCCACGTCCACCCCGCGTACCAGGGCCGGGGCATCGGCCGCACCCTGATCACCACCATCACGGACGGCGCCGCCCAGCCCCGCTCGATCCTCTCCGCCATCGACGTCGAGAGCCCGGCCCGCGGGCTCTACCGCGTCCTCGGCTACGAGGACCTGGCCCGCCACGTCCTGTTCCCCAGCGCACCGAAGCCGTATGCGGTGATGGGGGCGCCACTGCCGCTGCGGCGGACGTGAGCAGGGGCGCCGCTGCCGCTGCCGCGCCGGAACTGATTTCCGCCCTCAGGGACCGCCCGGCTAACCTCCTGCACACCACCCTTTCTTGTACGCAGGAGAAAACCCATGGCAGCCCAGGTCCAGCGCATGTCCCGTCTGATGGTCAAGACATTGCGCGACGACCCGGCGGATGCGGAGACGCTCAGCCACAAGCTCCTGGTCCGCGCCGGCTACGTGCGCCGCAACGCCGCCGGGATCTGGAGCTGGCTGCCGCTGGGCATGCGGGTCCTGGAGAACGTCGCCCGCGTCGTGCGCGAGGAGATGGACGCCATCGGCGCCCAGGAAGTGCTGCTTCCGGCCCTCCTGCCCAAGGAGCCGTACGAGGCGACCGGGCGCTGGAACGAGTACGGCGCCGAGCTCTTCCGCCTCCAGGACCGCAAGGGCGCGGACTACCTGCTGGGCCCCACCCACGAGGAGATCTTCACCCAGCTCGTCAAGGACCAGTGCACGTCCTACAAGGACTTGCCGGTGATCCTCTACCAGATCCAGACGAAGTACCGCGACGAGGCGCGTCCGCGCTCGGGCATCCTGCGCGGCCGTGAGTTCCAGATGAAGGACTCGTACTCCTTCGACACGACGGACGAGGGCCTGGCCGAGTCGTACCGGCTGCACCGCGAGGCGTACATCAAGATCTTCCAGCGTCTGGGCCTGGAGCACCGCATCGTCTCCGCCGTCTCCGGCGCGATGGGCGGCTCGGCGTCGGAGGAGTTCCTCGCGCCGGCCCCCGCGGGCGAGGACACCTTCGTGTACTGCCCGGCCTGCGACTACGCCGCGAACACCGAGGCCGTGACCTTCAAGGCCGCGTCGCCCGCCGACGCCTCTGCGCACGGCCCGGTCGAGGAGCTCGACACCCCCGACACCCCGACCATCGAGACGCTCGCCGAGCACCTCGGCGTCCCGGCCTCCGCGACGCTGAAGAACCTCCTGGTGAAGGTCGACGGCGAGATCGTCGCGGTCGGCGTCCCCGGGGACCGCGAGGTCGATCTCGGCAAGCTCACCGACCACCTCGCGCCCGCCGTGGTCGAGCTGGTCACCGCGGAGGACTTCGAGGGCCGCCCGGACCTGGTCCGTGGCTACGTCGGCCCGCAGGGCCTGGAGAAGGTCCGCTACATCGCCGACCCGCGCATCGCGCCGGGCACGGCGTGGATCACCGGTGCGAACAAGCCGGACACGCACGCGAAGAACGTCGTCTGCGGCCGTGACTTCGAGGTCGACGACCACCTCGACGTCGTCGTGGTCGAGGACGGCGACCCGTGCCCGTCCTGCGGCACCGGGCTGAAGCTGGACCGCGCGATCGAGATCGGTCACATCTTCCAGCTCGGCCGCAAGTACGCGGACGCCTTCCAGCTCGACGTGCTCGGCCAGAACGGCAAGCCCGTCCGGGTGACCATGGGCTCGTACGGCATCGGCGTCTCGCGCGCGGTCGCGGCCCTGGCCGAGCAGCACGCGGACGAGCAGGGCCTGTGCTGGCCGCGCGAGATCGCCCCGGCGGACGTGCACGTCGTCGCCGCGGGCAAGGCGCTCCAGACCGAGCTGGCGCTCGACGTCGCCGAGCAGCTGGGCGCGGCGGGTGTGCGCGTCCTGGTGGACGACCGGGCGGGCGTCTCCCCGGGCGTCAGGTTCACCGACGCGGAACTCATCGGTGTCCCGCAGATCCTGGTCGCCGGCCGCCGGTCGGCCGAGGGCGTCGTCGAACTCAAGGACCGCCGCACGGGCGACCGCGAGGAGCTCCCGGTCGCGGAGGCGATCGCCCGCCTCCTGGGCTGACGGGGCGCTGGTCCCGGAGGGGCGTCCCCCTCCGGGCTCGCGGCCTCCGAGCCGGCGGGGGCGGTTTTTGCCGTCCCGGCCCGATGGGTGGTTCGTGCCCATCCGTCCCGCTCCGCGGGACGGGTGGGCAAAAGACCTTGGGGCAGTACGACCGCCCGCTGACCATGGGACGGCCGCCCACCGGGCTCAGCCCTCGAGGGCCGGCCCCCGAGGGAGGGACGCGTTGGGGTCGTGTTCTGGACGTGAAGGCGCCCGCAGCTCGCGCGGAGCGCGGTGAGGGCCGACAGTCCGGGACACGAGCCCCGGAGCGGACCCCGACGGCAACCGACCCGACACCGGGCAACCCCTCACACCCAGCCCGTCCGGCGCTGGAGGACGGACACACCGGACGCCGTCACGGCACCGCCCATCCCGCCGGAGGCACCCCGCATCCGCAGTACCGGAACGCGCACCCCGCCGTGCCGGGCCGCCCCGTCCGGGGGCTTCTGCGGGGGCTCGGGGGCGGCAGCCCACCAGCTCAGAGCCCGCACCCCGCACCCGCACCACGGGAACCCGCGCCCTGCGGCACCGGGCCGCCCCGTCCGGGGGCTTCTGCGGGGGCTCGGGGCGGCAGCCCACCAGCTCAGAGCCAGGCCGCGAACTCCAGCGTCAGCTCCGCCTCCTGGACGCGGCCCGAGGCCATCGCCCGCGCCGCCGACTCCACCGCGCGGAAGAGCGTCCAGCCCCGCAGCCGCTCGGGGTCCACGTCCAGCGACTCCGCGAGGCGGTTCACGCGGCGACGGGCCGCCGAGGGGCCCGAGGTCGTCGCGACGAGGTCCTCGACGCGGTCGCGGACCAGCCGGGCCAGGTCGTACGCGCGTTCGCCGACGACCGGCTCCGGCCCGACCGCCAGCCACGGCGCACGGTCACCTCCGAGAACCTTGCTCTGGCGGAAGTTGCCGTGGAGCAGGAGGTCTTCCGTGGCTTCGGGGGACGTGGCGACCAGCTCCTCCCGCGCCGACATCGCGGCTGCCACCAGCGCCGCAGGCACCCCCTCCGCGGGCGCCGACATCGCGGCGGCCTGCCGGCCCGTACGCGCGGCCACCGACTCGAAGGCGTGGCCCGCAGGCGGGGCGACCCACAGCCGCCGCACCGTCCCCGCCGCCTCCAGCAGCGCCTTGGACTCCGGCAACGACCGCACCGACACCTCCGGATGCAACCGCTCCAGCACCAGCGCCCCCTCGGACGCGTCCACCACCCGCACCGCACCGAAGCCGTTCCAGTGCGCCAGCGCGGCAGGCTCCGCCTCGGCCGCGGCCGACGGCGGGACGAGCTTCAGCGCCGCCGGGGAACCGTCCTGGCGCCGTACGAGGACGACCAGGCTGCTCCGCCCGCCGGGGACCGCCACCCGTTCGACGTCCAGTCCGTGCCGGGCGACCGCGTCCTCCAGGAGCTTGGGCAGCTGTCCGAGCCAGTCACTGTCGCCGAGCGCCCGCACCAGACGCCGGGGCGGTTCGAAACCCATACGTGCGTTGTTCCCCTTCACAGCCTTGTCGCCCGCTCGGCGAGCCCCGGAAAGGCTACGCCGCCGCCGCGCCACCGCGCGGCCCGTACCGCCGCCTCGCGCAGCGCCCCCGCGGCCTCCCGCCGCAGCGGGCCCTCGGCGGCGCGTACGAGATCGGAGTAGACGCCCGCGATCCGGTCCTCGAGCACCGCGGCGAGCCGCACCGCCGCGGCCGCGTCCGGCACCGCGAACGGCAGCGCGTACGCGGCGACCGCCACCACGGGCACCCCGCCCAGGTCGCGCACCGTCCGCTCCAGCGCGTCACGCCGGGCCCGGTGAGCCGCGTACGCCTCCGCCGCCTCGGTCCGACGGGCCTGGCCGGACCGGCCGCCGACGACCCCGTACCCGTACACGGCGGCATGCTCCGCGGCGAGTGCGGCCTGTGCCGCGGCCAGCGTGCTCACGACGGGGCCCCTTTCGTCAGCAGGTAGGTGTGTACGGCACCGGCCGCGGCGACGGACGCCAGCAGCCGGGCGTACTCGGGCGGCGCGTGGACGAGGGCGACGGTGTGCTTGTCGGCGGTGCCGCGTTCGGCCGCGACGAGCTCCCGTACGGCCTTGTCGGCATCGGCCGGTACCGGCTGCGCCGCGGTGGACGCGGAGGCGGACGCGGAGGCGGAAGGGCTCGGGGTGGTGCTCGCCGCGGCCGGTGCCCCTGTCTCCGGCTCCGTCGGCGCCAGCGCCTCCACATGGCGCGCCACCTCGTCCCGCAGCGGCGTCAAGCGCGCCGCCAGACCAGGATGGGCGAGCAGAACCGCGTCGTACCGCGTGAGCAGCGCACGGCTGGCCGCCGTGCTGCGGCGCCGCAGCATCGTCTCCGCCGAGACGGGTCCCGGCGCCGTGCCGCGCCGCTCGGCGGGGGCCTCCGACGAGCAGCCGGCCAGCGTGGCGGAGGCCGCCATCGCGCTCGCCGCCACCACCCCCGTCGCCATGAGCGCCCGTCTGCGCGTCGTCCCGGTGCGCTCCACGCGTCTCTCCTCGGGCCCGGTACCTGTCTTCGGTGTGATCACCGCAGGCGAGCGTACCTGCGGGTCAGCCCTGCGTGGACGGCAACACCCTCCGCGACCGGATACCCTTTGTGCTGACACACGACGAAACCCACAACAGCACACGCGGCCGAGGAGTCACCCGGATGAGCACCACCCAGAGCGAGAGGCTGCGCGGACTGCTCGAACCGCTCGTCAGCGCCGTGGATCTGGATCTGGAAGAGATCGAGCTGTCCCGGGCCGGCCGCCGCCGCGTGCTGAGAGTCGTCGTGGATTCCGAAGAGGGCGTCGATCTCGACGCGTGCGCCGAGCTGAGCCGTGTCATCTCCGACAAGCTCGACGAGACCGACGCCATGGGCGAGGGCGAGTACCAGCTCGAAGTGACCTCGCCGGGGGCCGAGCGCCCGCTCAAGGAGCACCGCCACTACGTACGCGCCAAGGGCCGGCTCGCCAGGTTCCAGCTGACCACCCCGGAGGGGGAGCCGGCCGGCGAGCTGGTCGCGCGGATCCTCGACGTGGACGACGACGGCCTCGGCCTGGAGGTGCCGGGCGTGAAGGGCCGTAAGCCCACCGTCCGGCGGATCGCCTTCGGCGAGATCGCCAAGGCGCGCGTGGAGATCGAGTTCAGCCGTAAGGACAAGAAGGAAGAGGAGGCGTAGCCGTGGACATCGACGTGAAGCTCCTGAGGGGCCTGGCGCAGGAGAAGGAGATTGCCTTCGACCTGCTGGTCGACGCGATCGAGTCGGCCCTCCTCATCGCGTACCACCGCACCCCGGACAGCCGCCGTCACGCACGGGTCGAGCTCAACCGTCAGACCGGGCATGTGACCGTGTGGGCGAAGGAGGACCCGTCCGAGCTCGAGGAGGGCCAGGAGCCCCGCGAGTTCGACGACACCCCGCACGACTTCGGCCGCATCGCCGCCTCCACGGCCCGCCAGGTCATCCAGCAGCGGCTGCGGGACGCCGAGAACGACGTGACCTTCGGCGAGTACGCCCGCCGCGAGGGCGATGTCGTCGCCGGTCAGGTCCAGCAGGGCAAGGACCCCAAGAACGTCCTGGTCCGTCTGGACGACAAGCTGGAGGCCATCCTGCCGGTGCAGGAGCAGGTTCCCGGTGAGGACTACACGCACGGCCTGCGCCTGCGGACGTACGTCGTCCGGGTGGCCAAGGGCGTGCGCGGTCCGTCCGTCACCCTGTCGAGGACCCACCCCAATCTGGTGAAGAAGCTCTTCGCCCTGGAGGTCCCCGAGATCGCCGACGGCTCGGTCGAGATCGCGGCGATCGCCCGTGAGGCCGGCCACCGCACCAAGATCGCCGTGCGGTCGACGCGCAGCGGGCTCAACGCCAAGGGCGCCTGCATCGGTCCGATGGGCGGACGTGTGCGCAATGTCATGGCCGAGCTGCTGGGCGAGAAGATCGACATCGTCGACTGGTCGGACGACCCGGCCGAGATGGTCGCCAACGCACTCTCCCCGGCCCGGGTCTCGAAGGTCGAGATCGTCGACCTCGGCGCCCGCTCCGCCCGGGTGACGGTGCCCGACTACCAGCTGTCGCTGGCGATCGGCAAGGAAGGGCAGAACGCCCGTCTGGCCGCCCGGCTCACCGGTTGGCGTATCGACATCCGTCCGGACACGGAGCAGGCGCCGGAGCCGGGCCCCGAGCAGGACTGACACTCTTCCGTCGGCATCCCGCCGACGGGCAGTGCCCGGGGGGACGACCCCCCGGGCGCCGGGCTGTGCTCGTACGGGGGACGTCCCTCGGACCCCCGGATCCCAGGGAATAGGCCACGGCGGGTACCCGTTCGGACACGGGGAGATCGCCACGGGTTTTGAGCCATCAACTGTTCGATTTTTGCCCCAAAGGGGTGAGGTCGGTGCGGGGAGGTAGACTTGAGCGTGTCTGGCCGGACGCACGTCCGCGCATGCCCTGAGCGAACCTGCGTGGGATGCCGGGAGCGAGCGGCCAAGAGCGATCTGCTGCGCATCGTGGCGGTCGAGGGCGCATGCGTCCCCGACCAGCGCGGTACGCTGCCCGGCCGGGGTGCGTATGTGCACCCCGCCTCGGTCTGTCTCGACCTGGCGGTCCGCCGCCGGGCGTTCCCGAGGGCCTTCAAGGTCCAGGGACCGCTCGATGTCGCGGATGTTCGCCGGTATGTCGAGCAGGCAGCACCGTAAGAAGAAGTACGGCACGGAACCGCCGTGCGGTCAGGTACCTCGCGAGTTGGAAGTAGGTCGAGATTGCGATGAGCACTCGATGAGTACGCGATGAGTACGCCCATGAAGTAGCGACGGTCCGGCGGTAACCCGGACCTAAAAGGAGCGAAGTGGCTAAGGTCCGGGTATACGAACTCGCCAAGGAGTTCGGTGTGGAGAGCAAGGTCGTCATGGCCAAGCTCCAAGAACTCGGTGAATTCGTCCGTTCGGCGTCCTCGACGATCGAGGCGCCGGTTGTACGCAAATTGACTGATGCTTTCCAGCAGGGCAGCGGCTCCGGCCGTGCTGCAGGAAAGCCCGCGGCGCCGCGCAAGACGGCGCCCGCGAAGCCCGCCGCGCCCTCCCCGGCGCAGGCGGCGCGTCCCGCTACCCCCAAGCCCGGTGCCCCGGCCCCCAAGCCGGCGGCCGCCGAGGCTTCCAAGACTGTTCCCGCGGCCTCGGCCTCGGCCCCGGCCCCCGGCCCGCGGCCGACCCCGGGTCCCAAGCCCGCGGCCGCCCCGAAGCCGGCCCCGGCCGCTCCGGCCGCGCCCGAGTTCACCGCGCCCCCGTCGGCTCCGGCCGCCGGTCCCCGGCCCGGTGCCACTCCCGGCCCGCGTCCTGCTGCCCGTCCGGGCCAGGGCGAGCGTGGCGGTGCCCGCCCGGGTGCCCCGCGCCCCGGTGGCGAGCGTCAGGCCCCGCGTTCGGGCGGTGCCCGTCCCGCGGGTCCGCGTCCGGGCAACAACCCGTTCACCTCTGGTGGCTCCAGCGGCATGGCGCGCCCGCAGGCGCCCCGTCCGGGCGGTGCCCCGCGTCCCGGTGGCCCCGGTGCCCCGGGTGGTCCGCGTCCGCAGGGCGCCGGTCAGGGCGGTTCCCGTCCGCAGGCCGGTCCCGGCGGGTCCCGTCCGACTCCGGGCGGCATGCCGCGTCCGCAGGCGCCCCGCTCCGCCGGTGGCCCCGCGGGTCCCGGTGGTAACCGTCCGAACCCGGGCATGATGCCGCAGCGTCCCGCTGCGGGCCCGCGTCCCGGCGGCGGCCCCGGTGGCGGCGGCCGCGGTCCCGGTGGTGCCGGTCGTCCCGGCGGTGCCGGTCGTCCCGGCGGTGGCTTCGCGGGTCGTCCCGCGGGTCCCGGCGGTGGCGGTCGTCCCGGTGGTGGTGGCGGCGGCTTCGCCGGTCGTCCCGGTGGCGGTGGCCCCGGCGGCGGCGGTGGCGGTGGCGGCTTCGGTGGCGGCGGTGGCCGTCCCGGCTTCGGCGGACGTCCGGGTGGTCCCGGCGGCCGTGGTGGCACGCAGGGCGCCTTCGGCCGTCCCGGCGGTCCGGCCCGTCGTGGCCGCAAGTCGAAGCGGCAGAGGCGCCAGGAGTACGAGGCCATGCAGGCCCCGTCGGTCGGCGGCGTGATGCTGCCTCGCGGCAACGGCGAGACCGTTCGCCTGTCGCGCGGTGCGTCCCTCACCGACTTCGCGGAGAAGATCAACGCCAACCCGGCGTCGCTCGTCGCCGTGATGATGAACCTCGGCGAGATGGTCACGGCCACGCAGTCCGTGTCCGACGCGACGCTGCAGCTCCTCGCCGACGAGATGAACTACACCGTTCAGGTCGTCAGCCCCGAGGAGGAGGACCGCGAGCTGCTCGAGTCCTTCGACATCGAGTTCGGTGAGGACGAGGGCGGCGAGGAACTCCTGGTCGCGCGTCCGCCGGTGGTGACCGTCATGGGTCACGTCGACCACGGTAAGACCCGACTGCTGGACGCGATCCGCAAGACGAACGTCGTCGCGGGCGAGGCCGGCGGCATCACGCAGCACATCGGTGCGTACCAGGTCTCCACCGACGTCAACGACGAAGAGCGTCGCATCACCTTCATCGACACCCCGGGTCACGAGGCGTTCACCGCCATGCGTGCCCGTGGTGCCAAGTCGACCGACATCGCGATCCTCGTGGTGGCGGCCAACGACGGTGTGATGCCCCAGACGATCGAGGCGCTGAACCACGCCAAGGCGGCCGACGTGCCGATCGTGGTCGCGGTCAACAAGATCGACGTCGAGGGTGCGGACCCGACGAAGGTGCGCGGTCAGCTGACCGAGTTCGGCCTGGTGGCCGAGGAGTACGGCGGCGACACCATGTTCGTCGACATCTCCGCCAAGCAGGGTCTGAACATCGACAAGCTGCTGGAGGCCGTGGTCCTGACGGCGGACGCCGCCCTGGACCTCCGTGCCAACCCGGAGCAGGACGCACAGGGCATCGCGATCGAGTCCCACCTCGACCGCGGCCGCGGTGCCGTCTCGACCGTCCTGGTCCAGCGAGGCACCCTCCGCATCGGTGACACGATGGTCGTCGGCGACGCGTACGGCCGAGTCCGCGCGATGCTCGACGACAAGGGCAACAACGTCGAGGAGGCGACTCCGTCGACTCCCGTCCTGGTCCTGGGTCTCACCAACGTCCCGGGCGCCGGCGACAACTTCCTGGTTGTCGACGAGGACCGTACGGCCCGCCAGATCGCCGAGAAGCGTGCCGCCCGTGAGCGCAACGCCGCGTTCGCCAAGCGCACCCGCCGGGTGTCCCTCGAGGACCTCGACAAGGTGCTCAAGGCCGGCGAGATCCAGCAGCTCAACCTCATCATCAAGGGCGACGCGTCCGGTTCGGTGGAGGCTCTCGAGTCCTCGCTGCTCCAGCTCGACGTCGGCGAAGAGGTCGACATCCGGGTGCTGCACCGCGGTGTCGGTGCGGTCACCGAGTCGGACATCGACCTGGCGACCGGCTCCGACGCCATCGTGATCGGCTTCAACGTGCGCGCCGCAGGGCGTGCCACGCAGATGGCCGAGCGCGAGGGTGTGGACGTCCGCTACTACTCGGTCATCTACCAGGCGATCGAGGAGATCGAGGCGGCCCTCAAGGGCATGCTCAAGCCGGAGTACGAAGAGGTCGAGCTCGGTACGGCGGAGATCCGCGAGGTCTTCCGCTCGTCCAAGCTGGGCAACATCGCGGGTGTCCTCATCCGCTCCGGCGAGGTCAAGCGGAACACCAAGGCCCGCCTCATCCGCGACGGCAAGGTCATCGCGGAGAACCTCAACATCGAGGGTCTGCGTCGCTTCAAGGACGACGTCACCGAGATCCGCGAAGGCTTCGAGGGTGGTATCAACCTCGGAAACTTCAACGACATCAAGGTCGACGACGTCATCGCGACGTACGAGATGCGCGAGAAGCCGCGCGGCTGACGCACGCGGTGTTCGGGGCCGGTCGACGGGACGTAATCCCGTCGATCGGCCCCGGCCGTTGCGTGTACGGTTCTTGATGTCCCTGCCAAGAGCGGGCAGGACATACCCAAACCCGTACCGGCGGGACATCCGGACATACATGTTTGTGGGGACGCTGTCCTTCGATCTGCTCCTCGGCGACGTCCACTCGCTGAAGGAGAAACGCTCCGTAGTCCGCCCGATCGTGGCCGAGCTCCAGCGCAAATACGCGGTGGCGGTGGCCGAGGTGGGCGGGCAGAACCTTCACCGCAGGGTCGAGATCGGCCTCGCGGCGGTGTCCGGGGATCCGGGACACCTCACAGACGTGCTGGACCGGTGCGAGCGCCTTGTCGCCGGCCGGCCCGAAGTGGAGCTGCTGTCGGTTCGACGGCGGCTGCACAGCGACGACGACTAGCAGACAGCAGACTGCATTTCCCGGGGGCCAACCCCGGACCCCGGCAAGAAAGAGGAGAAGGACCGGTGGCCGACAACGCGCGGGCCCGCAAGCTGGCCGATCGCATCCAGGTCGTGGTCGCGGAGACCCTGGACCGGCGAATCAAGGATCCGCGGCTGGGCTTCGTCACGATCACGGACGCCCGTGTCACCGGCGACCTGCGGGAGGCCACGGTCTTCTACACGGTCTACGGGGACGACGAGGAGCGTGCCGCGTCCGCCGCGGCGCTGGAGTCCGCCAAGGGCGTCCTCCGCTCCGAGGTCGGCCGGCAGACCGGGGTCCGCTTCACGCCGACCCTCAGCTTCGTCCCGGACGCCCTCCCCGACAACGCGCGCACGATCGACGATCTGCTCGACAAGGCGCGCGCCAAGGACGCAGAGGTCCGTGAGGCCTCCACGGGCAAGACGTACGCCGGCGACGCCGATCCGTACCGCAAGCCGGAGGACGAGGACGAGGACGGGGACGCAGCCTCCGAATGACACAGCACAACAGGACGCCGGACGGACTTGTCATCGTCGACAAGCCGTCCGGCTTCACTTCGCACGACGTCGTCGCCAAGATGCGCGGCATCGCCAGGACGCGCCGCGTCGGTCACGCCGGCACGCTCGACCCGATGGCCACGGGTGTCCTGGTCCTCGGTGTCGAGAAGGCCACCAAGCTCCTCGGCCATCTCGCACTGACCGAGAAGGAGTACCTCGGCACGATCCGGCTCGGCCAGAACACGGTCACGGACGACGCCGAGGGCGAGATCACCTCGTCCACCGACGCGTCGGGGGTCGGGCGCGACGCCGTCTACGCGGGCGTCGCCGAGCTGACCGGCGACATCATGCAGGTCCCGTCCAAGGTCAGCGCCATCAAGATCGACGGCAAGCGGTCGTACGCGCGCGTGCGCGGCGGCGAGGACTTCGAGATCCCCGCCCGGCCGGTGACCGTCTCGTCCTTCCAGGTGTACGACATCCGCGAGGCCGTGGCGGACGACGGCACCCCCGTCGTCGACCTCGTCGTCTCGGTCGTCTGCTCCTCGGGTACGTACATCCGTGCCCTCGCCCGTGACCTGGGTGCCGGGCTCGGCGTCGGCGGTCATCTGACCGCGCTGCGCCGCACTCGTGTGGGCCCGTACAAGCTCGATGTGGCGAAGACGCTGGACCAGCTCCAGGAGGAGCTGACGGTCATGCCGATCGGCGAGGCCGCCGCGGCGGCGTTCCCGCGCTGGAACGTCGACGAGAAGCAGGCCCGGCTGCTGGTCAACGGCGTACGGCTGGACATGCCGGCATACGGGGCAGAGGGGCCTGTGGCGGTCTTCGGGCCGGAGGACCGGCTCCTGGCCCTCGTGGAACAGCACAAGGGCAAGGCGAAGAGCCTCGCGATCTTCGCCTGAGCTGCGCCTGACGGCTTCGCCCGACGCGCGTGACGGGCCCGCTCTCTCCGGGGACTCCCGGGCCTCCAGTGCCTCCACCGTGGAGCGGGCACGGCCGCTGCCCGCTCCACGATCCCCCTCGGAAGGGGTCTGTCCACGGCGCCGCACCGATTCACCCCGGAGGGCGGGCGCTCGGAGTGAACCGGGGAGCACCGGGGGGCGCGTTCGCTGCGCACGACCGTCGGCGCGGGCGCGCGGCGGGGGCCGAGGACCGGACAGCAAGGTGCCGATTCCAACCGACGGCGGCGGGCATGGCAGTCTTAGACCTGCGTAATCGGTAATCACGTACACAGGTTCGGTTCGGGTTCGGACCGGCTTCGGGCGAGGAGCGGTCACAGTGCAACGCTGGCGTGGCTTGGAGGACATTCCCCAGGACTGGGGGCGCAGCGTCGTCACCATCGGTTCCTACGACGGTGTGCACCGGGGCCACCAGTTGATCATCGGGCGGGCCGTGGAGCGTGCACGTGAGTTCGGCGTGCCGTCGGTCGTCGTCACCTTCGACCCGCACCCGAGCGAGGTCGTGCGCCCCGGCAGCCATCCGCCGCTGCTCGCCCCGCACCACCGGCGCGCCGAGCTGATGGCGGAGCTCGGCGTGGACGCCGTGCTGATCCTCCCCTTCACCTCGGAGTTCTCCAAGCTCTCGCCCGCGGACTTCATCGTGAAGGTCCTCGTCGACAAGCTCCATGCCCGCGCCGTGATCGAGGGCCCGAACTTCCGCTTCGGCCACAAGGCGGCGGGGAACGTCGACTTCCTGACCGAGCTGGGACGTACGTACGACTACGAGGTCGAGGTCGTCGACCTGTACGTGCGCGGCGAAGCGGGCGGCGGCGAGCCCTTTTCGTCGACGCTGACCCGCCGACTCGTCGCCGAGGGCGACGTCGAAGGCGCCGCCGAGATCCTCGGCCGCCCCCACCGCGTCGAGGGCGTCGTCGTCCGCGGCGCCCAGCGCGGCCGCGAGCTGGGCTACCCGACGGCGAACGTCGAGACGCTCCCGCACACCGCGATCCCCGCGGACGGTGTGTACGCCGGCTGGCTCACGGCCGATGGCGAGCGCATGCCCGCGGCCGTCTCCGTCGGCACGAACCCGCAGTTCGACGGCACGGAGCGCACGGTCGAGGCGTACGCGATCGACCGCGTCGGCCTCGACCTGTACGGGCTCCACGTGGCCGTGGACTTCCTCGCCTACGTCCGCGGCATGGAGAAGTTCGCGTCCATCGAGGCGCTGCTGGACGCGATTGCGGCGGATGTGAAGCGGGCGCGCGAACTCACGGCGGCGTACGACGCGTAGCGCCCTCCGGACCTCCGCGGCTGCCCGCGCCCGCGGCTGGGCCGTGCGGGGTGCGGGGTGACCCGGTGCCGGGTCGGCGTCCGGGGTGTCCGTCCACAAGCTCCCCCAACGCCCTGCGGCGTGGGGGGACCCCGGGCGGGCTGGGTGTGTGGGGTTGCCCGTGGCGTGCGGTTGCCGCTGGGGTCCGCTCCGGGGCTCATGTCCCGGACAGTCGGTCCTCACCGCGCTTCGCGCGAGCTGCGGGCGCCTTTGCGTCCAGAACGCGACCCCTGCGCGTCCCCCTCGGGGGCCGGCCCCGGTGGCTGAGCACGGTGGGCGGCCGTCGCGCCAGTGGCTTGTGGGCGGTCGTTTCTCCCCAGAGCTTCGCTTGGGAGGCACCCCCCAGGGTCCCCCCCCACGACGGAGTCTTGAGGGAGGTGGGGGTACCTCCTATGCCCGAAGGGCCACGGAGGAGGGTGGGCACAAACCGCCCACCGGGCTGCATACGGAACGCGGCCCGGGGCAACTCAGCGTGCTGCCGCCCAGTGACAGGCCACCGCGCTCGTGCCCGTGCCCGGGAGGACGGGGAGGTCCTCCGTGCGGCAGCGGGGAGCCACGCCCGCGGCGTCCGCCGCGCCCGAGGCGAGGACGTGGCAGCGGGCGTGGAAGCGGCAGCCGGAGGGGATGCGGGAGGGGTCCGGGGGTTCCCCGGTGAGGACCACCGGCGGCTCGGCGGACTCGGGGAGCACCGACAGCAGCGCCTGCGTGTACGGGTGCCGAGGGTTCGTCAGGACCGACTCCACCGTGCCCGTCTCCACGATCCGGCCCAGGTACATCACGGCGACCCGGTCCGCGATGTTCCAGGCCAGGCCCAGATCGTGGGTCACCACCAGCGCGGAGAGGCCCAGCTCGTCCCGCAGTCTCAGCAGCAGGGCCAGGATCTCGCCCCGTACGGACGCGTCCAGCGAGGCCACCGGTTCGTCGGCGACGATCAGTTCGGGCTCCAGGACCAGCGCGCCCGCGATGACGACGCGCTGTCGCTGGCCGCCGGACAGTTCGTGCGGATAGCGCAGGAAGAAGCGCTCGGGCGGCCGGAGCCCCGCCCGGGAGAGAGCCTCGGCGACGGCCGCCCGCTCGTCCCCGTCGTACCCGTGGATCCGCAGCCCCTCCGCCACCGCGTCGTACACGGTGTGCCGCGGGTTGAGCGAGCCGCTGGGGTCCTGCAGCACGAGCTGGACCCGCTTGCGGTAGGCCTTCAGCGCCCGCGACCCGTAGGACAGCGGCGCACCGCCGAACGTCACCCGGCCCGCCGTCGGCTCGACCAGCCCGAGCAGCGTCCGCGCGAGCGACGTCTTGCCGCAGCCGGACTCGCCGACGAGCGCGACGATCTCCCCGGCGCCGATGTCCAGATCGACCCCGTCCACGGCACGCGCGGCCGCCGAGCCCCGGCGACCGGGGAACACCACCCGCAGGCCGGCCGCCGACATCAGGGGCGTTGTGGTCATGGAGGACTCCTCGACGTTCGTCATGCCTGCACCCCTGCCCCGACGTGCACGCACGCCGCCCGCCGTCCCGCCCCCGCATCGCGCAGCTGCTGGTCGTCCTCGGCGCACACCTCCAGTGCCACCGGGCAGCGGGGGTGGAACGCGCAGCCGCCCGGCAGCGACGCCGGGTCCGGCGGGTCACCCGGCAGCCCCTGGGGTGCACGACGCGACGCCGGGTCGCCGATCCGCGGGAACGCCGCCGACAGGGCCCGCCCGTACGGGTGCCGCGCCGCGTCGTACACCTCCCGCGCCGGGCCCTCCTCCACGACCCGCCCCGCGTACATCACCGCGAGTCGGTCGCACGTGTCCGCGAGCACCGCCAGATCGTGGCTGATCATCAGCAGGCTGATGTCCTCCGAGGCCACCAGCTGCTCGATGAGCCGCAGGATCTGCGCCTGGATCATCACATCGAGCGCGGTGGTCGGCTCGTCGGCGACGATCAGCCGCGGGCCGCAGGCGAGCGCCATGGCGATCATCACGCGCTGTCGCTGGCCACCGGACAGTTCGTGCGGATACGCCTCCGCGCGCGCGGCCGGCAGTCCGACATGCTCCAGCAGTTCGCCCACGCGCCTTCGTGCCGCGCCCGGAGTCGCCTGCCGGTGGACGAGCAGGGGCTCGGCGATCTGGTCGCCGACCCGCTGCACGGCGTTGAGCGAGTGCATGGCGCCCTGGAACACGATCGACGCGCCCGCCCACCGCACGGCCCGCAGCCGGCCCCACTTCATGGCCAGGACGTCCTCGCCGTCCAGCAGGATCTCCCCGGTCAGCCGGGCCGACGCGGGCAGCAGCCGCAGCAGCGCCAGCGCCAGCGTGGACTTCCCGCACCCCGACTCCCCGGCGAGGCCGAGCTTCTGCCCCGCCTCCACGGTCAGGTCGACGCCTCGTACGGCGGGCACGGCTGCCGCCCCCGTCCCGTACGTGACCTTCAGGTCCTTGATCTCGAGGAGATTCAACGACCCACCCCCAGCTTCGGGTTGAGCACGGATTCGACGGCCCGTCCGCACAGCGTGAACGCCAGCGCGACCAGCGCGACCGCGATTCCGGGCGGGGCCAGGTACCACCAGTGGCCCGAGGACACGGCCCCGGCCTCCCGCGCGTCCTGGAGCATGCCGCCCCACGACACGACCGTCGGGTCGCCGAGTCCGAGGAACGCGAGCGTCGCCTCGGTCAGGATCGCGCTGGAGATGCCGAGGGTCGTCTGGGCGAGCACCAGCGGCATCACGTTCGGCAGCACATGGCGGGCCATGACGTGCCCGTGCCCGCCGCCGAGCGCCTTCGCACGCTCGATGTACGGGCGGGACTCGACCGCGATCGTCTGCGCGCGGACCAGCCGTGCCGTCGTCGGCCAGGACGTGACTCCGATCGCCAGGATCACCGTCCACACGCTGCGCGACATCACCGTCGCCAGGACGATCGCCAGCACGAGCGTCGGCATCACCAGGAACCAGTCGGTGATGCGCATGACGACCGTCGAGAACCAGCCGCCGTAGTGCCCCGCAAGGATGCCGACCAGGGTGCCGATGGCCACCGACAGGGCTGCGGCGAGCAGCCCCACGGTGAGCGAGATCCGCGCCCCCCAGATCAGCAGTCCGAGCAGCGAGCGCCCGAACTGGTCGGTCCCGAGCGGGAATGCCGAGCTCGGCGACTCCAGTGCCGTGCCGGGGGCGTCGGTGACGCTCTGGACGTCGCTGCCGACCAGCAGCGGCGCGGCCAGCGCGATCAGGGCGAGGAGCGCGAGCCCGGCGAGCCCGGCGACACCCGCCCGGTGCGTACGGTACTGGCGCCAGAAGCGGGCCACCGAACCACGGCGGCGCTCCCATACGAGTGTGCTGGTCATCGGCCCACCCTCGGGTCGAGCAGGGGATACAGCAGATCGGCGAGCAGATTCATCACGATCATCGCCCCCGCGAACACCACGAACAGCCCCTGGACGAGGGGCAGATCGGGAACGCTCAGCGCCTGGTAGAACAGGCCGCCGAGGCCCGGCCAGGAGAACACCGTCTCGACGAGGATCGAACCGGCCGCCACATGCCCCAGGTTGATGAACACCATGGTCACGGTCGGCAGCAGCGCATTGGGCACGGCATGCCGGCGGCGTACGTCGTCGTCCCGGAGCCCCTTCGCGCGTGCCGTCGTCAGATAGTCGCTGCCCATCTCGTCGAGCAGCGAGGAGCGCATCACCAGCAGCGTCTGCGCATACCCCACCGCGACCAGGGTGAGCACCGGCAGCACCATGTGGTGCGCCACGTCGAACACGTAGGCGATGCCCGTCTCGCTGCCGGACTCCATGCCGCCGGTCGGGAACATCCCCGGCACCGGGCCGACGCCCACCGAGAACACGATGATCAGCAGCAGTCCGAGCCAGAAGGACGGCACCGACCACAGGGTCAGCGCCACGCCCGTGTTGAGCTTGTCGCCGAGCCCGCCGTGCCGCCAGGCGGAGCGCGTGCCGAGCCACAGGCCGAGCGCCGAGTAGATCATCACGGCGACACCGGTCAGCAGCAGCGTCGCGGGAACCTTCTGCGCGATGAGCTCGCCGACGGGGGCGTGGAACTGGTACGACGTCCCGAGATCGCCGGTCAGCGCATGCGCGCAGTAGTCCGTGAACTGCTGCCACAGCGGCAGGTCGAGACCGAACTGGCGGCGCAGGGTGGCCAGTTGCTCGGCGCTGGTCGGCATGCCATGGGTCATGGCCTTGACCGGGTCGCCCGGGATGATCCTGAAGAGGAAGAAGCTGGTGACGAGGACGGCCACCAGCGACACGGCCGCGCCGCCCAGCTTGCCCGCCACGTACCTCAGATAGGCGATTCGGGTGCCGCGCGCGGCGCGGGCCTCGGGGGATCCGGGGGCCCGCGCCACGGCGGTGGTCGTGGTGGTGGTGCTTGCGGTGCTGCTCATGGACTATTCACGGTCTTCCGTGCTGGCCCGGCGACGCCGGCTGACGAAGAGGCCCAGCGCGGCGGCGAGAACGACGATCGCACCGATACCGATCCCCACGGCGACGGCGGAGGAGCCGCTGTCGGACGATCCGCTGTCACCGGCAGGCTCGGCGGACCACCAGCTCCAGTAGCCGTCCTGGCCGTAGATGTTGCCGGCGGCCTCCGGCATGGTCTTGATGGACTTGATCTGGTCCGTACGGTACGCCTCCACGGCGTTCGGATACGCCATGACATTCATGTACCCGGTGTCGTACAGCCGGGATTCCATCTGCTTGACCAGTTCGGCGCGCTTGGCCGCGTCGTACTCCACGGCCTGCTTCGCATACAGCTCGTCGAACGTCTTGTCGCAGATGAAGTTGTCCGTGGCGCCGGTGTCCTTGGGCGTGGCGGGCAGCGCGGCGCAGGTGTGGATGGACAGGACGAAGTCCGGGTCGGGGTTGACGGACCAGCCGTCGAACGCCAGGTCGTAGTCGCCCGCGACCCAGGGGTCGGAGACGTTGTCGAGGCAGTCGACCTTCAGCCCGATGCCGAGCTCGCCCCACCACTCCTGCAGGTACTTGCCGATCGCCTTGTCGTTCGGGTCGGTGGCGTGGCAGAGGATCCGGAAGTCCAGCGGCTTGCCGTCCTTGCCCGCACGCTTTCCGCTGCCGTTCTTCTTGTACCCGGCCTGGTCGAGCAGTGCCGCGGCCTTTGCGGGGTCGTAGCCGATCTTCTGCTCCGGGGCCGGCTTCCAGAAGTACGAGCCGAAGCGCGGCGGGATGTATCCCTCGCCCTCCACGGCGTGGCCCTGGAAGACCTTGTCGATGATCGTCTTGCGGTCGACGGCGTGGAACAGCGCCTTGCGGACGGCCGGATCGAGGAGGGCCGGGTGTCCGGTGCCGAACTTCTTGCCGTCCTTCGACTGCGCGCCCGGGTTGGTGGCGAGGGCGAAGAAGCGGCGCCCTGGCGCGTCGTTGACCTTGATGTTCTTCGCCGCCTTGAGCGAGGCGGCCTGAGCCGGGGTGAGTCCGGAGACGAAGGACACCTCGCCCTTCTGCAGCGCGGCGACCGCCGCGTCACCGTCCTTGTAGTACTTGAACACCAGCTCGTCGAACTTCGGCGCCCCGCGCCAGAAGTCCTTGTTCGGCGTGAACTTGACGTACTGGTCGACCTTGAAGTCGGTGAGGATGTACGGCCCGTTGCCGACGATGGGGAACTGCTTGTCGTTGTTGAACTTCGAGAAGTCGTCGACCTTCTCCCAGACGTGCTTCGGCACGATCGGGACGTCGAGGGCCGTCATCGTGGCCTGCGGCTGCTTGAGCTCTATGACCAGGGTTTCGGGGTCCGGGGCGGTGACGGTCCTGAAGTTGGCCGTGAAGCTGCCGTTGGCGGTGGCGGCGTTCTCGTCGGTCATCATCTTGTTGAACGTCCAGGCGGCGTCCTCGGCCGTGGCCTGCTTGCCGTCGGACCACTTGGAGTCCTTGCGGATGGTGTACGTCCACGTCAGCTTGTCCGGCGACGACTTCCACTCGGTGGCGAGGCCGGGGACCGTACTCGCGTCCTTGACGTCGTAGTTCGTGAGGTAGTCGTACATCAGCCGGTGAAGGCTGGTGGAGAGAAGCCGCTGCGCGAGGAACGGGCTCAGGGAGTCCACGCTCTGCGAGACGGCGACGGTGAGGACGTTCTTGCCGCCGTCCTTGGCGTCGTCGTCCGCCTGCGCCTGCTGGGGGGCGACCACCAGTACGGAGGCGGCGACCCCGGAGGCGAGGAGCAGTCGGATGAACGGGTGCTGCCGTGCGTTTCGTGATGGAGCGTTAGTGACCATGAGACGTTGACCTCGCGTCGTTGCTCGCTCGGAGAAGGCACGTGGATCTTGGGGCGCCCACTGGTGAAGCGAAGGTTTATCAGCGCGGTCTAGACGTGTCAACGATGCCCTTGGCGAAGCGTCAAACCCCTTGTGGGCTGCGGGAATACGGAAGGGCCCGCACCGTGGATCACGATGCGGGCCCTCATTGGTCTATACCCTTGCTGCCCTACTGCTGAGGGGCTGGCGGCGCCTGCGGAGGCTGCTGCGGGGGCTGCTGGTGGGGATGTCCGGCGGGCGGGACGGGACCCTGCAGACCGGGCTGACCTTGCAGACCGGGCTGCCCCGGGTGGCCGTGCTGTCCCGGGTGCGGGTGGCCGGGCTGCGGCTGACCCGGACCGCCGGGCTGCGGCGGGGGAGGACCGGCCGGGCTCGCCGCCGACTGGGCCTGGGAGGGCAGCGACTGCTGCCAGGCCTGCTGCACGCCCGGCTGCGGCGGGTAGGGCTGGTGTCCGCCGTACGGGGGCTGGGCGCCGTACGGCTGCTGTCCGCCGTAGGGCGGCTGCTGCGGGTTGGGGGCGTACGGCTGACCCGGCACGGGCTGGCCGGGCATCGGCTGACCCGGCACGGGCCGGCCGGGCATCGGCGGTGCCAAGTGCGGCGGCTGGTGACCGTGGCCCTCCGACGTCCACAGGCCCTGTGCCTGCTGGGCCCGTACGAAGTCCTCGGCGACCATCGCCGACAGGTTGAAGTACGCCTCGCGGGTCTTCGGGCGCATCATGTCGAGGTCGACCTCGGCGCCCGCCGACAGATGCTCGTCGAACGGCACGACCACGACGCCGCGGCAGCGCGTCTCGAAGTGCTGCACGATGTCCTCGACCTTGATCATCTTGCCGGTCTCCCGGACACCCGAGATCACGGTGATCGAGCGCTGTACCAGCTCCGCGTAGCCGTGCGCCGAGAGCCAGTCGAGCGTGGTGCTCGCGCTGCTCGCGCCGTCGACGGACGGGGTGGAGATGATGATCAGCTGGTCGGCGAGGTCCAGCACCCCGCGCATCGCGCTGTAGAGCAGACCGGTGCCGGAGTCGGTGAGGATGATCGGGTACTGCTTGCCCAGCACGTCGATCGCACGCCGGTAGTCCTCGTCGTTGAACGTCGTGGAGACGGCCGGGTCCACGTCGTTGGCGATGATCTCCAGACCGGAGGGCGCCTGCGACGTGAAGCGGCGGATGTCCATGTACGAGTTCAGATACGGGATCGCCTGGACCAGGTCGCGGATGGTGGCCCCGGTCTCCCGGCGCACGCGGCGGCCGAGCGTGCCGGCGTCCGGGTTGGCGTCGATCGCCAGGATCTTGTCCTGCCGCTCGGTGGCGAGGGTCGCGCCGAGCGCGGTGGTCGTCGTGGTCTTGCCGACACCGCCCTTGAGGCTGATGACCGCGATCCGGTAGCAGGACAGCACCGGGGTGCGGATGAGGTCGAGCTTGCGCTGCCTCTCCTGCTCCTCCTTCTTTCCGCCGATCTTGAAGCGGGCAGCCGCACCGGAGGGGTTACGGCTCGACCTGGCCTTCTGCTTGTTGTTGCGCAGAAGACGGTCGGAGGACAGCTCGACGGCCGCGGTGTACCCGAGCGGGGCGCCCGGTACGGAACGCTCGCGCTGGTCGTGCGTCATCGGGGTCGGCCACGCGGCCCCGGTGCGCGGGTCGACCGGACCGGCAGGCGGCTGCGGCTGCGGTTGAGCCTGCGGCTGTCCAGGGGCCTGTCCCTGGCCCTGCTGAACCGGGAACTGCGGCGCGTGGGGCGCGGGCGCGGCGGGCGGCAGCGGCGCGGGAGCCCCGGGGTGTCCGGGCTGTCCGGGTTGGGGGAAGCCGTATCCGCCCTGCTGTGCGGGCAGGTTGGGGGTTGCGGGGGCCGCGGGGCCGGGGTGTCCGGGTTGGGGGAAGCCGTATCCGCCCTGCTGTGGGGGCAGGTTGGGGGTTGCGGGGGCGCCGGGGCCGGGGTGTCCGGGCTGTCCGGGTTGGGGGAAGCCGTACCCACCTTGCTGTGCGGCCGGGTGCGGTGCCGTGGGCGCGGGCTGGGCGGGCTGGGCGGGCTGGGCGGGCTGTCCGGGTTGGGGGAAGCCGTACCCACCTTGCTGTGCGGCCGGGTGCGGTGCCGTGGGCGCGGGCTGGGCGGGCTGTCCGGGTTGCGGGAAGCCGTATCCGCCCTGCTGTGCGGCCGGGTGCGGTGCCGTGGGCGCGGGCTGGACGGGCTGTCCCGGCTGGGGGAAGCCGTACCCATCTTGCTGAGCGGGCAGGTTGGGGGTTGCGCCGTGCTGAGGAACGGCGTCGGCCGCCGGAGCCGGCAGGGCCGGCCTGTCCGCCGGCTCTGACGCCGATACGGGCCACTGCGGCGCGGCCGCCGGGGCGGCCGGGTGGAATGCCGGGGGCAGCGGCGGCAGGCCGGTGCCCTGCGCCACCGGCGGGGGAGCCCAGGGCTGGGCCGCGGCCGGGGCGGGCGGGGTGTCCTGCGGAACGGAGTCCGACTGCGTATCGGCGGGCACGTCCGTCGGTACGGAATCGGCCGGTTCGACGACGGCGTCCTCTGTCGTGATCCGTACTGCGTCCTCGGGGGAGGACTCCGCCTCGCCGTCTCCGTCGCCGTCCTGGGTGTCGACCGCGTCCTCGGGCGTAACGTCCTGCTCGCCGTCCGCGCCGTCCGCGCCGTCCGCGCCGTCCACGGCATCCACCGGGTCCGTGGCCTCGGCGTCCGTGGTCTCGGAGTCGCCGGTCTCGACAGACGGTGCGTCGGCCTCCGCGGCCGGGACGTCGTCTTCGACCGGTGCCTCACCCGCCGCCTCGGCGGGCAACTCGGCAGCGGCAGCGGCTTCGCGCTCCACGATCTCGCGCTTCAGTGCGGCGGGGGAGAAGCGCATCGTCGCCCCGCTCTCCAGGTCCCCGCCGCCGAACGGCTGCGACTCATAGGGCCCCGGGTCCGCGGACGCGACGACCGGAGCAATCGGGGCGACGGGAGGTGCCGGAGCCGGAGCCGGAGCCGGAGCAACGGGAACCGGCGCGGCAGGAGCAGGAGACGCAGGCGCAGGCGCCCAGTTGGGCTCGAAGCCGCTTCCCGCGGGCAGCCCGGGCACGGCTATCGGCGCTCCGGACGGCGGCGGAGGCGTCGCTCCCTGACCACCGGTGTCCCCCGACGCATTCTGCGTGTACCAGGCCGGCGGGGTGTAGTCGATGGTGAACTCACCCGTCATCTCGGCGGGCTCCGCGTCGGACTGATCGTCGACGGGCGTGTTCCAGCCCTCGCGGATCTCGTCCCGATCGCCGTTCACTTTGCCTCCTGTGGTCGAGCACCCTTGTGCCGTCGTGGGTGGGGGCGACCGTCACCGTCGGCCCGACCCGCCCGGCTCTCCCCCGTGTGACGCGACGCACCTGCCCGCAGGTTCTCGCCGCGCCCACTCCCAGCCTAATCGTCAACACTGTCAGTACGGCAGGGCGGACCGGTCGCCGCCGACTGTCCCGTGCGTCACGTCCTGCCCTCAAGTGACCGCGAAGTGACCTCAATGCGGCTCAGCGCGAAGGTCGAACCGGTCAAATCCGTACGGACCCGGGTCAGTCCATCCGGCGCGCGGTGCCCAGGAGCCCGGTCTCGGCGTCCGTCGCCTGCGTCATGACGAACTGACGGTCACGCGCCGTGCACCACAACGTCACACCATCGGCAAGAGTGGAGAGTGCCTCCGTCTCGCCCCGCGGCAGACTCATGATGCGGCCGATCTGGGCGGCCTCGTCCGGAGACACCCGCTGAATGCCGACCAGGGTCGACTTCTCCATCAGCCTCGGTGCCACCGGGCTGAGATACGGCAGCAGCGTCACCACCGACTGCCAGGGCCCCGACACCACCCGTCCGCGCGGCGGCCGCATTCCGCAGTCGCGCACGACCACGACGGGGCTGCCCGCCGACGGCCCCTGCGGCGGTACCCGCCCAACGTCGTGCAGGGTGATGCACGACTGCCCGCCGCCGGCCGCCTGGGCAAGGCTCGTCCAGGCCGGGGCCCGGCCCGTCTCGACGGTGATCCGTGCACCCGTCGCGGCCGCGCGCAGCGCCATGACCTGTGCCGTCCACAGGCCGCCGATCAGGGTGACCTCGTACGGCGTGGGCCGGTTGATGCCGAGCACGGCCGGGCGGCCCTCGGCGTCCACACCGATCACCATGCCGTCGTCGCCGACCGGCAGGGCCAGCGCATCCAGTTGATCCAGCGCAACGGCGTGCCGATCGCGGCGCGGCCCGATGAGCCCGAAGCCGATCCTCGGCCTGCCGCCGCGTCCCGAGGGCTGGGCACCGCGCCCACTCCGTACGGACGACCCGGCAGGCGGCACTGCGGACGACGACGGCACCGCGGACGACGGCGGCACCGCGGGGAAAGCCACCCCGGCAGCCGGTGTCCCGGAAGACCGCGGCACAGAACCCGGCGGTACAGAAGTCGGCATGGACATCAGCGCGCACCCCCCAGCGGCAGCGAGGCCAGCAGTCCCGGCAGCTGCTCACGGTCCAGCCGGACCAGTCCGGTCTTCACCCCGCGCGCCGCACGCTCCAGTTCATGACGGGCGCTCACCAGCTCCTCGTCGCTCCGTCCGGTGATCCGCACATGCCCGGTCACGGTCACCTCCTGCCGGTCGCCGCGCCCCAGCGTGAGGCTGAAGGTCGTGGCGAGGGCGGGCAGCGACGTGAGCAGCGCGACGAGCTGAGGCATCGACGCGCCTCCCGGGGCGCCGCCTCCGCGCAGCTGTGGCCATCGCCCGACCCAGTACGTCGTGTGCCTGCGGTCGTCGCAGCGCCAGGTCCGCGACGTCTCCTCGGTGCGCCGCCCCGGCACATCGGCCCGGCTCGCCTGCGCTGTCGCCATCGGGTTGGCGCAGGTGGAGGTCGCGACGGCCCCGATGAGCTCCTGCTCGGTCAGCACGGTCGCGCCGAACCCGGCCCCGACCAGTCGGCTTGCCAGCTGGTCGGCCGCACGCACCACGCACTTCTGGGCACCCGCCAGTCCGCCGCCGCGCGCCTCGACCGCCTCGGGGCAGAGCTCGGGGTCGAGCTTGAGCGCGATCCAGGTGATCCGGAGCGCAGGCGCACCCGTCTGCGCCTGCAGCGGCGCGTAGTTGCGCGCGGCCACCGACTGCTGCGGAAGATGCGGAGCCGGGGCGGGCTGGGTGTGCTGCACGACCTGCGCCGACTCCAGGCGTATCCCGTCGACGTCGAGCACGTCCCGTACGAGACGCACGGGCAGCGGCTGTGCGCCGCGGTCCGGGCGCAGCGCCGTCGCGTCCGACTCGACCTGCAGGACAGCCGTCAGGAACGTGCCGTCACCGATCATTCCGACCGGGCGCCGGTCGCGGTCGCTGTACGAATAGGTGCGCAGGGCCGGGTCGCACTCGACGACGGGCGCGAGCCCGGGCTCGGTGTCCGGCGGCAGGACCAGCGAGGCGGCCCTGCGCGTCCGTGCGCGCAGGGCCATCACCGTCGAGAGCCACTCGGGCAGCGAGCGCCGGTGCCTGCGGAGCACGGCCAGCAGCACCAGCAGCGCGGCAACCACGCCGGCCGGCACGAGCAGCAGGGGCTGGGTCACCCAGGCGACGAGGAGCAGCGCGGCCGCGCACTCGATCAGCACGAGCTGTTGCAATCGGAACGAACCGAAGTGTCCGGCACGGGCCTTGAGGCGCGGCGCGGCCGTGCCCCGATCCCCTGCCGGCGGTGCGGCGGACCGTGACCGCCGGGGCGTACCGGGGGCCGGAGCGGAGGGGGCCACGGTGGACGGCGCGGCCGCGGCCGCCCGCGTGCGCGTCGCGGAAGCCATGATGGAGAAACCCCCCGATTCGTCCCGATCACCCTGGCCCGCCAGGGCATTGGCGGCGGCATCACCCTACCCGCCCCGCAAGCGCCCTCGATCAACAGGCATAGTAGGGGGCCGGTCCGACAACCGGGTTCCGGGGAGCGCTCGCTCCCGGCCCGCGGTGAGGACTGTGGCTTTTCGACCAATGGGGACTCATGGCATCACGGCGGGATGAGCTCAACGCGTACACCTTTGCGAAGAAGCGCACGGTGGCCGCATTCCTCCAACCCTCACCCACGGGTACGGAGGAGGGGGCGCCGCGCCCGTTGCGCGCCGTCGTCCCGAGCCTCGTCGTCGGCGCACTCATCGTGGCCGGCTTCGGTGCCTTCGGCATGTTCAAGCCCAAGGCGCCCAAGGGCTGGGACAAGCCGGGCGCCAAGGTGATCGTCGGCAAGGAGTCCACGACCCGTTACGTGGTGCTCTCCACCGGCAAGAAGAAGCTGCTGCACCCCGTGCTCAACCTTGCCTCCGCCCGTCTCCTGCTCAACCCGCAGGAGTTCGGGGTCATCCAGGTCAGTGATGACGTACTCGACGCGGGCAATCCTCCGCGCGGACCGATCCTCGGCATTCCGTACGCCCCCGACCGCTTGCCCGACGACGCGGAGGCTGCCAAGCCCAAGCGCTGGGCCGTCTGCGAACAGCCAGGCGGCGGAAAGGGCGCCAGCGTGCAGAAGGCGACGTTCGTCCTCGCCGAGCGCGATCTGCCCAAGACCGAGGGCAAGCAGCGGCTCACCAGCGGACAGGTGCTCTACGTCAAGGGCCAGAACGGCGACCGCTATCTCGTCGACGCGGGCGGCATCAAGTACCAGGTGCTCGGGGAGGATTCGGACGCCGCCGTCCTCACTCGCGCCCTCGTCGGCAGCCGGGAGCCGCAGGCCGTCACCGACGACTGGCTGGCCACGCTTCACGAAGGCAGCCCCGTCGAATTCCCCGAGATCCCCGGAGCGGCCGGGACGAGCGCGGGCATCGGCGGCGGTCTCACCGAGACCGAGGACCGCATCGGCATGGTCCTCCAGGCGCAGACGGGCTCCGGCCCGCAGCACTACGTCGTGCTGCCCGGGAAGGTCCGGCCGGTCTCGGACTTCACCGCCTGGCTGCTCATCAACTCCCCGCAGACAGCCTCCCTCGACATGGACGGCAGCGCGACGACCGTGGACGCGGCCTCGTTCGAGCCCGAGTCCGAGGCCTTCGGCGCGGAGCTGCGCTGGCCCTCGAAGCGGTCCGAGCAGGTCAACTCCACGGGCGGGGCCGGCGCGCGGGACACGGTCTGCAGCGTCCTGCGCAAGGTCGACGACAAGGGACGGACGACCCTGTCCGCCTGGGCCGGCACCACGTACCCGGCGGACATCACCGCGGGCGGCACCAGCACGTACGTCACTCCCGGCAGCGGCCTGCTCTACACCCAGGTCCAGGGCAGGCAGACCAGCCCTGACGGCTCGCTGTTCCTCGTGACGGACACCGGTCTGCGGTACGCGGTCCAGTCGAACGGCGACAGTGACACCGCCCGCTCCGACATCGGCACCGGCGACCAGAAGAAGCAGCAGGACGGCCGGCCCGAGCCCAGCCAGGCACAGATCCGCCTCGGCTACGAGCAGGTCGTCCCCACGCTCGTACCGATCACCTGGTCGGAGTTCCTGTCCAAGGGCCCGCGCCTGGACACCAACAGCGCGCGCCAGCCGCAGGGTTCGTGAGGGATGCGCCAGTGACGTACCGTACGGCTGCTCTGCTGGCCGCCGCCGCCCTCACCGGCCTGATGTCCGTGGCCCCGGCCGCGCAGGCGGCGGAACCCCCCGCCGGCCCCGGCCCCGGCCCTGCAGTCGGCCTCGACGGCAGCGGCGAGTGCACCTTCCCGATGAAGAAGCAGATCGCGAGCATCCCGTGGTCGCTCCAGCGGGTGCTTCTCGACGAACTGTGGCAGGACACCAAGGGCAAGGGCATCCGTGTCGCCGTCATCGACACCGGAGTCGACGACGTCAACCCGCAGCTCAGGCCCGCCGTCGACGCCTCGGCCGGCAGGGACTTCCTCAAGCCCGGCAAGGACGACCGGGACAGCGACCGGGGGAAGACCGACGGCACGGTCGACGAGGTCGGCCACGGCACCAAGGTCGCGGGAATCATCGCCGCCCGCCCCCGCAAGGGCACCGGCTTCGTCGGGCTCGCCCCCGAGGCCACGATCATCCCGATCCGCCAGAACGACGAGAAGAACAGCGGCAAGTCCAACACGATGGCGGACGCGATCGACCACGCCATCGCCAACAGGGCCGACGTCATCAACATCTCACAGGACACGACGCAGGCGCTGGGCCCGCAGTCGGACCTCGGCCGGGCGGTCGCACGTGCGATCGCGCAGGACATCGTCGTCGTCGCGTCCGCCGGGAACGACGGCATGGCCGGAGAGCTCAAGAACACCTATCCGGCCGCCTTCGACGGCGTACTCGCCGTCGCCTCCTCCGACCGCAACAACGAACGTGCCGCGTTCTCGCAGGCCGGTGAGTTCGTGGGGGTCGCGGCGCCCGGTGTCGACATCGTCTCCACCGTCCCCGGCGGCGGCCAGTGCGTCGACAACGGCACGAGCTTCTCCGCCCCGTACGTCGCCGGGGTCGCGGCCCTGCTGCGCGCCAAGTACCCGAAGTGGAAGGCGCACCAGATCGTCGCCCAGATCGAGCAGACGGCCGAGCGCGCCGTCAACGGCCGTGACAACTTCATCGGCTGGGGCGTCGTCGATCCCGTACGCGCGCTGGACGGCGACGCGGGCCCGCCGGAGGCCCCGGCCCCGGACCCGGGTCCGCCGAAGCCGCCGGCCCCCGAACCGGCGCATCTCGCGCTCTCGGAGACCCCGCAGGAGCGCGACGAGCGGTACGCGACGTACGCGCTCGGCATCGGCGGGGTGCTGGTCGCGGTGGTCGCGGGCAGTGCGACGGTGGTGCGGGACAGCCGCCGCAGGCAGGGCCGGTGAACCAAGTCTCCTTACGGGGCTTTGCAGTTGGAACTGTCATATCGAGTGACTAGAGTGAACGAACGGGATCACGCGAGTGACCTGGCACGGGGGCGGCATCAAGGGCTTCCCGTCCGCTGCACATGGAGAAGAAGGGGCACGAGGTGTCGAAAGACCTGAACGTAACCACTAGTGAGCTTGTCTCCCTTGCGGGGAAGGTCCAGACGCTCCAGAGCGAGATCAACGCCCGCATCACCTCGCTCAACGGCGTGGTCGACCGCATCCAGGCGGGCTGGCAGGGCGCGGCCATGCAGGCGTACGACGCGACGCAGGCGAACCTGAACCGGCGTCTGCGGGGTGTGCAGCAGGACCTGGAGAACCTCGAGAACCTCATCAAGATGAGTGCCGACGGGTTCGACGAGGAGGAGCAGCGCCGTATCCGCTCCTTCACCGCCGCCGAGGGCGGTAACGGTGGACAGAGCGCCATCCTGAGCATCTGACGCCCCGCGCCTCTCGCCTGAACTTCGTCACCAAGGAGCAAAGCAATGACCACTGCCGTCAATTACGACACAGTGACCCAGGCGGCCGGCGACGTCCGCGCCACCTCCACGTACCTGAACGAGCAGCTCGAGACCCTCCTCCGGCACGTCAACCAGGTCGCGCAGACCTGGGACGGTCAGACCAAGGAGGCCTACGGGGCCATCCAGAAGCAGCTCGCCACCGACCTGGCCGGCATGAACCAGGAGCTGGCCACCATCGCCCGTCTGCTGGACGAGTCCGTCATCGGTTACCAGGACACGGACCGCGGCAACGCCGCCCGCTTCCGCATGATGCACTGACGAGCCGCGTTCGCTCGCAAGCGAAGGGGGGTGCCGGTCGGCACCCCCTTCGCGTACGACGACACCTACGTCAGGTCGAACTCCCCGTCGCGCGCCCCCAGGACGAACGCACGCCACTCGGCCTCCGTGTACCGCAGCACCGTCTCCGGGTCGAGCGACGACCGCATGGCCACCGCCCCACCGGGCAGATAGGCGATCTCCACCCGCTCCTCGTCCGGACTCGTCCCGGGCGCACCGTGCCACTCGACGTCCGAGATGTCGAGCGCGTACAGCTCTTCCTTCTGGCGTTCCTTGTCAGCTGCGTCGGTCATGGGTGCGGCCCCTTCGGGTCAATCCGGTCGTGCGAGCGAGCTACCAGTTCACCCTACTGGGCCCTGCCGTGCGCCTGAGCGGTGATCACCGGTACCGGATCAGGTGAAAGCGCGCCGCCGCCACCTCGCCGAGGTCGGTGACCGGCGCCGCCGAACTGTCCACCACGCCGATGCCCTGCTCCGACCGGAGGCCGGTGAGCAGCAGCCCCACGGACTCCCGTCTTCTCCGGTCCGTGCGCCGCGCCCAGATCAGCGCACGCGCGCCCACCGGCATGGCCGACAGCTCGTCGAGCAGCGAGCCCCATTCGCCGTGCTCGGAGGCCGAGATGACGGGCTGCCCGAGCTCGCCCAGCGTGGGCCCGAGCCAGGCCGCATACCGGGGCTCGGGCGGCGCGACGAGCGAGCCGTTGCCGGGCTCCCCGCCACGGTTCCAGGCCTCGAGCCAGGCCCACGGGGACGCGTTCGGCAGGCCGAAGGGCTGTACCGCCGCCTTCGGTACGACCAGAGCGGCATCGAGCATGCCGTGCCGCCAGTCGCCGGTGTTGAGGAACGCCTCCGTGTTGCAGGCGAAGAGCCAGCCCCGCTCCATCTCGTCGGCGGGACTCGGATTCACCAGCCGCACCGGCTCGTGGTACGCGCGCCGCAGCCAGTCCTGCGCCTTCTCGACGGCCGCGCCGAAGTCGTCCGCCGCTCCCCGGTACGGATCCGGCGCCACGGCGGGTGCCGCGAGCGCCTCGGGTCCCAGCCGCGCGAAGACCAGCTCCGTCACCCCGGTCGTGTCGAGCCGGGCGAGACCGCCCGTCATCCCGTCGAGGAACACCACGTTCCCGTTGTTGTTGTGCGCGTACAGCAGATGCCCGCTCGCCTCGACACCTCCGGCCGCCCTGCGCACCCAGACGACACCCTGCGTGCCGGGACCGGGCTCACGCGCCTGCGCGATGACCTGGTCCCACGTCGCGCAACGCAACTGCTCCGCCTCCGGGAAGTGCCGCTTGAGCAGTAGCTCCCACCAGCCCGGCGCCTCGTGTGCGGGCTGCCAGGGCAGCGGCGTGGACGGCCCCCCGGCCAGCGCGGCGGCGACGGAGACCACACACCCACGGGAGTTCAGCCGCCGGGCCTGCGTGGCCGCCTCACGCGGTGACGGCGACTTCGCATACGAGGCGGCGTCCCCCCACGGATCGTTGGCGGCCGGATGGAAGGGCACCCCGCCGTCCTTGGGCACGACGAGGGACGCCGCCAGCATCGGCGTACGCGGATGTCCGGGCTGCTCGACCGTCCGGCACGCGAACAGCCAGGTGCCTGCGTCCTCGGCGACGGGATGGGGAACGGCGAGCTCGACGAGGCCGCGGTAGGTGGCGTTGAGCCAGTGGAGTGCGAGGTGCTGGGGGGTGATGTTCATGGTTCAGGCCTTGTTGGGCGGCCACTCGCCGCGCATGGGCAGATCGAGGTGGTCGGCCACCGGTATGTGCGAGGGCGGGAAGTTCACAGGCGATCCGTCCTTCGGCACCAGCACCACCACCACACGCGTGAACGGGGCCTCGCCGAATTCCCCGGCGTCGAGATGCTCCTTCGAGTCGAACCGGACCTGCCGGGCGATCGGGTGCTCCTGGCTCAGCTCCGGCTGCACGACGATCGCCCATGGCTCGTCGGCATACGCCTCGGCGAGGAAGGCCCGACCGGCTTCGACGGCGTCGTTCTTGGAGAGCATGGCTGATTCCGCCGCCGAATCTATCGGTAGAGGATGGGGGAAATGCGCGTTGTACCGTGTTCCAGCGTGGCGAGCCTGCCCGTCCGGCCGCCCGGGAACACTCCACCGTGAGGGGTGTTCCCCGCATGGAAGACATGCCCGGTGCCGTACGGGCGGCGGATGGCCACGACGCCCATCGAACTCCTGGGCCCGTGCGGGCCGGACCGAGTCCGCGTGGATCGCCCGCTCGGAAACGTGCGGCGCCCGGCTCCAGCCCCTCCTCCGCCGCCACGCGCAGCCCTGCCCGCGCCGTGCCGCGGGCCTTCGCACCGACGAACTCCGTCAGCCGGCAGGCCGGCAAGCGTCATGGTGACGCACCGCAGGTACAGGGCCGAGGCGGCAGGTTGTCGATGCCGGGGGCGTGGAGGCCGCGCGCGACGTCGACGACACCCGCCGTGCCCCTACCGGGCCGCCGGCCAGCCCAGCTGCACCAGCGGGGTCCCCCGCTTGCGCGACACGAACGTGCCGCGGCCCGGAGGCATCGGGCGGGCGCGGACGTGGCCCAGGATGTCGCCCTCGCCCGGGTCGCCGGAGAGGATCACGCCCTGGGCGCCCAGCTCCTTCATGCGCTGCATGAAGGGTTCGTAGAGCGCACGGGAGGCGCCCGCCGCGCTCCGCGCAACGATGAAGCGGATGCCGACATCACGCGCGAACGGAAGGTTCTCCACGAGCGCCTGCATCGGGTTGCCCGCGTTGGTCGCGACGAGCTCGTAGTCGTCGATGAGGACGAACAGCTGCGGGCCGCTCCACCAGCTGCGGTCGCGCAGCTGCTGGGGAGTGATGTCGGGCTTCGGGGCGCGCTTCGTCATCACCGTGTTGATCGCGTCCATGTGCATCTGCATGGCCGACGCCATCGGCGCGTACTCCAGCAGATGCGACGACGGCACCGCCTCCAGCATCGTGCGCCGGTAGTCGCCGACGACGATCCGGGCCCGCTCCGGGGTGTACCGCTCGGAGATCTGCTTGGCGATGAGCCGCAGCAGACCCGTCTTCCCGGACTCGCTCTCGCCGAAGATCATGAAGAACGGGTCGGACTCGAAGTCGACGAACACCGGCTCGAGGTTGGTCTCGTCGATGCCGATCGCGATGCCGTGCTGCGGGTGCTCGAAGCCCTTCGGCAGCTGGTCCGCGCGGAGCATGCGCGGCAGGAGCCGTACGCCCGGGGCCGCCGCGCCCGACCAGCTGCCCTTCACGGCCTGCACGAACGCCGCCGTGCCGTCCGCGAGATCGACCGAGCTGCTCGAACCGTCGATCCGCGGCAGCGCCCCCATGAAGTGCAGCTTCTCCGGCACCTGGCCACGGCCCGGTACGCCCGCCGGTACGTTCGCCGCGACCTTGCGGTCGAACTCGGAGTCCATGACGTCACCGAGACGCAGCTCGAGTCGGCCGAGCATCTGGTCCTTGAGCGCCGCGCGCACCTCCATGTAGCGCGCGGCGGTGATGACGACATGGATGCCGTAGCCGAGACCGCGCGCCGCGATGTCCGCGACGACCGGCTCCAGCATGTCGTAGTCGTTCTTGAAGCCGCCCCAGCCGTCGATGACCAGGAAGACATCTCCCCAGGCCTCGCCGGGCAGGTCACCCGCCGCCCGCTTGCGCCGGTACGTGGCGATGGAGTCGATGCCGTGCGAGCGGAAGAACTCCTCGCGCCGGTTCAGCACGCCCGCGACCTCCGCGACCGTACGCCGCACCCGCTCCGGGTCCAGCCGGGACGCGACCCCGCCCACGTGCGGCAGGTCCGCGAGCGAGGCGAGACCGCCACCGCCGAAGTCCAGTGCGTAGAACTGCACTTCGTGCGGGGTATGGGTGAGGGCGAACGACGAGATCAGCGTGCGCATCATCGTCGACTTGCCGGACTGCGGACCGCCGACCACCATCATGTGGCCCGCCGCCCCCGAGAAGTCCCGGTACAGCACCTCGCGCCGCTGCTCGAACGGCTTGTCGATGAGACCGAGCGGCACGACCAGACCGCCGGGGCGCGTGTACTCGGTCGCCGTCAGCCCGCGGTCCGCCGTCTGCGCGAGACCCGGCAGCAACTGGTCGAGCGGCGGTGCCTGGTCCAGCGGCGGCAGCCACACCTGGTGCGCGGGCACGCCCTGCCCCTCCAGACGGCGCACGATCACATCGAGCACGGTGTCCGCGAGCGCGTCGTCCTCGCTGTCGCGCGAGGCTGCGGGATGCGCCGGATCGGGCGCCGCGTACACGACCGGCACCGGCGCCGCGGTGAAGACTGCGGGCCGCCGCTCGATCGGCAGCTGGTCGGCGGAGAGCTGCGGCCCGCCCGTGCGGTACGTACCGGACACGTACGCCGCCTTGAAGCGGGTCATCTCGTCCGTGCCGAACTTCAGATAGCCCGAGCCCGGCACCGACGGCAGGTGGTACGCGTCGGGCACACCGATCGCCGTGCGCGACTCGGCCGCCGAGAACGTCCGCAGACCGATCCGGTACGAGAGATACGTGTCCAGTCCGCGCAGCTTGCCCTCCTCCAGGCGCTGCGAGGCGAGCAGCAGATGCACACCCAGCGAACGGCCGATCCGGCCGATCTGGATGAACATGTCGATGAAGTCCGGCTTGGCGGTCAGCAGCTCGCTGAACTCGTCGATGACCAGGACCAGCGAGGCCAGTGGCTCCAGCGGGGCACCGGCCGCGCGCGCCCTCTCGTAGTCGTGGATGTTGGCGTAGTTGCCCGCCGAGCGCAGCAGCTCCTGACGGCGCTGCAGCTCACCGCGGATCGCGTCGCCCATGCGGTCGACCAGCGTCAGGTCGTCCGCGAGGTTGGTGATGACCGCGGCCACGTGCGGCATCTGCGACATGCCCGCGAAGGTCGCACCGCCCTTGAAGTCCGCGAGCACGAAGTTCAGCGTCTCGGACGGGTGCGTCACCGCAAGACCGAGCACCAGCGTGCGCAGCAGCTCCGACTTGCCGGAGCCGGTCGCGCCCACGCACAGCCCGTGCGGGCCCATGCCCTCCTGCGCGGCCTCCTTGAGGTCGAGCATCACCGGCCGGCCGTCCTCGCCGACACCGATCGGCACCCGCAGCCGCTCCGCCGTCGAGCGCGGCCGCCACGTGCGCGTGACATCCACCGACGCCGCGTCGCCCAGGTTCAGCAGATCCGTGAAGTCCAGGTTGGCGAGCAGTGGTTCGTCGTCGTCGCCCCCGCCCATCCGCAGCGGCGCCAGCTGCCGCGCCAGCGCCTCGGCGGCCGGCAGCGAGATCCCGTCCGGCACACCCTCGTACGCGTAGCCGGCGCCCGACTCCAGCCGCAGCCGGCCGGGCCGTACGACGATCGAGAGCCCGCCCCGCGGCTCGTCCAGCTCACCCGGGACGACCTCGACGATCGTGACGCCCTGCACTCCCTCGGCGGCCGCGAACAGCGAGTCCGGCGGCACCATCCCGCCGTCGAGCACGACGACGATGTGCGGCTGGTCCAGGACCGGCTGGCTGTCCCGGCCGAACCGCGGCCGCCCGTCCAGCCTGCTGCGCAGCAACTGCTCCAGCTCGCCCAGGTCGTCGCCGAACAGCCGCTTCGTACCGGCCCCGTCGACCTGCCCCGGCACCTGGGCGTGCGGCAGCCACTTCGTCCAGTCCCAGCGCGCCACCGCGCCGGGCGCCGCGACCACCGCGACCTGCAGGTCCCCGGGGGAGTGCAGCGTCACCAGCTGCGACACCAGCGCACGGGCCGTCGACTGCGCCGACTCCGGCTCACCGGACACCGTCACGTGGTAGAACGCCCGCATCGACACGGCCATCGGCAGTCCGTCCAGCGAGCCGTGCACCGCCAGGAACTGCTGCATGGCCCCCGCGCACAGCGGCTCCAGCTCGTCCACCGGCGCCGTGTCGGGCGCGATCAGCGGCGTCGACAGCTGCTGCGCACCGAGCCCGATGCGTACCTGCCCGAAGTCCCTGTCGCCGGCCCGCCGTTCCCACACCCGCGAGCCCTCGGCCACCACGGACCACAGCTGCTCGGGGGCGGGGTGCAGATACAACTGCGCATCGCGCTGCGCCCGCGCGGTCCTGCGGACCGTACGCCGCGTCTGCGAGAGGTATTTGAGGTAGTCGCGGCGGACATCGGCAATTTGCCCCTGCGTACCCTTGCGGAATCTGACGAGTTGGGCGATCGCCATCGCGACCGTCGACACCAGCATCAGCACACCCATGATCCGCATGAACGGATGGGCGTTCGGCATGAAGAAGAAGACCACCGACGAGCCCATGCCGAGCATCGGCAGAAGCTGCATCAGCATGGACTCCTGCTGACCCCGCGGCAGCTCCGGCGGGGACTCCAGCGTCAGCTCCTCGCTGGGTACTTCGGGCGGAAGGGAGCGCGGCGGGCGTTTGACGACGATCTGGCTCACCGGTTCATCAATTCCTCGGTACGGACGGAAGCCGGAGGCCTGACGATGCCGGAATCCGCACCGGCGCCCCCGTGACTGCCTTTGCTTCGCGGACTTCCCTCCGCGCGACGGTGATCCTACTTGCAGGCAGTGACACCACGTCCCGGTAGGGTGTCCGCGCACCGTGCGCAACCGCGAATCAGCCCGTGCGCCATCGCCGTTCAGGGGGTCCAGACACGTGAGTACGACCGCAGCGACCGGCTTCTGCCGCGTCACTGTCGTGGCGCCCGACAGCCGGATCGACGTCGCCCTCCCGGAGGACATCGCCGTCGCCGACGTCTACCCGGAGATCCTGCGGCTCACCGGCCAGACGCAGTCCGCCGGAACTCCCACCGGGTACCACCTGGTCCGCCGTGACGGCACCGTCCTCGACGGCGCGCGCACCCTCGCCGCCCAGCAGGTGCTCGACGGAGAGGTGCTCAGCCTCCGCCCTTTCGCCCGGTCGCTGCCTCCCGCGGTCTTCGACGACGTATCCGACGCCGTCGCCGCGGCCGTCACCCGCGACCGCCATCTGTGGAGCGACGACCTGCTGCGCGGCGCCGGACTCGTCGGCGGAGTGCTGCTGCTCGTCCTGATGGGCTTCGTGCTCTGGTTCGCCGACCCGGTCCGTCACGACATGCACAGCCTGCCCGGCGTCGTCGCAGGCGCCGCCGGTGTGCTGCTGACCGCCTTCGCCGGCGTACGGGCCCGGGTCTACTCCGACCGGGCCACCGCCGTCGCCCTCGGCCTCGGAGCGCTCCCGCTGCTGCTCATCGCCGGCTCGGGGATCGTCGGCCCCGCGGCCGGCCACGGACCCGGCAGGCTGCAGTTCCTGCTCGGCTGTGTGACGGTGCTGGTCGCCTCGGTCGCCCTGGTCGTCCTCACCCCGAGCGGCGACGCGCCGTTCGTCGCCGCAACCTTCCTGGCCACCGTCGGCACCCTCGCCACCTTCGCCGCGATCCTCGCCGAGGCGTCGGCGACCGCGACCGCCGCGGTCTGCGCCCCCGCGGCGATCGCCCTGGTCGCCTTCCTGCCCGGCCTCTCGGCCCGCTTCGCCCGGCTGCCCATCGGGTACGCCTCGCCACGCAGCGCGACCGACGACGACTTCCACGCCGACCCGCACGAGACGCCGCAGGCCCAGCCCGTCGATGCGGAGCGCATCGCACTGCAGGCCCGCCGCGGCCACGAGATGCTGCTCGGCCTCGTCGGCGGCTGCGCCGCGGTCGTGGTCGGCTCCGCGGCCGTCCTCGGTTTCGCCGGCAACGTCTGGGGCCAGTTCCTGGCCCTGGCCGCGGGCCTGGCCATGCTGTTGCGCGCCCGCCTCTTCCGCTACACCTCACAGGTCGCCTGCGTGCTGGTCGCGGGCATCGCCGCGATCGCCCTGCTCGTCCTCGGCCTCTCCCTGAACCCGCCCGCCGGCCTGGTCAAGGACCTGCTGATCTTCGGGGACCGGGGCGGCCTCGACATCCGTACGGTCTGGCTCACCGCGGCCGTCGCCGCCGGAGCCGCGCTGTTCACCGCCATCGGGCTGGTCATTCCGAAGAAGGGCCTCTCACCCTTCTGGGGCCGGCTGCTCGACCTCACCGAGGGCGCGGTGCTCCTCTCCCTCGTCCCGCTCTGCCTGGCCGTCCTGGACGTCTTCGACGCGGCCAGGTCGCTGACCAGCTAGGACGCCCGGTCCGGGCCGCCGGTTCGGACCGGTGAGCACAGCGTGTAAGCTTATCGACGGCCGTTTGTGTACGCGCCCCCGGACCCATCTGGGAGCAGCGCCCATCGCGCCTTCGCCTCCGAGTAACGGAAGCTCCCCTGAGACCAAGACCAGGGGCACTCGCAGGCGCATCGAACACCGAAGAGGAGTACCGAGTGTCTCTCGACGCCGCTACGAAGAAGCAGATCATGGCCGAGTTCGGCACCAAGGAGGGCGACACCGGCTCCCCCGAGGTCCAGGTCGCCATGCTCTCCCGCCGCATCTCGGACCTGACCGAGCACCTCAAGACCCACAAGCACGACCACCACTCCCGCCGTGGTCTGCTGATCCTGGTCGGCCAGCGCCGCCGTCTGCTGCAGTACCTGGCCAAGAAGGACATCCAGCGCTTCCGTGCGCTGGTCGACCGCCTCGGCATCCGTCGCGGTGCGGCGGGCGCGAAGTAAGACGCCGTGAAGGGAGCGGTTCCCACTCCGAGGGGGCCGCTCCCTTTGCTGTACGTGCGGTCCTGAGGGAAACCTCAGTAATCTGGTCACACAGCACAACGCAATAACGCAGTACCGAAGCAGTATCCGAAAACGCAATACCGAAGAGGAGGAGCGCCCCTCCGCCGCCGGTCCTCGGTAGTGGCCCCCGGAACACATCACCCGGGTGCTTCGATCGAAGACCGGCCCGCACGCAAGGCGCGCTTCTCCGCCACCGTCCCCCACGCCACACGGGCGAGGGGACGCAGACGAGGAGATATCGCTGGTGGAGAACGAGACCCACTACGCCGAAGCCGTGATCGACAACGGCTCCTTCGGCACCCGCACCATCCGCTTCGAGACGGGCCGCCTGGCCAAGCAGGCCGCCGGCTCCGCCGTGGCGTACCTGGACGACGACACCATGGTGCTGTCGGCCACCACCGCATCCAAGAACCCCAAGGACCAGCTGGACTTCTTCCCTCTGACGGTCGACGTCGAGGAGCGGATGTACGCCGCGGGCAAGATCCCCGGCTCGTTCTTCCGCCGTGAGGGCCGCCCGTCCGAGGACGCGGTTCTCACGTGTCGCCTGATCGACCGCCCGCTGCGCCCGTCCTTCAAGAAGGGCCTGCGCAACGAGATCCAGATCGTCGAGACGATCATGGCGCTCAACCCCGACCACCTGTACGACGTGGTCGCGATCAACGCCGCCTCCTGCTCCACGCAGCTGGCCGGCCTGCCCTTCTCCGGCCCGATCGGCGGCACCCGTGTCGCGCTGATCAACGGTCAGTGGGTGGCCTTCCCGACCCACACCGAGCTCGAGGACGCCGTCTTCGACATGGTGGTCGCGGGCCGCGTCCTGGAGGACGGCGACGTCGCGATCATGATGGTGGAGGCCGAGGCCACCGTTAAGACCATCGAGCTCGTCAAGGGCGGTGCCGAGGCCCCGACGGAGGAGGTCGTCGCCGCGGGTCTCGAGGCCGCGAAGCCCTTCATCAAGGTCCTGTGCAAGGCCCAGTCGGACCTCGCGGCCAAGGCCGCCAAGCCGACCGGCGAGTTCCCGGTCTTCCTGGAGTACCAGGACGACGTCCTGGAGGCGCTCACCGCCGCGGTCAAGGACGAGCTCTCCCAGGCGCTGACCATCGCCGGCAAGCAGGACCGCGAGGCCGAGCTGGACCGCGTCAAGGGTCTCGCCGCCGAGAAGCTGCTCCCGCAGTTCGAGGGCCGCGAGAAGGAGATCTCCGCCGCGTACCGCTCGCTGACCAAGTCCCTGGTCCGTGAGCGCGTCATCAAGGAGAAGACGCGCATCGACGGCCGTGGCGTCACGGACATCCGTACGCTCGCCGCCGAGGTGGAGGCGATCCCGCGTGTGCACGGATCCGCCCTGTTCGAGCGTGGCGAGACCCAGATCCTGGGCGTCACCACCCTCAACATGCTCCGCATGGAGCAGCAGCTGGACACCCTTTCCCCGGTGACCCGCAAGCGCTACATGCACAACTACAACTTCCCGCCGTACTCCGTCGGTGAGACCGGCCGCGTCGGCTCCCCGAAGCGCCGCGAGATCGGCCACGGCGCCCTCGCCGAGCGTGCCATCGTGCCGGTCCTGCCGACCCGCGAGGAGTTCCCGTACGCGATCCGCCAGGTGTCCGAGGCCCTCGGCTCCAACGGCTCGACGTCCATGGGCTCCGTCTGCGCCTCCACCATGTCGCTGCTGAACGCCGGTGTGCCGCTCAAGGCCCCCGTCGCCGGTATCGCCATGGGTCTGATCTCCCAGGAGATCGACGGCAAGACGCACTACGTCGCCCTCACCGACATCCTCGGTGCGGAGGACGCCTTCGGTGACATGGACTTCAAGGTCGCCGGTACGAAGGAGTTCGTCACCGCCCTCCAGCTCGACACCAAGCTGGACGGCATCCCGGCCTCCGTCCTGGCCGCGGCCCTCAAGCAGGCCCGCGACGCCCGCCTCCACATCCTCGACGTGATGATGGAAGCGATCGACACCCCGGACGAGATGTCCCCGAACGCCCCGCGGATCATCACCGTCAAGATCCCCGTGGACAAGATCGGCGAGGTCATCGGCCCCAAGGGCAAGATGATCAACCAGATCCAGGAGGACACCGGCGCCGAGATCACGATCGAGGACGACGGCACCATCTACATCGGTGCCGCCGACGGCCCGGCCGCCGAGGCCGCCCGCGCCACGATCAACGGCATCGCCAACCCGACCATGCCGGAGGTCGGCGAGCGCTACCTGGGCACCGTCGTGAAGACGACGACCTTCGGTGCGTTCGTCTCCCTGCTCCCCGGCAAGGACGGCCTGCTGCACATCTCGCAGATCCGCAAGCTCGCCGGCGGCAAGCGTGTGGAGAACGTCGAGGACGTGCTCGCCGTCGGGGCCAAGGTCCAGGTCGAGATCGCCGAGATCGACCAGCGCGGCAAGCTGTCCCTCATCCCCGTGATCGCGGACGAGGACGCTGCCGACGAGGCGAAGGACGACACCGACAAGTGACGTCCCGTAGTTCCAGGACGACGGCCCGCACCTCCTCGGAGGCGCGGGCCGTCGCCCGTACCCAAACGCTTCTCCAGGGAGAGCACGGCATCGGCACGGTCCGCAAGACCACCCTCCCCGGGGGCCTGCGCATCGTCACCGAGACCCTGCCGTCCGTGCGCTCCGCCACCTTCGGCATCTGGGCGCACGTCGGCTCCCGCGACGAGACCCCCTCGCTCAGCGGCGCCACGCACTACCTGGAGCACCTCCTCTTCAAGGGCACGCACAAGCGCTCCGCCCTCGACATCTCCTCCGCCGTCGACGCGGTCGGCGGTGAGATGAACGCCTTCACGGCGAAGGAGTACACCTGCTACTACGCGCGGGTGCTCGACACCGATCTGCCGCTGGCGATCGACGTCGTCTGCGACATGCTCACCGGCTCGCTGATCCTCGACGAGGACGTCGACGCCGAGCGGGGCGTCATCCTCGAAGAGATCGCGATGACCGAGGACGACCCGGGCGATGTCGTCCACGACCTCTTCGCGCGCACCATGTTCGGCGACACCCCGCTCGGTCGGCCGGTCCTCGGCACCGTCGACACCATCAACGCGCTGAACCGCTCGCAGATCGCCCGCTTCTACAGGAAGCACTACGACCCGACGCACCTCGTCGTCGCGGCCGCAGGCAACATCGACCACGCCACCGTCGTACGCCAGGTGCGCAAGGCCTTCGACAAGGCCGGCGCCCTGTCCCGCACGGACGCCACGCCGGTTGCCCCGCGCGACGGCCGGCGGACCATCAGTACCGCGGGACGGGTCGAGGTGCTGGGCCGCAGGACCGAGCAGGCCCATGTGGTCCTCGGCATGCCGGGCCTGGCCCGCACCGATGACCGTCGGTGGGCCCTCGGTGTGCTGAACACGGCCCTCGGCGGCGGCATGTCCTCCCGCCTCTTCCAGGAGGTACGGGAGAAGCGCGGCCTCGCCTACAGCGTGTACTCGTACACGTCGGGCTTCGCCGACTGCGGGCTCTTCGGCGTCTACGCCGGCTGCCGGCCCAGCCAGGTCCACGACGTGCTGAAGATCTGCCGCGGGGAACTCGACCGGGTCGCGAACGAGGGCCTGCCGGACGACGAGATCGACCGGGCCGTCGGCCAGCTCTCCGGCTCGACCGTCCTCGGCCTCGAGGACACCGGCGCGCTGATGAACCGTATCGGCAAGAGCGAGCTGTGCTGGGGCTCCCAGATGTCGGTCGACGACATGCTGGCGAGCATAGCCGCGGTCACCCCCGACGACGTACGGGCGGTCGCCCGTGACGTACTGGGACAGCGCCCCTCGCTGTCGGTGATCGGCCCGCTGAAGGACAAGCAGGCGGACCGCCTGCACGAATCCGTCTCGTAGAGAGCGAACGCAACATGAGCAAGCTGCGCGTGGCCGTCCTCGGCGCCCAGGGCCGTATCGGCTCCGAGGCGGTACGAGCCGTCGAGGCCGCCGAGGACATGGAACTCGTCGCCGCGCTCGGCCGGGGCGACAAGCTGGAGACCCTCGCCGAGAACGGCGCCCAGGTCGCGGTCGAACTGACCACACCCGCCTCGGTGATGGGCAACCTGGACTTCTGCGTACGTCACGGCATCCACGCCGTCGTGGGCACCACCGGCTGGACGGATGAGCGCCTCGCGCATCTGCGCACCTCGCTCGACGCTTCCCCCACCCCTTCGACGGGCGTGCTCATCGCGCCCAACTTCTCCATCGGCGCCGTGCTGACGATGAAGTTCGCCGCCCAGGCCGCGCGCTACTTCGAGTCGGTCGAGGTCGTCGAGCTGCACCACCCGAACAAGGCGGACGCCCCCTCCGGCACCGCGACGCGCACCGCCCAGCTGATCGCCGCCGCCCGGGCCGAGGCGGGCTGCGCCCCGCAGCCCGACGCGACGGTCACTGCCCTGGACGGTGCGCGCGGCGCCGACGTCGACGGGGTGCCGGTGCACGCCGTACGGCTGCGCGGTCTGCTGGCCCACCAGGAGGTCCTGCTCGGCGGCGAGGGCGAGACCCTCACCATCCGCCACGACTCCCTGCACCACAGCAGCTTCATGCCGGGCATCCTGCTCGGTGTGCGCCGCGTGGTGACCACGCCCGGGCTCACCTTCGGCCTCGAGCACTTCCTCGACCTCGGCTGAGACCGGCTGCCATGCGCGCGAGAATCTCGTACTTCGTCACGGCTGCCGTCCTGGTCGTCTACTTCGTCCTGGTCGGCAGCCGGGGCGTGATGCTGATCCAGCAGGGCACCGCGCTCACCGTCGCGTTCGGTGCCGCGGTGCTGATCCTGCCGGTGATCGGTGTCTGGTTCCTCTGGAAGAACACCCAGTTCGTCAACAAGGCCAATGCGCTGGCCGCGGAGCTGGATGCGGAGGGCGGACTGCCGGTCGACGAGCTGCTCCGCACCCCGGGCGGCCGTATCGACCGCGACTCCGCGGACGCCGTCTTCGCCGAGCGCCGCGCGGAGACCGAGGACTCACCCGACGACTGGCGCTGCTGGTTCCGGCTGGCCGTGGCCTACCACGACGCCCGCGACACCCCGCGCGCCCGCCAGGCGATGCAGCGCGCGATCGCACTGCACGACGGAAAGCCGGTCAGGGCCTGACCGCGCCGTACTCCGCGCCCCACGCCTCGACGGTGTCCGCCGCACGGTCGAAGGCCTCGACCCGCGCCAGGAAGTCCGCGTTGTGGTCCGTGAGCAGCGTCAGCGGATCGCGCCCTTCGCGCACGAGCACGAGCGCCTGACCCTGCACGGTCCGTGGCAGTCCCAGCCAGCGCACCGGCTGCTGCACCGTGCGCAGCCCCGTGATCTGCTCCCAGGCCACGGTGCTGGTCGAGACGAAGCCCACGCACCGCAGACCGCGCCTGCTCACCCAGGCGCCGATGCGCAGCAGCCGCAGTGCCGCCGCGATCATCAGCGAGGCGAGCCCGAAGCACAGCCCCGCGCCCCGCACGGCACCGGCGAAGGCGATGATCACCGCGGCGATCAGCACGAACGCCGCCAGAAGCAGTACCAGCGCCGAGGCCGCCACCCGCCAGGGACCCGGGCGGTAAGGCCGCCGCCACCGGTCATGGTCGTCGAACGGCAGCGCGACATCGTCGTCCGCCGGGGCGTCGAAGGCGCGGTCGGCCGTCAGGAAGGGCAGGGGCACGGCTGAACCTCACTCATCAAGCACGAATGGCTGTGCCTGGTGAGGCTACCGAGGCGGCCACGGACGGACCACCCCAGGGGGCCCATGGGGGCGCCTGTCCTGTCCGTCGGGGCAGTTCGGGAGGAGTCAGCGGCCGTCGGACGCCTCGGCCTGCTGCGCATGCGAAGGCACCTTCGGTGATTCCAGCGCCGGCATTCCGAGCAGCAGCGACCCGATCAGCCCGGCCACGACGGTCAGGCCGATCAGCGTACGTCCGGCCAGCTGCGACCAGCTCGGGCGCTCCCTGGGCGGCGGAGTGACGTTGCTGCGGAAGCGATCGGCCTCGGCGACGAATGCGAAGGGAACGGCCTCTCGCCCGGGGGTGGTGGTACCGCCCAGCGATTGCTGGGTGAGGGACATGGGGCCTCCTGGAGCCTGGTGAGTCATGCGCGCGCCATGTGTCCGGTCGCTGCCACAGGTACAGACGCGCAGAACGTCCGGGAGGTGCCCGATTCCAGTGAATTGACCGAAGAATCACAGGAGGCCCCGTCGGTCCCGTCGCGACCCGGCGACCGGAGGCGTCGGGCGCTGCGCCGCCCTGCGTTGTCAGCGGTGAGCCGTAGAGTGGGCGCCGCCCGAGCGACGCAACTGGAAGGACCCCCGCCGGTGACCGAGATCCCCGCCGACTACAAGCCCGGCTTCCGCAGCGATGTCACCGTCGAGCTGGTGAAGCACACCGCCGGCGACTCCGACGTGCTGTGGGCGGCCAGGGTCTCCACCGCGGGCGAGCAGTCCCTGGAGGAGATCTCCAAGGACCCGGAGCGCTCGAAAGGGCTCATCAACTATCTGATGCGGGACCGCCACGGCAGCCCCTTCGAGCACAACTCGATGACGTTCTTCATCAGCGCCCCGATCTTCGTCTTCCGTGAGTTCATGCGCCACCGCGTCGGCTGGTCGTACAACGAGGAGTCCGGTCGCTACCGGGAGCTGCAGCCCGTCTTCTACGTCCCGGACGAGTCCCGCAAGCTCGTGCAGGAGGGCCGCCCCGGGAAGTACGTCTTCGTCGAGGGCACCCAGGCCCAGCAGGAGCTCACCGGCCGCGTGATGGCGGACTCGTACCGCCAGTCGTACGAGTCGTACCGGGAGATGCTCGCCGCGGGTGTGGCGCGCGAGGTCGCCCGCGCGGTCCTCCCCGTCGGCCTCTACTCGTCGATGTACGCGACGTGCAATGCGCGCTCGCTGATGCACTTCCTCGGCCTGCGCACCCAGCACGAGCAGGCGAAGGTCCCATCCTTCCCGCAGCGGGAGATCGAGATGGTGGGCGAGAAGATGGAGGAGCACTGGGCCAAGCTCATGCCGCTCACCTATGCCGCCTTCAATGCAAACGGCCGTGTGGCCCCGTAGAGCACAGATGTACGGTCAGCCTTACTCGGTGTCCGTATTGCGGCGTTTCGAGAAGTTCATCTAGGCTGATCAAACGGACCCGGCACTGCTTGAACCCCCGAGCAGGCAGTGCCGGGCTCCACTGACCACGGCATACGTCACGGCCCCCAAGGGGACCCTACGCGCTGAGCAACGAGTAGCGTGTTACCCATGGCTCCGATCTCCACTCCGCAGACCCCCTTCGGGCGGGTCCTCACCGCCATGGTCACGCCGTTCACGGCGGACGGCGCACTCGACCTCGACGGCGCGCAGCGGCTCGCCACCCACCTGGTGGACGCAGGCAACGACGGCCTGATCATCAACGGCACCACCGGCGAGTCCCCGACGACCAGCGACGCGGAGAAAGACCAGCTCGTACGAGCCGTCCTCGACGCCGTGGGCGATCGTGCCCATGTCGTCGCCGGAATCGGAACCAACGACACCCACCACAGCATCGAGCTCGCCCGCGCCGCCGAGCGCGCCGGCGCACACGGCCTGCTCGCCGTGACGCCGTACTACAACAAGCCCCCGCAAGAGGGCCTGTACCGCCACTTCTCGGCCATCGCCGACGCGACGGGCCTCCCGGTGATGCTGTACGACATCCCGGGCCGCAGCGGCGTTCCGATCGACACCGAGACCATCGTCCGCCTCGCCGACCATCCGCGGATCGTGGCCAACAAGGACGCCAAGGGCGACCTCGGCCGGGCCAGCTGGGCCATCGCCCGTAGCGGCCTCGCCTGGTACTCGGGCGACGACATGCTGAACCTTCCGCTCCTCTCGGTCGGCGCCATCGGCTTCGTCTCCGTGGTCGGCCACGTCGTCACACCGGAGCTGCGCGCCCTCGTCGACGCGTACACCTCGGGCGACGTCCAGAAGGCCACCGAGATCCACCAGAAGCTGCTCCCGGTCTTCACGGGCATGTTCCGGACCCAGGGCGTGATCACCACCAAGGCCGCGCTCGCCCTCCAGGGTCTGCCCGCAGGCCCGCTGCGCCTCCCGCTCGTCGAGCTCACCGAGGCCGAGACTGCACAGCTCAAGATCGATCTCGCCGCCGGCGGGGTAGAGCTGTAGCCACAGACTTCACAACTGAATACGAACCAAGTGAATACGCACCACAACAACGACAACAGCAAGTGCACGAATGCATGCGCGCCACGTGCCCAAGCGGTACGTGGCGCGTGTGGTGAGGAGAGTCTTTTGAGTCATCCGCATCCTGAACTCGGCGCACCGCCGAAGCTCCCGAAGAGTGGCCTGCGCGTCACCCCGCTCGGCGGTCTCGGCGAGATCGGCCGAAACATGACGGTCTTCGAGTACGACGGCCGGCTCCTGATCGTCGACTGCGGCGTCCTGTTCCCCGAGGAGGAGCAGCCCGGCGTCGACCTGATCCTGCCGGACTTCACCACGATCAAGGACCGCCTCGACGACATCGAGGGCATCGTCCTCACGCACGGCCACGAGGACCACATCGGCGGTGTCCCGTACCTGCTCCGCCTGAAGCCGGACATCCCGCTGATCGGCTCCAAGCTGACCCTCGCCCTGATCGAGGCGAAGCTCCAGGAGCACCGCATCCGCCCGTACACCCTCGAGGTCAGCGAGGGCAATCGCGAGCGCATCGGACCCTTCGACTGCGAGTTCATCGCGGTCAACCACTCCATCCCGGATGCCCTGGCCGTCGCCATCCGCACTCCCGCGGGCATGGCCGTCCACACGGGCGACTTCAAGATGGACCAGCTCCCCATGGACGGCCGCCTCACGGACCTGCACGCCTTCGCGCGCCTGAGCGAGGAGGGCATCGACCTCCTGCTGGTCGACTCGACCAACGCCGAGGTCCCCGGCTTCGTCCCGGCCGAGCGCGACATCTCGAACGTGCTGCGCGGCGTCTTCGCGGGCGCCCAGAAGCGCATCATCGTGGCGAGCTTCGCCAGCCACGTGCACCGCATCCAGCAGATCCTCGACGCGGCACACGAGTACGGCCGCAGGGTCGCCTTCGTCGGCCGCTCGATGGTCAGGAACATGGGCATCGCCCGTGATCTCGGGTACCTCAAGGTCCCTGCCGGCCTGGTCGTGGACGTCAAGTCGCTGGACGACCTCCCGGACCACGAGGTCGTGCTGGTCTGCACGGGTTCCCAGGGCGAGCCGATGGCGGCCCTTTCCCGCATGGCCAACCGCGACCACCAGATCCGCATCGTCCAGGGCGACACCGTCATCCTGGCCTCGTCACTCATTCCGGGTAACGAGAACGCCGTCTACCGGGTGATCAACGGACTCACCCGTTGGGGTGCGAACGTCGTCCACAAGGGCAACGCCAAGGTTCACGTCTCGGGCCACGCCTCGGCCGGTGAACTTCTGTACTTCTACAACATCTGCAAGCCGAAGAACCTCATGCCGGTCCACGGCGAGTGGCGCCACCTCCGGGCCAACGCCGAGCTCGGCGCGATGACGGGAGTCCCCAAGGACCGCATCGTCATCGCCGAGGACGGCGTGGTCGTCGACCTGGTCGACGGCAAGGCCAAGATCACCGGCAAGGTGCAGGCGGGATACGTGTACGTCGACGGCCTCTCGGTCGGCGACGTCACCGAGGCCTCGCTGAAGGACCGCCGCATTCTGGGCGACGAGGGCATCATCTCGGTCTTCGTCGTGGTCGACTCCACGACCGGCAAGGTGGTCGGCGGCCCCAACATCCACGCGCGGGGCTCCGGCATCGAGGACGGCGCGTTCGACGCGGTGATCCCGAAGATCGAGGAAGCCATCCACAAGTCGGCGGCGGACGGTGTCTCCGAGCCCCACCAGCTGCAGCAACTCATCCGGCGGTCGGTCGGCAAGTGGGTCTCCGACAGCTACCGCCGGCGCCCGATGATCCTCCCGGTCGTGGTCGAGGTCTGACACCAGGTCTGCAGCCGGTCCTGGCACCGGAACTGACACCTGGTGGAGTGATCTTGGAGCGGGGCGCCCCGATTTGCATCGGCCGCCCCGCTCCAGTACGTTTACGGCTCCGCCTGAGGGGAAGTCCGGGGCGCACTCGTGCGCTCGGATGGACCACCCGAGGGGCGGGAATTCCGGCTCAGAATCTCTGATAAAGTCGGATCCGCCGAAAGGCAGTCGAAAGACAAAAGGCCCTCCAACGGCCACCGGAAACAGAATCCGAACCGGGAACGGAACGGAAAATGAATCTGGTAAGGTTGGAAACACCGAAGGGAAGCGCCCGGAGGAAAGCCCGAGAGGGTGAGTACGAAGGAAGCGTCCGTT
>NZ_JBSFDW010000019.1:0-169162 GCF_053594115.1 Streptomyces sp. NPDC001970 | reverse complement strand
AGCGGACGAACCACGCCCATCTCTCCCGCCACGAAAAGGAGTTCATGCCCACCCACTCGAACTAAACGATCACGTTCGGAAAGCGGATGGCGTCTCAGATCAAGGTCATGGGAGACGATATGAGAGTGGAACTGCGTCGAGCCGACGGCGGGGTGATCGCGGTCGAGGTGGTGGGTGAGCCGGACGCGCCTGCGGTGCTGTTCTGCCACGGGTTGGCCGACTCCCGGCTGGCCGCGTACGGCTTCGCGGGCGCGGCCCACGCCCTCGGACTGCGCCTCATCGCCCCGGATCGCCCCGGCATCGGCGACACTGACGCCCGTCGCCTGCCGCGGGTAGTGGACTGGGCTGCGGAAGCCACCCTGGTCCTGGACGCGTTGGACGTCGGCTCGGTGGCGCTGCTCGGCGTCTCGGGCGGCGGAGCGTTCGCGGCCGCCTGCGCGTCCGAGCTGCCTGACCGCGTCCGCAGCCTGCTGCTCATCGCGCCCCTGGGCCCGCCTGCCTGGCCCACCCGCGGGATGGCAGCCGGGCAGCGCGCGTCCTTGCAGATCGCCCGGCACGCTCCGGCCTTCGGTGGCTGGTTTCTGGGCCGCCTGGCCACGCTGGCGCGCCGGGCACCAGGGCTGTTCCTTCGCCTGGCGACCAGCGAGATGCCCGCCGGCGACCGGCGTGCCCTCGCCCAGTCGGACGCACGCGCGGCCTTCCTGGCCAACTACCTGCGAGCGTTCCACCGCGGCAGCTGGGGAGTCGGGCAGGATCTGCGCGTGCTGACCCGACCCTGGGGTTTCGACCTCGAGTCGATCAGGGTGCCCACGTCGATCCACCACGGGGACGCCGACACCACCGTCCCCCTCCAGCACGCCCGCCGCTTCGCCGCCGCGATACCGGGCGCACGCCTTCACATCCATCCCGGCCAAGGCCACTTCTCGATCCTCACCGCACCCGAGCAGACGCTGGCGACACTCGCCGCATAGCCGGTCGAGGCGCGACGCGGCAGGTGCAACCGGCGGCTGACGGCATGCGGCTGGGACACGACCGATCGACTGGGCCCAGCCCGGGTTCTTCCTGCTGTCGGCCGACGCCGCCCTCGGCGTGGGGAACGCCGCCGGCCGCGAGGCAGTCGATCACGGTCGGCCCGCGCACCGTCGTGGTGGTGCAGTCCACCTGACGCGACCCGCCGCGTTGTTATGGCGGATCGGCGCACGGGGCCGGCCCGGTAGGAGTCCGGGCCGGCCCCGTGTGGTGGGGTGGGTGTGAGTTACGGCGCGGGGACCTCGTCGAGGATGCCCACCGCGTCGGTGCCCGGGGTGACGACGAGCTTGCGGGTGAGGGTGTAGGAACCGCCCGCCGGCACGTCGACGTTGAATCGGCTCATCACCCAGTTGCCCGCGGCGTAGACGTCGAAGGCGCCGGCCGGCGTGCCGTAGACGAGACCGAACACCTGCGGGTCGGTCCCGGTCATGCCGATGTACGGCTTGGTCGGGGTGTACGCCGCCGTCGCACCCGGCGCGACGATGCCGGTGCCCGGGATGACACTGGCCTGGCCGGCCGCGTCGTGGTCCATCGCGTCACCGGTCCACACGCTGAGGGGAGCCGAGCCGGAGTTGCTCAGCTCCGTCGAGACCGTGGCGAAGTTGTCGCCCGGCTTCAGCGTGTACGTCGTCGTCGCCGTCAGACCCGTGAAGCCATTGACCGGCCCGGATACCCGGACGACGGCCTTGTCGCCGGTCGCCTGGACGATCTTGACGTCGGTCGCCCCCACCGTCCGGACGTCCCACGCGTTACCGCCGGTCGGCTGGGTCGCCGAGACGTAGGGCAGGTTGATCCAGTCGAACTGGTCGGCCATGCCGCGGACGGCGATGTCGACCGGCTTGCCGCGAGTGCTGCCGGAGAGCTGCGAGTCGTTGAAGGCATCGGCGATCGCCATCGAGAGCTTGTCGTTCTCGAGCATGACGTCGCCGTGGCCTGCCTCGACCAGACCCGAGCCGATCTGCTTGCCGTAACTCGCCTCGACCTTGACCGGGCTCAGCGCGACGTCGGCGACGCCGCTGCCCGCCGCCGGCACGGTGACCTTGTCGGCGGCCGTCTGGTAGCCCAGCTTGGACACCCGGACGTCGTACTGACCGGCCGGGGCCTTGACACGGTACTTGCCCTGGGCGTCGGTGCTCGTGGTCGCGACCACCTTGCCGTCCTGCTCGAGGGCGACCCTGGCACCGGAGACGGCGGCGCCGTCCGCGGTGATCGTGCCGGCCGCGCGAGCGGCGTCCGGGACGGCCTCGTCGTGCAGGTCGATCTCGTCGGCCCACTTCGCGATGTTGCGGGTGGGGTCGCCACCGGCGGTCGCGTAGTCGGTCAGGTGGTAGAAGCTGAACTGCTTGGTGGCACCGGGCTCCATCGTGGCGTCGTAGTAGAGACCCTCGATGTAGCCGTACGCACCGACCGCGGCCGGCCTGTCCTGTGCCCAGGCGAGACCGTGGGCGGCCTGGCCGTTCGTGGTGGCCGTGTCAGCACCGACGTAGACGTAGTTCCCGGTCCAGCCCGAGGTCTTCAGACCCGGGTTGGTGCCGCTGAACCCGGGGATCCGGCCGTTGTCGACCGAGCTGTCGGGGTCGATCATGTAGTTGAAGTAGCCCTGGTAGCCCGTGGTGCCGGTGTTGGTCAGCTTGACCGTCATCTTCACGACGGGAGCGTCGGGCAGGGTCTCGTAGCGGACCTGCGCCTTGATGGCCCCGTTCCCCCGGTGCTGACCGTTGCCGACCACGGCCGCGCCGTCGACCGCGAGGTCGGGCAGGTCGATCTGGTCGCCCGGCCGGTCCCACGAATCGGGCGGCGTGAGGCTCGGACGCAGCAGCATCTCGCCCCAGTCGAGGGTCTCGGCGCCGTTGGCGTCGTTGAGCATGACGTCCGACAGCTCGCCCTGGCCCAGACCGCCGACGCCGTTGTTGCCGCCGGTGTACGGCGTCACGGACGCCCGGACCTTGTCGTTGGCCAGGTAGTAGTACTCCCTGCCCGTGACGACGTCGGTGCGCGTGCTGCCGTTGCCGTAGTCCGGCGCGTACGTCGACTTGCCGGCGACCGGGTGGGTCACCTTGATCAGCTTCAGGTCGGCCGTCTCGTTGCCGGTGGTGCCGACCGTGACGCCGGCCGCCGAGCGGTCGTCGGCGATCAGGCCGCGCTTGGCCGCCGAGACGGTCCAGGTCGAAGCCGGCACGCCGATGCGGTACTTGCCCTGGGCGTCGGTGCTGGTCACCGCGGGGTCCTGACCGGCGGCGACGGCGGTGACCTTCGCGCCGGCGATCGGATCGCCCGTCTCCGGGTCGCTGACCGTACCGGTCACGGTCGCCCAGCGCTGCGCGGACTCGCCGCCCGGCACGTAGGCGTAGAGGTTGCCGTCCCAGGCGCCCGCAACGACGGTGTTGCCGCTGACGGCCGGGCCGGCGCCGACCCAGGTGCCGGTCTCGTGGTTCCACAGGATCTGGCCGGTGTCGGTGGCCAGGGCGTAGAACTTGCCGTTGTTGGCGCCGACGAAGAGCGTGCCACCGGCCACGACCGGGCTGGACATCACGCCACCGTGGTAGATGTCGCCGGGCAGCACGCGCTCCCAGAGGACGTTGCCGGTCTGGGCGTCGAGGGCGACGACGGCGCCGCTCGGGAAGCCCATGTAGACGACGCCGTCCTTGACGGCCGCGGCGCTCGGGGTCGAGCCGCTCGAGACGAGCGAGGAACGCGGGCTCCGGTAGGTCCACAGCGTCGCGCCGGTCTTGCCGTCACGGGCGGCGATACCGTTGTTGGAGCCGATGAAGACCTTGCCCTCGGCCGCGGTCGGCACGCCGTCCTGCCAGCCGCCGAGCGACTCGGCTCCGGTCCACTTGCGGGCGCCGGTGGCCAGGTCGTAGGCGAGCACGCGGTCGGCGGTCTGGTTGCCGACGTACACGGTGCCGTCCATGACGGCGGGCGTGCCGTCGCTCATGGTCGCGCCGGACATCGGGGAAGCCCAGATCTGCTCGCCGGTGCGGGTGTCGAGCGCCTTGAGGACGCCCTGGCTGCCGATGCCGAAGCGGGTCTGGTAGGGCCAGAGCACCGTGTGTCCGGAGACGGCCGGCGAGTAGTAGCCGTAGGTGCGCTGGTTGTTCGGGGCCGGCGCCTCCTCGGGCTCGGCCTTCCAGCGCAGCTCGCCGGTCTTCGCGTCCACGGCATAGAGCTCCGAGCCGAGGGTCGGCGCGAAGATCAGGCCGTCACCGTAGGCGAGGCTGCCGTGGATCGACTGCGGCACCTCCAAGTTCCACAGCTCCTTGCCGTTCTTGAGCTGGACGGCGTGGATCCGGTTGTTGCCGTCGCCGTTCTCGTCGCGGGTGCCCGCGTAGACGACGCCGTCGTGGATGACCGGCGACCCGGTGAGGAAGGTGCCGTCGGTGCGGAAGCTCCAGGCCAGGCGGCGGCCGGCCTCCTGCTCCGGCGCGACACCGGAGTGGCCCTCGTTGCCGTGGTGCTGGTCCCAGTCACCGCCGGCGACCGGCTCGAGCGCCGGCTCGTCGGTGAGGGTGAAGTCCGCCGACTTGGTCCAGGTCTTGCCCGCCGCGTCGGTCACCTTCACCTCGACGTTGTGCTCACCGGCCGTCTGCAGGCTGTCGGGCAGGTTGCCCTGCCAGGTGAACTCGCCGCTGCGGTGCAGCGGCCTCCAGTTCTTGTCGCCGGCGATCCGGTAGCGCGCCGAGACGACCTCGTCGCCGGTGTCGTAGGCGTTGATCTGGATGCCCGGGAACTTCGCGGCCGGCACCTTCGAGCCCGGCGCGGGGCTGACGATGGTGAGGTGCTCGTTCTCGCCGTACATCCGGAACGGGTTCTCGAAGCCCGGACCCGCCATGTGGATGTAGCGGAAGCCGCGGGGCGCGTTGTCGATCGTGTAGGAGCTCGACACGGTCTGGATGTGCTTGGCGGTCGAGGCGAACGCCGATTTGTTCTCGACGTGGTTGGAGTGCTCGTGGCCGACCAGGATCAGCTGCGCCTTGTACTGCTCGAGCACCTCACCGAAGGCGTCGTACGTCGACGGCGAGCCGAACGGGACGTTCATCGGCTGGTGGGTGAGGACGACGACCTCGATGTCGTTGGCCGGGTCGTCGTCGAGCGGAACGCTCGCGGCGAGGTCGTCCTTGAGCCAGTTCAGCTCCTCGTCGAACGGCGCCGAGCCGTTGTTCTCGAGCACCACGAAGTGCCGGTTGCCGTAGTTGAACGAGTACCACTCCGGACCGACGTTCTTGCGATAGTTGTCGATCTTGTCCGCGTACGCCGACCCGCCCGCATACTCGTGGTTGCCGACGGCCGGCCAGACGCCGACGTCCGAGTGCTGGGTGCCGCGACGGTACGTGTCGAACTGCCCCTGGCTGGCGTCGTTGGTGAGGTCGCCGCTGACCGCGATGAACCGCAGGTCGGTGCCCGTGGAGTTGATCTCGCGTATCTGGTCGGGCAGCTGTGCGTTGACGTGCGGGTCGGCGATGTTGGCCCAGGAGAAGGTGTCGCCGTCGGAGAGTTCGTCACGGACGAGCGCGAAGTCCGCGGTCGGCGTGGCGTCGTCGGCGAGCTGGCCGAGGTTCGCCCAGAACCTCGGCTCCTTGTACTGGTCCAGGCCGAACCGGTAGCCCCGCGGCTGGCCGGCCCACACGATGTCCGTCTTACGACGGTCGGTGGAGATCGTCAGCGAGTAGGAGCCGTCGGCGGCGGTCGTGGTGGTGACCGTGCCGTCGGAGACGCGCACACCGGCCAGGCCGGCCTCGTCGGAGCTGCGCTGGCCGTCGCCGTTGGCGTCGACGTACGCGACGCCGCTGACGGTGGCCTCCGGCGGGTCGATGGCGGTCGCCGCGTACAGCGTAAGCGGGCCCGCCACCACACTGGAGGCGAGCCCCAGCATGGTGGTGTACAGGACAGCGCGCATGTGCGCGCGTGTCCAGGTGAACACGGACATCGGGATCCTTGAGGGTGCGGGGAGGTGGGTGTCAGGTCAGGAGCGGGGAACGTTCGACGAACCAGACCAGACCGGCACCTGCGACGACGACGGTCGCCGCGACGGTGCCGAGCGTGAGGGCGCGAGCGGCGACCGGCGTGGTCGCGGCCCTGCGCAGGAACAGCAGCGCCGGGAAGGCGAGCGCGATAATGGTCAACTGGGCGAGTTCGATGCCGACGTTGAAGGCGACCAGGTTGGCCAGCATCGAAACCGACAGCGGCCCGTCGATGCTGAGCGCGCCCGCGAAGCCCAGCCCGTGCAGCAGCCCGAAGCCGAAGACCACGGGCAGCCGGTGCCTCGTACTCGTCGAGAGCAGGTTGTCGAGCGCGACGAACGCGATCGACAGCGCGATGAGCGGCTCGACGATCCACCCGGGCACGCTGACCCAGCCGATCGCGGCCGGCACCAGGGTCACCGAGTGCGCGACCGTGAAGGCCGTGACGACCCCGACGACGTCGCGCAGCCGCTTCGCGCCCAGCAGCAGCGCCAGCAGGAACAGCACATGGTCGAGCCCGAAGTACAGGTGCTCTGCCCCGAGCTTGACGAACCGCGGGATCTCACTGAGCAGATCGGTGTGCCCCACCGTGACGCTGGTGCGGGCGGTGTCGAGCAGCGTCGAACCGCGGCTGCCATCGATGTCGTAGACCACCTTCGTGGTGGTGCCGTCGATGACGCCGTCGGAGGGGCGGAAGATGTCACTGCGGACGGTGAGCGCCCCTGACGCCGGGCAGTCGTAGGCGAGCGCGACCCGCGCCGCGCCGGAGTCGGCGAGTTCGACGCGGGCACCGTCCGCAGCGGTGCACCCGATCGAGCCGCGGCTCAGCCGCAGCCGCTCGCCGACGTACGCCGCCACGTCGCTCGCGTGCGCGTCCAGCGAACTGCGCCGCACCCCGGTCGGCACCTCGGCGGCCGTGCCGTCCGCGCCGGCCGCGTCCGGGCTCAGGACACCGTCGAGGCTCAGCAGCCGGGCGAGGACGTCGTACTCCACGTCGACGACGGCCGCGACGCCGTCGCCCTGGCTGCGCAGGTCGACCACGACCGAGGTCTCACGGACGTGTGCCTGCGCCGGAGGGGCGACGAAGAGAACGGCAACAAGGGCGACGAGAAACGTCAGCAGACGCACAGTCGAGCACTTCCGTGGTGAGGGGAACGGCGGTCGGCCCCAACCCTGCAGTGCTCGCACCACACCCGGCAACTAGAGATGACCCAGTTCACCGACCCTTCCACTGCCGGTCACCCACCAGCAGAAAGCCGGGTTTCTGGGCGTCGAAAGCCGGGCTTTTGGGCCCGGCTACGAGGCCCGCGTACGAAGCCGGGTGAGCCCGGCGCCCAGGGCCCACCCGCACGAGGTGAGCATGACGTCGGTGACGTCGGCGGCGCGGCTCAACAGCAACTGGCCGAGCCCGATGAGCAGCAACAGGCCCGCACCCGCCGCGACCACCGCCCCCGCCTGCGGCAGCACCACGCGCAGCAGCCATCCCACGGGGACGAACATCGCGACGTTCCCGACGATGTCGACGATCCCGAGCGCCCGGTTGACGTTGTCCTATTCGTCGTGGACCGGGCCAAGCCTCTCCGCTCCGACCACTCCCGCACACGATCAACGCACCAGGGAAGATCAGACACCTGGAGGTCCGCCGACGAGACCGACTCGGCGGAACCCTGCACGAGTAGCAACATGCCGCCTGACCAGGCTGGATGATGTATCGGCACCCGCAAGACTCTGTCGTCCGATTCCGTCGACTGCAGAAACCGGCGCCCCGCCGCAAGCGGGAACGCACAAAGACGCAGGACGCGGTGATCGGCTCGTGTCCTTCCAGGATCGGGCGACAGAGTCGCACAGGATCGGTAGAGGGGAGGAACAGCACGGCCTGGTACAAGGCGTCTGATCGGGGCCCACGCGCGATCTCGCGCGTGGGCCCGCGCGTCACCGCGAACGTCGCGCCAAGACGGCGGCCAGCACTGCCCCCACCTGGCTCAGGGGCCGGGGCTGGGCCATACCGATATGAGTGGAGGCGACGGGATGGGCCTGCAGGCGCCCGGTGAAGCCGGCCTCCACCGCTCGAGGACTGCCCCTGGGGGGAACCCGCTCTCCGTTGCGGGGAAGTGCAGGATGTCACCTTCGAAGTGTCCCGGTGTGGTGCGCTGGATTGTCCGCTGGTCGTGGCGAGTGTTTTGGACGACCCCTCGGATGTGGTCCTCGTTCAGCTCCTGGAGAGTGGGGATCTCATCCCTGATGATCTTCAGTGTCTCGGTCACGGTGAGCGTGCGGTCGGTGGTGTCCACCACGCGACCCAGGGCGTGCAAAAGGTTGACCGTTCAGAGAAGTGACCATCACTACGACTGTCCGGGCTCTCCGGTCACAGATGGCTGCAACACCGCGGGGGTGCAGCCGATCGGCGAAGCCGAACCGCGTGGCTCGCAGGCGTCGGAGGCACCTCCAGTCCCTCCAGGGGCTGACACGGCAGACCGTCTCACCGCGCGACCACCACGGCCCACTTCACGGAGCACCGCGTACGTTCAGGAGCTGTCCGAGTGAGCAGCGAGTAAGTCCGGCGCTTCCAAACCCCTGGATGTTCGTTCGTGCAGCTCAGGGGTGCTGAATGCGCTGCGGGCGGCGTGCCCTCCGGAGCCGTGTGCGCAGGTTCGAATCCTGCCGGGGGCACCCTGTTTGAGGTGCCAAAGACCCGTCACCAGCGGAAACGCTGAGGCCGGGTCTTCGTGTTTGTGCAGCCGTATGCGGCCCTGAGCGGCCCTATGACGCCGTCTGTGGAGTATGCGTGGACAGGATCTTGGTGCATCGGCCCAGGTCATCGGAGCCCTGCCTGAACCCGGCCGGCGTGGCGTCATGCCGCGCCCGACCGCTCCGAGACGTGCGCCATCAACGGTGTCCCGGAGGACGTCACCGGTTCCGGTGACCATGAGGCCCCGTCATGTCGTGGGCATGAAAGCTCCTTCAGCCGCGGTCTGCAGCGACCGACGGGGCAGCGAAGTACTGGGCGTACCGCGTCCCAGCAAAGTGCTCGCCCAACAGCCGAGAGAAGAGCAGGACCGACGACAGCGGACGGTGGTTCACCACGAGATGTTGCGTCAGTCCCTCTGCGTTCCTGTAGACGACAGCGATGTTTGCAATCGGCTCACCGCCCACCGTCGACGTGTAGTCCTCGACAAAGTCGTTCTCTCCGTACCCGCCGATGTAGATGAAGTCCTGGTACTCGTACAGAGTGCGCGCATAGGACAGCACCGTGCGAACGTCCTCCGCCCCCCGCACGACCCCGTTCAGTACCGAGCCCTCCATCGTCACATCGTCGGCAAGGTTGTCCAGCCAAGGGGGGTAATAGTCCGTGCGCTGCCGCGCCGGGTCGCCGCTGCCCAGATACATCGGTTTCGTCTTGTCAGCCATCTTCCAGCCTTCCCAGCAAGGGGCCGGCTCCTGCTGGGAGCGGCCCTGACGAGTCAAACGAAATAACGCGTTCGACGAGCCGAACCTGATCGCGGACGCCGGCCTGATGCACCTGTCCGGCGGACCGAGCGGTGCGGTCTGCCCGAGCTGGGCGGCGCCGCGGGCGTCGTCGGCCTTGCCCCGCCGCAGCCGCACCGGCCGGGCCGCGTCCTACCTGTCGTCCTCGTCCCGGCCGTCTTCGAAGACGAAAAATGGCTTGGCGCCACGTGCGGGTGTTTCGGCGAGCGCGATGGCTTCTGTGAAGCGTTCGAGTGGGAACGGCTGGCCCTGGGGGATGCTCAGCACTTCATCAGCGACGAGACTGCGAACCTCGGACAGCGCGCGCAGCGCATCCGCAGGCGAGGCAGTGCCGAACCAGCGGTTCAGCCAGAAGCCACGGACTGCTTTGGTCTCGTAGATGACCGAGCGTGCCTGCAGCGGGATCGTCAGCGCTGCCGGGTCAGTCTGCCGATGGGTGGAGAGCGCGCCGTAGACCACGACCTCTCCTCCCGGAGCCAATGCCTGGGATACCTGGGCACCCACCTGGCCCGCGACACAGTCGATGGCCTTGCGCACGCCGGCCGGTCCTGCAATCTCGGCCACACGCTGCAACAGGTCCTCGTCCTCGGTGCAAATGACCTCGTCACCACCAAGCGCCTTGATCTCCTCGACGGCATCGCGCCGCCGCACGACATTGATCGTGCGAATACCCAGATGCCTGGCCAGCTGAATGACGAGCCGGCCGACGGTGGAGCCCGCAGCCGTCTGCAACAACCATTCACCCGGCCGTACGTCGAGTTCGCGAGTCACCAGTAGCAGCGCGGTCAACGGGTTGACGGCGAGCTGACAGGCGTCGGAGTCGCTCAGATGATCGGGGACCGGCAGGAGCCTTCGTGTATCGGCAACAAGGTATTCCTGCCAAGTGCCGGCCACATGCGGCCCGGGTATCGCCGGGACAGCAACGGCCACCACGCGCTCGCCGATCTTCAGTCCCTCGGTATCCGGGCCCAGGGCCTCGATACGGCCCACGCATTCCATGTGACCACCGACAGTGGGAAACTCGGGGGAGAAACCGTAGCGGCCACGCAGCACGTGCAGATCACTGGCGTGAATCGGAGTCGCCTTCACGCGGATCAACGCCTGACCGGCTTCTGGCGTGGGAACAGGCCGGGATTCCAGCCGCAGGACATCGGTAGGCTCGCCGACCCTTCCGGCTACGAGCGCGCGCATCGATTGTGGCATGAGTGACCTTTCGTCTCTCAGCGCCCGACGAACTCGGCGGGCGTTCTGGACAGGAACAATGCCGGTGGCGGCATCCTCGTCGGCGCCCAGGCTCCGGACCTTTCTTTCTCGACGGAGCAGGCCCGTGCGCAGTGCGTCATCGGCGTCAGGCCCCCTCTGGGCCTTTACCGACTCGCCCAGCATGATCATGTGAGCGAGCTGGGTTCGTGCGACCTGCTGAGGTCCGTGATCAGGACCGCTCGCCGCAGGGCACTACTCGAAATTCAGATTATGAATCTGTCATTTCGGGATCGCTACGCCCGGCCCGGGAAAGATTCCCGGCGGCGGACAATGCCGCGTGGCGCGAATGCCCGCTGCGCCGGTTCAGGGCTCAGGAGGCCGCCGGGTACACCTGGAGGCCGTCGATCGAGTCACGCCCCTTGGCGGTGTCCGCGTACAGTCGGGCCTCGACGATCAGTCCGTCGTTCACGGTGAACAGCAGACAGTGTTCGTTCTCCATGGTGCGGCCAGTCTTCGCCTTCGCCCTAGCCCTGACGGGAACGACCACGTGCGACCCGGCATCGAGCACCGTGTGCGCGTCGTAGTTGAAGGTCTCGTAGTAGTGATCGTAGATATCCCGGTAGAAGGCGAGAAACCCTTCAGGCCCATGGAATGTCCCGCCATAAGGCAGGGAGGTGGGGAAGTTGAAAGTCACCTCGGGCGACATTAGGGCCACCAGGTCCGAGGAATCGTTCTCCTCGAATCCGGAATATGCTCGCCAGCAAGCGTCCACGATTGCCTGATTGCGCGACACGTTTCCTCCAGATCGCAGCAGAAATGAGTTGGACTCCGTTCAGCCGCGGTCGGCATCCGACGGGTCGGTACCCGCCGACGGGTCGGCACAGTACTTCGCGTACTCTGTCCCAGCGAAGTGCTCGCCCAGCTTCCGGGAGAAGTACTGGAGCATCGGCAGCGGACGGTGGTTCATCACAAGATGTTGTGTCTTCCCCTCTTCGTTCTTATAGACGACAGCGATGTTCGCGATCGGCCTACCGTCCACCGTCGCTGCGTAGTCCTCGACGAAGCCATTCTCTCCGTACTTACCGATGTAGATGAAGTCCTGGAATTCGTACAGAGTGCGCGCGTAGGACAGTATCGCGAAAACGTCCTTGGCTCCGTGGATGGTCCCGTTGAAGACCCCGGCCTCCAGCGTCACATCGTCGGCAAGATTGTCCAGCCAAGGGGGGTAGTAGTCCTTGCGCTGCCGCGCCGGGTCGCCGCTGCCCAGATATGTCGGTGGCGTCTTGTAGGTCATCTTTCAGCCTCCTGTATCGGTTGAACTTCCAACAGAATGGCTGGACGCAACAGGCGCGGTCCAACGAAAGTCAGAGACTGCCGCCATCTCGTTGAGAGATACCTTGGGGGCTCGCTGAGGGATACTCGGAGGGTGGAACTGCGCCAGCTCGAGTACTTCGTCGCCGTCGCCGAGGAAGCGAACTTCACCCGTGCCGCCGCACGACTGCACGTCGTCCAGTCCGCGGTCTCCACCACAATCAAGAACCTCGAGCGAGAACTCCGCACGCCGCTGCTGGAACGCACCCCCAAACGCGTGCTGCTCACCGATGCCGGTGCTGCCCTGCTACCGCGCGCCCATGCCGCTCTCGACGCCGCCCGGGAGGCCGCAGACGCGGTGGGCGAGGTCCGCGGCGGACTGCGCGGCACACTGCGGCTGGGCGCGATAACCACGGTTGGGCTCATCGACCTTCCCGTGTTCCTCGGTGAATTCCACCGGCGTCATCCCGGCGTGTTCCTGCAGACCAGCGCCGCCCCCTCCGGCTCCCAGGGCCTGGTCGAAGCCCTCCTCGAACGGCGGCTCGACCTCGCCTTCGTTTCGGGGCCCGGACCGCGCCCGACAGGCATCACGCTGACCGCCCTCGCCACCTCGGTGCTCGACCTCGTCGTGCCGGCCGCCCATCCGCTCGCGAAACGCCGCACCGTGTCGATCACCGAACTGGCCGGCCTGGACTTCGTCGACTTCCCCGCGGGCTACAGCAACCGGACCGTTGCCGACCGGGCCTTCGCCGCTGCCTCCGTCCCCCATCGCGTCACCATCGAGATCACCGACCTCACTACCGGCGTGGCCTACGTCCGAAACGGCCTGGGCGTGGCGCTGCTGCCACGGGTCGCCCTCGGCAAGGGACAGGACGTCGCCACGCTGACCGTCGACGACGCCGACCTGGAATGGCAGTTTTCCCTGGCCGCTCCGTCCGAGCGCACGCCCGGTGCTGCGGCACGTGCCATGATCGCGATGGCGCACGAGTTCCTCTGGCAAGGGTGAGCATCGCCTCGGAGGGCGTTGTCACGTTGCCGGTTGGGCGGACGTCTGACGGTGTGTCGAGGCATGGTGGGCCGGGACCTAATGGCAGGCCACGAGGCATCCCAGGAGCGATCGTCTCTGCAACGTCTGCAACACGGCGAACCTAATACTCCAGTGCGCCTTCGTGATCTATGTGCGGGGTGCGTGCGCCAGTTTGACCAGTTCAGCAGCCTGGTGGGGGACGTCAGTGGGGTGAACGAGGCTGCGAGCAAGTAGCGGATCTCCGGGATGGTCAGGTGTATCGGCTCGCGGCTGCGGGCAGGGCGGTTCGGGCCGGCGGGCCGGGCCGGGGCTGTGCCGAGGCTGTGCCGGCGGCCAGGAAGGCCAGTGCGACCCCGAGGATGGTGGAGTACTGGCGGGACTTGGTGGGGAAGTGGCCGCAAAAGCCGAGCATGTGGGCCCAGGCCCACATGCGGCGGTCGGGGTACAGGGGGTCGAGTAGCTTGCAGGCTTCGATGCGGCGGCGTGCGTGGTCGGGGACGCCGTGGCGGTCGAGTTCGGAGAGTTCGCCGATGCGGCGGTCGAGGGTGCCGGTGGTCTCGGCGGCTTTGGTGGCGTATTTGGCGACGTAGGCGGCGACGGCCTGTTCGGTGATGTCGGAGCCGTCGCCGAAGGCCTTCACGGGGCGGACGTCGAGCTGGGTGCCCCAGCGGAAGGTGCGGGCGTGCTGGTCGCCAGCGGCCGGCACCGAGACCGAGGTGTAGGAGTGCGCTACGGCGGCGCGGATCGCGTCGGTGAGGAGTTCGACCGTTGCCCAGGCCGGGGGCGGGGTGTCCGGTCCGTCGGGCCGTCGATGCGGATGACGGCGTGGAAGTGCACGGCGCCTCGCTTTTGGAACTCGGCGACCTTGCCGTACGACAGGCTGGCGTGGTCTGGAAGTTCACGGCGGGTGAGTCCGGCGCGGGCAGCGATCTCGCGGCGGAGGCGGGTGGTGAACCTCATCCACAGCTGTCCGGCGTGGTTGTTGAAGAGGACGGCGCCCGCGTAGTCGTACGTGGCCGAGTCCAGGGCCGTGCCGAGGGCGGGATCGTCAGCAGTGTGGCGGGTGCCGCACCGACAGGCGCCGTGGTCAGGGCGGTTGTGGACCGGGCCGAAGGACGGGGCGGTCAGGGTGGCGAAGACGCGAGGGTGGTCGCGCACGGTGGCGGGGATGTCGCGGCGGTGGTCTCCGGCGAGCCCTGCGCGGAACAGGATCTTGCTGCGTCGACGCAGGTCAGTCCCCGGAACGACGAAGGCCATCGGACGGGTCCAGGCGGTAGGGTGCCGCCACTCAATGGATGGTTGGGGGCGCTTCGTGTCGCTGTTCTACGAGGATCTGCTTCATGAGGATCTGGTCGACTGGGCCGGTGAGGGGAACGTCGAGCGGGCAGACGTCAGGACCGTCTCACGCTGGCACCTACCGGAGCAGGACAAGACCATCCTCGTCAGCGTCGGCGTGCCGATCGTTGACCACGTCTTGATCTCTCACGTCTGCTTCCAGCCCGAAGCAGAGCCGACTCTAAGAACCGGCGACGGCAAGCTGCTCTATCTGCTGGCCGAGCAGCGGAGCCCCTTGCGGGAAGGGACCATGACGTCGTCCTTCGGTGCAGAGCCAGGTACCGGCGTCGTCTATTACGTCATGCCGGACGGCGATACCTGGTTCGCCAACTCCTCGATCACCTTGTGGGTGCAATGTCTGCACCACTACGGCCTGCGCGTCGACACCTGTGATCTCCTCCTTGATCCGGATTGGCACGAGGAGGAAGCCGTCCTAGCTGAACTCAACAAGCTTGCTGCCGAGCTGGAGGAATTCGACCCAGCCGCTTTCGAGGGCTACCGCGGCTTCATCTGGGCGGAGTTCCTCAGCCGCTGGCTCTGGTAGACACCGCTGCGCAACACGGACCACTCGTACTCTCGCAATAGTTCTTCGATCCGCCGATTTGCCACTTCCTGCCTGCCGTCGAGCCACTTCGCGTACCGGCTGAGCAGGACCTCAACACTGTTGCCCGCGCTCGGCTACCTCGGTCGCGTCCACCCCGGCGTTGAGCCACGTGGAGAGCGCAGAGTGCCGCAGGTCATACGGGCGCCGGGCGAGCGGCGAGGCGACCACGGCCGGCGGGAGCGCCAGCGTGCGGGCTTCCTGCCAGGTCCGGTAGTAGGTCGAGGACGAGACCACTCCCCCGTTCTCGCTGAAGAACAGGCGGCCGTCGTCGGCGGTCCCGAAGGTGTCGATGTGCTCGCGGAAGATGCTCACGAGCTGGTGAGGAATGGGCACCCGACGGACATCCTCGTTCGGGCGGTTCTTCAGCCCGCGGTCGTCGTGGCTCTCGCCGGAGTCCGTCCACTGCTTGCCCACGCTCGGGCGCGTCCGATGAAGGAGCGCAGAGCCCCAGCCGGAGGCGGGAAGCTTCAGGTCCGGCTCAGCCAGACCCACCACCTCGGCAGGCCGGAAGCCCCCGAAGTACATCCCTGCGAACAGACCCACGAGGCCCCGACCGCGGGCCCTCCGGTAGCCGCCGATATACGAGACCGCGGTGAGCAGAGACCGGGCCTGCTCAGGGTTGGCCACGACCCTGGGGTCCACCTCGCTGGCCACCTTCGGCTTCTGCCAGCGCACGGCTGTGAGGGGATTCTCCTTGAACTCCCCCAGGTCGACCGCGTAGTGAACGGCGTTGACGAGGGTGCGTCGCTTCCGCCGTACGGTCTCCGCAGCAGCCGCGGTGCCGTCCAACTTGCGCTTGAGCGAGTCGAGCACGGCACGCCCGATCACCGGGTCGGCCAGGTCGGACAAGGGCCGCGATGCCCCAGTGGAGGGCGTTGCCGATCTCTGCGGGCAGCTCCCGCTCGTCCGGGCCGGGGAGGACAAAGGCCCAGTTCCGCAGGGCCTTGCGCAGCAATTCATCGGTCGGCCGTCCAGGCCGCAGTGAAGCCGATCCTGCCGGCATACACGGAGGAGGGCGTGCTGCGCCACATCGCAGAAGCGCAGAAGCGCAGAAAGAGGTAATGCACTTGGCCGCCCCTATCAGGAGCGGGCCGCGAAGAGAATCAAATTGGAGGTCGCAAGGCTCGCGGCCAACCTCCAGCACCTCAGCGGTCCACAACAGCTTGAGGTGCTCGCCTCGGTACGCGAGCACCTCAATAAGCCGCACGGAAGCCAGCTACTAGCGGCACCCACGACAGAGGCCCCGCCAGTGACTGGCGGGGCCTCTGCGCCTGATTAATGAAGGTTCGCTCCCTCCTGTACCCACGCGCGGCGGCCAGTCACGCCGGGCATGAAGGGAAAGCTCAGTGACCTGAGGGCGACGGAGCGCAACGCATGAATCTCACCGATCAGGATCTTCTGCAGGCGCGCAGGCACTCTCCGATCGGCTACCTCGCGCCCCGTCACCTCCGAGCAAAGATCAACTACGCCGGCCATTGCCGCATGACAATCGGTGTTCAAGTGGAAGCACCCTGGCACATCGCACCCTATTCAAAGATGAACTTCTGACGCGGTAAACAGGTAGGTAAGCGCACCGTCCGGGCTCGGGGAGTGCCTCTATGGCCTTCGTCAAGCGCGTGTTGGGTCATGCTGGGGGTGCTTCCGGGTACGTGATTCGTAGGACCGGCGCGGCCCCTCACTTATTGTCACTCGTCCGGTAGGCGAAGCTCTGTTGCCCCTTTGCCCCTGGCGGGTAGGGGAAATATATGAGTTCCCAACCGCCGGGCGGACCGCCGAGCGGTCCGCTGTCCGTCACACCTCCGCCGGGAGGTGTCCCCGGCCCTCCTGACATCAGGCAGCGCAGGTCGAGGTGGCGCTCGCAGCGATTCCTGACCTTGGCCATCGCCAGCGTGGTAGTCGTGACAGGGCTCGTGCTGGGGCTGCTGCTCAGCAACGGTGGTACTCCGAGCAGGTCGCCCGCAGAAGCGCACCAGCTCGTGACAGGTGCAGCTGCGACAGCCGCTGACTGGGGCCCTGGCTTTGCCGATCTCGGTGACAAGTACGACACGGGAGAACTGTTGGCACGGAAGGACTGCGAGCTGACCGAACGGGGCAGCCGCCCCGGCACACTTGTAGCCCTGCAACGCGCCGCCCAGCGTGACGTAGACACCCTGCTTGCGATCTCCGACGCGCGCGCGTTCAAGAACGCGGCCACCGGCTGAGGCGTACATGGACGATATCGAAGACACGATCCATCGATGCCCTGTGCAACGGATCGCCAAATCCCGCTATGAGGATGTCCGCGAGGGTCCGGCTCCACCGGTCTCCGGCTTGGATGATGTGATTTCCGAGGAGGGCAAGACGACCCGCGACGCAGTGGGAAAGAAGGCGAACTACTCCTATATCGCCCTGACAGCCCGGAAGGGCGAAGTCGTCCTATATGCCGCTGTCGCGGGACCAGCCGAAAACAAGGCAGAACTCCCCCGCCTTGCGGCCGATGCGATGCAGCGGATGAAGGAGCGGCTGCCTGACTGAGCTACGCTGCCACACATGCCGCTGCGGCTGCGGCGCACATCCTTTGACTTCTTTAACCTTTCTCGTCACTCCTTTCCTTCCAGTCGGTGCTGCCGTCCCGCTCCACCGCCATCGCTACGCTGTCGGGTGGCGGCGGAGGCACGGCAAATGCGCTGGTAGGCAGCAGTGCGCCACCTGTGGCCAGTGCGGTTGAAAGGGCAAGCATCGTAAGACGTCGTTTCCGAGAGGTGCGCGTCATGAGAATTCTCCTCGGTGAAAGAGTGATCGGGCGTGGGACGACCCGTCACCTCACGGAACTCGTCCCGCGAACCGCACAGCCCGGGCCTTTCCGGACGACGTGCCTTGGCCCCTGCTCCGGGTGTCCCATATTTCGAGTAAACACTGCCGCGCCGGGTCCGTCACACCCCGACGTCTCGGGGCTTGGCAGCCAGCGACGGCCCTGGTACAAGAGCACAGCAAGCGGCCGCACCGGGCGTCACATGCGGCGGCGGCCAACTCGGCCCAGTTGATCCAGGTCGTCCCTTGCGCGTGCGTAGGCCCCGCCCCACGTGCTGAACTCGGCGCGCAGCCCCGCGGACGCCTCCCCGGGGACACCTCCCCGGGGAGGCCGCGCCTTTCGGCCAGCGGAATCCGAAGAAGCTGCGCACATGGCGAGACCACCCAACCAGAGAGCAACGACCATCGAGTGACCGCAGAACGCCACCATGTGCACAAGCCGGCACGGAGACGAGCCAAGGATGACGGCGGCCAGTAGATACTCCTCGTAGCCTCGCCGTTTCGGTTGGGGCTGGTGAGATGTGGTTCACGGTCAACTTGATGGCGGGCCTGGTCGATTTCGCCTGCTTGGCATGCCGAGGTCCGGCGCTATGGCCGGGTTCTCCGAAGTCCTTCGGGTCGTGGGCGGGCAGGGGCCTGCTGGTCAGCCGGCCTCGCGGGGCAGGGAGGCGAGGCGGTGGAATGCGGTGGTGAGTTCGTGTCGCCATGGCCAGGTCCGGCTCGGCGAAGTCGAAGGCCTCCACGTCAGCCTCGCCGGTGCCCAGGGCAAACTCGCGCAGATGAACCGTCTGTCGCAGCCTCACGGAACGACCGACCTCGGAATCCCAACGATACGATCACGGCCATGAGCGACAGTGCGATCATCGTCGCGGAGCTGAACGTCTCGGCCCAGGAGGCCCCCGCGCGGGCGGCGGCCGCCGCCACCTGGCTTCTCGAGCAGCAGATCATTCAACCCAACGATCAGCCTGACCCGCTCTGGCGGCCAAGTCAGTACCACCCCGGTCCCGCCGCCGCAGCAGCGGTTCGCGACTTCCGCCAACAGACCGGCCTCATCGGCGACGGCATCGACATCCTCGACCAACGTCAGATCCACGACCCTGGCGGCAACTACACCCCGCCTGCCTGCCCGAACTGCACCACCCTGCTCGAGGAAGACGCTCACATCACGCTGATCAAGCCCTGGCTTGACCAGGGCGAATCCTTCGTGACCTGCGAGAACTGCGCCACCGCCGCGCTCCTGGGCGACTGGACCGGCCCATGGGCCATCCACGTTGCCAACCTCGCTGTGCGCTTCAACAATTGGCCGGCGCTCAGCGACGCCTTCATCCTCGAGCTCTGCGATCACCTCGGCCCACGCTGCCGTCTGATCCATCAGCGAATTTAAGACGCCTCAAGTCCGAGACACCCAACAAGAGCAAGTTCAGAGAAGTGACCAGGCCAAACGAAATCGCGCCGCTCCACACCGGCCGGGGCATCGTGCACTTCCACGCCTCTGGGATCACCAGGCTACGGCCACCGGCACAGGGCGGCATTGCGGCACCTGAGTCTGGTCCGTGCACATTCGGCTTTGCCGTCATGCCGCCGTCTGCCGGGCCGCGCAGAACCAGTTTCGCCCGGCGGTCTACGCCGGGACAAGGACGGTAAGCCATTCCGCTTCGCGCGGCCGGTACCCGTAACGGTCCCCCAACCCCGACACGATCGCCGGGACGTGGCCGGCCCCGTAGACGATGGCCACCCGGATCGGCTCGTCGCCGCGCTCCGCGTCCAGCTGATCGACATCGATGTCCGACATCTGGCCCAGCCCTTCGCACCGCGGGCACATGCCTTCCGGGCTGTTGAAGCTGAAGGCGCTCGACGTCCCGATGTGCGGGGTGCCGAGACGGCTGAAGATGATCCGGAACATCGTGTACGCGTCGGTGGCGGTGCCGACCGTGGAGCGGGAGTTGGCACCCATCCGCTCCTGGTCGACGACGATCGCCGCGCTGAGGTTGTGCAGTCCGTCCACGTCGGGTCGGCCGAGGCTCGGCATGAACGACTGGATGAAGGCGGTGTACGTCTCGTTGATCAGGCGCTGGGACTCGGCGGCGATGGTGCCGAAGACGAGCGAGGACTTGCCGGAACCGGAGACTCCGGTGAAGACCGTCAGCCTGCGCTTGGGCAGGTCGAGCAATACGTTCGCCAGGTTGTTCTCGCGGGCGCCGCGGATCTGGATCACCTGGTGGCTGTCAGCTGCGGTGGGCATGCGGGCTCTCCTTGTACAGCCGTACGGTTTCCGGCGCTCCAGCGTTGCGGCGCCGAGGCGCTCCCGTCGTGGTCCTTTGTTTTCGGCCTACAGTTCTCCTCGTGCGTCCGACAACCCGGCCGGCGATCCGGGCCCGATGTCCGGGCACGGCGAAAGGACGGGACATGGGACAGGTGCTGTACGTGACGGACCTGGCGTATCAGGCGCGGGGGCGGCGGTACTGCGACGAGGACATCCGGTTGACGGCGCGGCTGCGCGAAGACGTCACCCTCGCGCTGTGCCATCCGCGGGACGCCGAGACGCTCATGGACGCGTTCGATCTGGTCGTCGTGCGCAACAGCGGGCCGGTGATGAACCACCAGAAGGCGTACAACTCCTTCCGCGAGCGGGCTCGTGCCGAGGGCGTGCGGGTGTACAACCCGCTGACCGGCAAGGGCGACATGGCAGGTAAGGGCTATCTGCCCGAGCTGTCCTCCGCCGGGTATCCCGTGATCCCGACCGCCGACCGGGCGGCGGACCTCGCGCGGCTGCCGGAGGTCGACGAGTACGTGGTGAAGCCGTTGCTCGGCGCGGACTCGGCGGGGCTGGAGTTCGTGCCGCGGGACGGGCTGGGCGGGGTGGAGTTCGGGCAGGTGCTCGTGCAGCCGCGGGTGCGGTTCCGTTACGAGGTGTCGTTCTATTTCGTCGACCGCGCCTTCCAGTACGCGCTGTACGCACCGCGGCCGGAGCGGCGCTGGGAGCTGGAGCGGTACGAGGCGAGCGAGGCGGACCTGGAGTTCGCGCGGGCATTCGTGGAGTGGAACGGGCTCGAGTACGGCATCCAGCGGGTGGACGCGTGCCGGGACGAGGACGGGCGGCTGCTGCTCGTCGAGCTGGAGGACCTCAATCCGTACCTCTCGCTCGATCTCGTCGACGCGAAGAGCCGTGAAGGGTTCGAGCGGGCGTTCGTGGAGTCGGTGCGCTCGGCGATGGGGTGAGACAGCGGGAGGCCGGACGTCCGGCCTCGCTCAGTCCGCTCCGGTGACTCCCTTCAACAAGCGGTCCATCGTGCCGTGCAGGATCTGCTCCTTGTCCTTGTCGGTCAGGTCGGCGAGCAGCACCCGGCCGAGCCCGATCCGCAGGTCCAGGAAGACGGCGTCGGAGCCGAAGGCGATTCGGTCCGCGCCGACCTCGGCGACGAAGCGGGCCAGATGGCGCGCCGTCATCCGGGAGCTGCACGTCTCCAGGACCAGGTTGGGGCAGTTGGTGGCGACCTCCGCGGCCGGGCCGTAGCCATGGGGGGTGAAGCCCGAGTGGCCCATGAGCAGCGGCACCGTGGGGTGGCGCGGGGCGACGGCGAGGAAGTGGCGGGCGTCGTTCCAGGCGCTGCGGTGCTGGCTGTGCGCGAGGACGATACGGCCGCGGTCGGCGGCCGCCTCGAAGGCGGGGGTGTAGGCGGGGTCGTCGAGGGCGGTCTCGTGGACGTCGGGGTGGAGTTTGACGCCGATGACGCCGGGTGCGTCGAGCAGGTCGCGCAGCCGGGGTGCGGCCTCGGGGTCGTGCGGGTGGTAGACGGCGTAGCCGAGGAGACGGCCGGGATGGGCGTCGAGCGCGTCCAGGAGGAGGGCGTTCCCGGCGCGGGCGTCGGGTCCTACGGCCAGCAGGTGTGAGACGCAGGCAGTGGCCACCCCGCACCGGTCCATCATCGCGACGAGGCTGTCGGCGGAGCCGTCGGGGATGGCGAAGGCGTGCCAGCGGCCCAGGTGGCCGTGTGCGTCGATGACGTTCGGGACCGCGTTCACGCCTCACCGTCCAGCAGTCGCAGCGCGTTGCCGCCGGCGATGAGGGCCGCGTCGCCGGCCGGCAGGTCGAGGGTGTCGAGCAGATGGCGCGGGCCCGCGTCGTCCGTGATCGGGGCGCCGGTGCCGAAGAGGACGCGGTGGGCGCCGTGCCGCTCGGCGAACCACTCCACCTGGCGGTGGCCGGCGAGCGTGGAGGTGTCGACGTACAGCAACGGGTGGGTGTCGAGCAGTTCGGTGAGGTCGCGCAGGCTGCGGTAGCCGGTGCCGGTGAGGACGATCCGCAGGCCGGGGCCGGCGGCGGCGATCCGGTGCACGGCGGCGCCGGTGACGGCCTCCCAGGCGAGGAGCACGGTGGTGCCTGCGCGGGCGAGGGCGGCGGTCAGGTCGAGGGCGTGCGGTCCGGTGATGCTCCAGCCGTGCCGGTCGGGGCAGAGGCGTACGAGCGGGGCGGCGCCGTCGTGGGGGATGTCGCCCGTGCCGAGCGGGCCCGGGACGAGGACCGGCACGGGTCGCAGCCGCTTGTCGTCGATGAGGCCCAGCTGTGCGTTGCCGTCGCGCGGGTCGCCGTACACGGCGTGCGAGTGGACGACGCACGCCGAGTCGATCCCCAGCCGGTCCAGTTCCCTGACCAGGCCGGTCTCGTCCCGGCTGGGGATGTCCTCATGGGGCAGGGGCCCGAGGATCCGGTTGATGTCGACAATGGTCGCGGCTGTCTCGGCCGGACCGTACTGATCGGTCGTCACATTCCGCCCTCCGCCGTCCGGTACCGCAGGGGCGGCGCCGTGCCCACCGAGCGTGCGGGGCCACCCAGCGGCACGTTACGGCACCGGCCCGATCACGTCGCGCGTGGCGCACCCGCGTGCAGGCGCTCGGCGGCCGGCGGTGCGGCGAGGGCGAGCGCGCGGTGCGTACGACGCAGCCGGTGCCGGGCCATGAACGGGTGCACGTAGCGGATCGCGTACACCAGCCATCTGGGGCACACGCAGCTCGCGCATGCGGTGCCGGATGCGCTGCCGGGTGGGAGGAGCGGGGGGCGTACTTGGCTTCGGTGCTGGTCGCGTTGCTGCGGCGGGGGTAGGGGCAAGGACCCCCGCGCCTCGACTCCCCTACGCCCTGCGGACGGGGGTGTCGGGCTCCTTCGGAGCCCGTCCCGGGCTTCAGGAGGGGCACCGGACCCGACCCACAGCCCTGGCACCGGTCCGATCCGGACCGGTACCAGGGCAGGCGCTGTGACGCGGTCGTCACAGGGTGGGGTCCACACACAGCGTCGAGGGGGACGTGAGGGAGTTGACGACACCATTCACCGTGAGCCGCACGATGCCTCCGTAGTACTGCTCGCCGTCATCGGGAATCCCGGCACCGTACTGGCAGTCGGGAACCGGCCCCGGTGTGGCCGAAGCAGCCGCGGCGCTCGCCGACGGCGAGGCTGTACGTCGAGCAGCGGCCGTCGGCCGCGAAGTCGGAGCTGACCGTTCCGGAGATGGTGACGCCCGAGGTGGAGTTGTTCACGACCACCAGCACGACCTGTGCGTCGTCGTTGGCGTTCCGCACGAGGCAGGGCTGGAAGCCGACGCCCGCCTTGGCGTTGTGGACGACAGTAGGAGCACAACTCCAGTTCGCGCTGATGGACACCGTCTGCCAGAACGGCGCGGCCTCGGCCGGTGCGGCCGCAAGGAGCACGCTGCCCGCGACGGCCACCGCCGTGGTGAAGAATCTGCCAGTGGTGCGCAGGGTCGTCCCGCTCCCCTTGATCGCTCGAGTCCTTGCTCATGACACTGAGCGATCTTGTGAGGTCGGTCGGAGTAGCGATCACAGGTGGCCGTTTGGGCCGACGCGCGACCGCTCCACCGCGGAACCTTCCACTCCGCGGCAGGGTGAGGCGACGTCAGGCCGAGGCGCGTTTGCGCGGGGTGGTCTTCTTGGCCGCCGTCTTCTTCGTCGTGGACTTGGCCGTGGACTTGGCGGCCGCCGTCTTCGTCGTCGCCGTGGACTTCTTCCCGCCCGTCTCCTTGGGCGCCGCCTTGGCCGCGGTCTTCTTGGCCGCCGCCTTCGTCGCCCGCTTGCGGGGCTTGAGCTCCGTGACCTCCGCGGCCTCCGCGGCCCGCGCCACCTCCTCGCCCTCGCCCCCGCGGGCCTCCTTCGCCGCCTTCACGCTGCTCTCCAGTGCGGCCATGAGGTCGATGACCTTGCCGCCGCCCGCGGCCGGAGCGCGCTCCGGTTCCAGTTCGACGCCCTGGGCCTTCGCGGCGATCAGTTCCTCGACCGCCTGGCGGTAGTCGTCGTGCAGCGACTCGATGTCGACCTCGCCGAGTGTGTCCATCAGGGCGTCCGCAAGGTCGAGTTCGGCGTCGCGGATCTTGACCTCGGCATCCGGGGCGACACCCTCCGGCTGCCGGATCTCGTCCGGCCAGAGCAGCCCGTGCATGGCGATGACGTCGTCGACGACCCGCAGCATCCCGAGCCGCTCCCGTCCGCGCAGCGCGAATTTCGCGATGGCGACCTTTTCGCTCCGTTTGAGCGCCTCACGCAGCAGCGTGTACGGCTTGGCGGCCGGCACCCCGTTCGCGGAGAGGTAGTACGCCGTGTCCATCTGGAGCGGATCGATCTCCGAGGCCGGCACGAACGCCACGATGTCGATCGTCTTCGCCGTCGGCAGCGGCAGCGAGGCGAGGTCCTCGTCCGTGATCGGGATCATCGTCCCGTCCGCGTCCTCGTACGCCTTTCCGATCTCCCCCGACGGGATCTCCTTGTCGTCAAGCTCGCAGACCTTGCGGTAGCGGATCCGGCCGCCGTCCTCCGTATGGATCTGGCGGAAGGAGATCGACCGGCTCTCCGTGGCGTTCACCAGCTTGATCGGGATGCTGACCAGCCCGAAGGAGATCGCGCCGTTCCAGATGGATCGCACGTTTCATCCCTTTCATCCGAGTTCATCGGGTTTCATGGGATTCTCATCGTATGACGCCCATCACAGAGGTGGAGGGGCGGCGCCTGGCGCTCAGCAACCTGGAGAAGGTCCTCTACCCCGCGACCGGCACCACCAAGGGCGAGGTGCTGCACTACTACGCCCTCACCGCGACCCCCCTCCTCGCCCACCTCCACAACCGGCCCCTGTCCTTCCTCCGCTACCCGGACGGCCCCGACGGCCAGCTGTTCTTCACCAAGAACCCGCCCCCCGGCACCCCCTCCTGGGTGCGCGTCGCCGAAGTCCCGCGATCGTCGCGGGAGACCGGCGAGCAGGTCGTCGTGCAGGATCTGCCGTCCCTGATGTGGGCGGCGAACCTGGTGGTGGAGTTCCACACTCCGCAGTGGCAGGTGGACGAACCCGCCAGGGCCGACCGGATGGTCCTCGACCTCGACCCCGGGCCGCCCGCGACCGTCGTGGAGTGCTGTTCAGTGGCCGTGTGGCTGCGTGAGCGGCTCGCCGCCGACGGTCTGGAGGCGTATGCCAAGACGTCCGGCTCCAAGGGACTGCACCTGCTGGTGCCGCTGGAGCCGACGCCGTCGGCGGACGTGTCGGCGTACGCGAGGACCCTGGCCGTCGAGGCGGAGGCGGAGCTCGCGGGGCTCGTGGTGCACCGGATGACGCGGGCACTGCGCCCCGGGAAGGTCTTCGTCGACCACAGCCAGAACGCCGCCGCCAAGACCACCGCGACGCCCTACACCCTGCGGGCCCGGTCCGAACCGACCGTGTCCGCACCCGTGACCTGGGAGGAGGTCGAGGGGTGCGACTCCCCGGCGGACCTGGTGTTCCGGCTCGGGGACATCGCGGGACGGCTCGGCCGGTACGGGGATCTCCTCGCACCGCTCTTCGACCCCGCCCGCGCGGGCAGCCTGCCGTGAGCACGGCACGGACGGGGCACGTCCTGCGGCCGCCGCTGAAGGTGGCGCTCGCCGGGTCCGTGGCCAGGCTGCCGCGCGGGGAAGGGCTGGCGTACGAACCCAAGTTCGACGGGCACCGGGTCCTGATCTTCACGCTGGACGGCCGGGCCGTGCTGCAGGCCCGCTCGGGGCGGCTGGTGACCCCGGCCTTCCCCGATCTGGCGGAGGCCGCGCTCGCACTGCCGGACGGCACGGTTCTCGACGGCGAGGTGGTGATCTGGACCGGCGGCCGGATCGACTTCGCGGCCGTCCAGCGCCGGGCGGCCGCCACGCCGGGGCGAGCCGGGATCCTGGCGCGCCGGCTGCCCGCCTCGTACGCCGCGTTCGACCTGCTGGCGGAGGGTGGCACGGATCTGCGCTCCGCACCGTACGCACGCCGCCGCGAGCGGCTGGTAGGGCTGCTCGGCCCGCTCGGGCCGCCGCTCCAGCCGGTGCCGATGACGACGGATCCGGAGCTCGCGGCCACCTGGTACGAGACCCTGACGGCGACCGGCGTCGAGGGGCTCGTGATCAAGCGGCTCACCGGGCCGTACCGGGCGGGCGCCCGCGACTGGCGCAAGCTGCGGCACACGGACGTCAGGGACGCGGCGGTCGTCGGCTTCACCGGGCCTCCGGACCGGCCGGCCGCGCTGGTGCTCGTGCTGCCGGACGACGACGCCCCGGTCGTCTCCAGCCCGTTGCCGCCGGCGCTGCGCACCCACGCCGCGACCACCCTCGCGGGGCGCGAGACCGGGGCGGTCGACGGCCGGGCGATGGCGATCGGGGTGGGCGAGGTGCCGTACCGGACGGTGGCGCCGGGGCTCGTGGCAGAGGTCGAGCAGGGAACGACGCGGCACACGGTGGCGGCCGTTCTGCGAATCCGGGACGATTTGATTAATCAAGTTTGACTAGTGAGGGGAACGGGAAATACCGTCGACGGTAGTAGTCAAGTTTGATGAGACGAGGAGAGAGCGTGACCCTGCCCCAGCTGCCCGACACCGGCTACACCCCGACCCCCGGCGAGCTCACGAGCATCGAGGAGTGGTTCGCCGAGTACGACGCGGCGAGCGGCCGGCGGGACATCGAGCGAATGGCCGACATGGCGGTCTTCCCGCTCAACCTGGTGAGCGACGACTCGGCGGGCAACGGCGCCTCCGCGCAGTGGGACCGCGAGCAGTTCGTCGCCACCATGACCCACGTGATGGGCGACGGCACCACCGACATCACCTTCGAGTCGACGCGTACGCCCGTGTTCCTCACCTCGGCGATGGTCGTGGTCTTCACCGACTCGGTCATGACCGCGGGCGGCACCACACAGCAGCTGCGGTACGCGGACATCCTGATCAAGCGGGACGGGAAGTGGGCGTTCCAGACGATGCTGCAGGGCGGCTGGGGGGACAACCTGCGGTAACCGCCACCAGCCGCGGGCCGGGCGCGCGATCGGGAGCCGGGGCGTCGTCGGCAGCAGGCGTGCAGCCGGCATGGGGTGTGCTGCCGGCATCAGGCGCGCAGCCAGGTCCTGCGGTCGCGGGCGCGCCCGTACAGCGCCTCGATGTCCGCCGGTTTCAGGACACCGCCCGGCCCGGAGAGCGCCGGCACCTCGGTGTCGGCGAGGATCCGTACGTCCCTCGGCACGGGCGGCACGTCGAGCCGCGCCGCCCCGACCACCGCGAGCACCGGGCGGACGGCGACGGCCAGCGCGAACGAGGCCCGCCGGGCTCCCCCGCGGGCCCGGCGCAGCTCGGGCCGGGGCTCGGCTCGGCCCGTCGTGACCAGCGGGTCGGCGACCCGGACGCGGCGGCCGCGGGCCGCCAGGGTCCGTACGGCGAACACGCCCGCCGGGCCGATCGCCAGATGGTCGATGTGCTCGGCACCGGGCAGCGGCACGGAGTGAAGCACCCGCCACCCCGCGCTTTCCAGCCGGTCGAGCTCCGCCCCGAGCCGCTGCTGGGCGTCGAGGTCGGCGAGCCGCGGATCGGCCCTCAGATGCCGTCGGCCCGGGGCGCCCTGCCGTCGCCTGTCCAGTGCGAGGTGCAGGGCCTCGCCGGGGCGGTTGGGGGCGAGGTCGTCGTCGGGGTGGAGGGCGAGCCGGGCGAGCTCGTCGGCGGTCGGGACGGGCGGGGGCCCGATGGTGAAGTCGCCGGTCAGATACGGCGCAAGGGCGGCGATCACCTCGTCGCGGAGCTCGGTGAGGACCAGGCTGACGCGGTGGGTGTCGCGGTCGTACCAGGCCGCGTCACCGCCGCCCGGGAGGCTCACGTACAGCCGTGAACGGCCGTACCTCACCGTCGGTGTGACACGCAGTCCTGACGTACCCATCGCTTCCTCACCCCCACCGACCATGGGAGCAGGCGTCGCGCCGGAGGGGCAATATCCCGGACGGGGGACGGACGGACCGGGTGACCGAAACCCGTGCGGCATGGCGGTTTTCCCAGTCCTCGTTGTCACCGTCCTGGTGCACACTCTCCCCTAGTCCCTGTCCGGTCGATCGGGCTGGACGGGGCCCGGGGGCTGGTCCCGTCCGATCGACCGGACAGGGACCGGCAGCTGGTTCGCGGGAGGAAACAGCGTGTTCACGGGGATCGACGAGGTCGACTGGGCGTCGCTGGGCCATGCGTACGGTCCGGCGGACGATGTCCCGGGGCTGCTGCGCGGGCTCGCGTCACCGGATCCGGTCGAGCGGGAGGCCGCGCTCGACGCGATGTACGCGGCCGTGCACCACCAGGGGGATGTGTACGACTCGACGCTGGCCTGCATCCCGTTCCTGCTGGAGCTCGTCGCCAGCCCGGAGGTCCAGGACCGGGGCGCAGTCGTGGAGCTGCTGACCAGCATCGGCGGCATCGAGCTGGACGGGGACGACGAACCCGGCCCGGACGAGGAGGAGTTCGAGGAGGCCGCCAACTACGCGATGGCGGCGGCCGCCGTCGCCGCCGGTGCGGATGTGTTCGTCGGGCTGCTCGCGGACGACGACCCCGGCGTGCGGCTCGCCGCACCGTGCGCGCTGGCGATGCTGCACGGGGAGCCCACGCGGATGCTGGCGCTGCTGTGCGGCCGGCTGGAGGCCGAGCCGGACGCGGAGGTGCAGCTCGCGCTCGTCGAGGCGGTGGGGCGGATCGCCCTGCGGCACGCCGGGCTGCGCGCGGAGGCGGTGCGGTGGCTGACCGGGCTGCTCGCCCCGGCTCACGAGCCCTGCCTGCGCCTGTCCGCCCTGACCCAGCTGGCCCGGTGCGGGCCTGCGAGCCTGCCGCCCGATGTCGCGGCGACGACGACGGCGCTGCTGCGGGAGGCCGACGGGCCGGCGAGCGCCGACGAGACCTGCGGCACGGACGATCTGCTGCGGACGCTGCACTCGGCGTTGGGCGACCGCGTCGACGAGCGGATCGCGCTGCTCGTGGGCCGGCTGAGCAGCGGGGACCCGGGGCAGCGTACGGACGCCGTGTGGATGTGCCACGGCCTGATACGGACCTGGCGGGGGCCGTACGACGAGCTGGTGCGGTGCATCGGGGCGCAGCTCGGCGATCCGGATCCACGGCTGAGGGCGGCAGCGGCGAGCCTGCTGGAGAGCCTGTGCGGGCTGGCGCTGCCCGCGGCGGACGCGCTGGCGGCGCGGATCGCGGGGGCGGACGGGGGCCGGGGGCGGCGCTGGGGCGCGGACGGCGGTGCGGTCCGAGGTGCTGATGGGGGCGCGGCCCTGTGTGCGGGCGGCGCCGTGCGGGACGACCGCGCCCTGATCGCGCTGGCCAGGCTCGGCGACCCGCGGGCGGTGCCGGCGCTGGCCGTGGCGCTGGAGGAGCCGGAGCTGCCGCGCGAGGTCGCGTTCGCGGTGCCGTATCTCGGGGCCGCGGCCGCGCCGCTCGCGCCGGTCCTGCGGCGGCGGCTCGGCGAGGCCGAGCTCGACGACGGGGCGGTTCCGCTGATGCTCGCGCTGGCGGCGCTGCGGGCGGCCGAGGCGCTGCCCGAGGTGCTGCGGGTGCTGCGGGCCGCCTCCGAGCAGGGCGGCGAGTGGGTGACGGAGTCCGCGCTGCGGGCGCTGACGGCGTTCGGGCCCGCAGCGCTGCCCGCCGCGCCGGAACTGCGCAAACTGCTGGCGAGCGCGTGCCCGTCGGTCGCCGCGGCCGCGGCGAAGGCGCTCTGGGCGATCTCCGGTGACGCGGGTGCCGTACTGCCGCCACTGCGGCAGCTCCTCGCGGCGGACGGCCCCGACGCGCGGCGGTCGGCGGCCGCCGCGCTCGGCTTCCTCGGCCCGCGCGCATCGGCCGCGGCGCCCGCTCTGCGCGAGCTCCTCGCCTCCCGGGAACGCTGGCTGCGCATGGACGCGGGGATCGCCCTGTGGCGCGTCACCGGCGACACTCGGGACGCGCTCCCGGTCCTGCTCTCGGCCTGGGAGGAAAACCGCTACGGCCGCGTCGACGTCGCCGAATGCCTCACCGAAATGGGCCCCGCGGCCTCCCCCGCCGCCCCGCTCCTGCGCGCGGAGCTGTCCCGGCCGCGTCGGCACAACGTCCTCGACGGGGGTTCCGGGACGCACGACATCGAGCGGGACGAGCGCTTGCTGACGCTGTGCAGGCGGGCGCTGTCGGCGGGGGCGTGACCTTTCCGGGCGGGCTCGTGTCGAGCCCGCCCGGAAATTGAAGACGGCCACACCGGCCCGCCGGACGGTACCGGGCACGTACCAGGGGTCAGGGGGCGGAGCCCTCCACTCGGAAGTTGCCGGGGCCCGGTACGGCCCTGCCCCCCTGCTCCCTGTTACACAACCGACGACACCCCGCCCAACTATCGCAATAGCGGACAGATAATATCGATCTCCCCGGTGGCCATGTCCCACGGCATAAGGTCGACCGCAACCGATCGGCCCGAGCCCCGTCTGACGCGCAAGACGGCGTCGCCGCAGCATCAGCAGGGAGCCTGCTCCGTGAATCCGTTCCGCACCGTCATGGGCACAGCGCCGGCCGCACTGGCCGGTCTCCTGTTGCTGATCGGCTGCGGTGGTGGCGCGGGGCAGTTGGAGAGCGCGGGGGCGACGCCGACGGCCGTCGGCCCCGTGGAGCTGTGGCCGGAGCTGCCGCCGATCTCGGCTCCGCCCGTCGACTACGGGGAGAGCGACACCACGCGCATCCCGGGGATCAGGGTGCCGGACGGCGACGTCCGCTCCCTCGACCCGGTCGCCGTCGTCCAGGCCGAGGTGGCCGCCCACCCCGGGGAGGTGACGGGAGCCGAGGGGCTCTACCCGGAGACGGCCGGGCAGATCCGCGCGTGCACGTCGAAGCCCGGCACCTGCCCGGTGCTCAGGCCGTACTACCGCGATCTCACCGGCGACGGGAAGGACGAACTCATCGTCGCCATCACGATGCCCGAGCAGCGCACCGCGATCCGGGTCTACATGCAGGAGAACGGCGGGCTGACGCGGATCATGTCCGACTCGGACGCGGTCGTGCGGGTGGAGGCGGCCGGCAAGGACCTGATCATCCGCGCCGTGTCGGCCGGCATCCCCGGGTACGAGTACCGGACCGTCTGGTCCTGGGACGCTCAGCAGCGCGCGATGCTCCCCGCCCGCGACGAGATCATCCGTATCAAGCCGTCGGCGCCGACGGCGCCCACCCCGTCGGCGGAGGCCGCCCGGTGAACCCGCGCCGCCCCGACCGCGCCCGCTCCCGTACCCGCCGCACCACCCGCCGCCATCCCTTCCTTCCGCGCCTCCCCCGCCTCCCCGCCTGGACCGCGACGCTCACCTGGAAGGCCGCGCTCTTCATCACCGCGATGTGCTGCGCCCTTGCCGCGCTGCTCGGCGCCCTGGTCCATGCGTCCGTGACCCGCCAGACCGTCGACCAGGCCCGCGAGAAGGCCCTCTCGCGCCTGGAGGACGTGACGCGGTCGTACGAGGCGGGCGAGCCGCTCGCCTCGTACGGCGGGATCGATCCGCCCGGACTGCCGCCCGGGCTGCGCGACCTCGCGGTGAGCGGGAAGCGCGGAACGGTCGTCTCCGAATTCCAGGACCGGCCGACCATGTGGGCCGCGGGTCCGGCCGACGGCCGGGCCATAGCCGTGCACGTCGACTACACGCTCAGCGCGGACACGATCGGCAATCTGGACCGCGCGATCCTCGGCTCCTCCGTCCTCGCGATCGGTGCCACGCTGCTGATGGGCACGTTCGCGGTGACCCGGGTGACCCGCCGGCTGCATCTGACCGCACAGGTGGCCCGCCGTATCGGCGCGGGCGATCTGGACGCCCGCGTCAACGATCCCCGCACCAAGGACCCCTCGCGGCCCGAGGACGAGGTCGCCACGGTCTCCGGCGCCCTGGACACCATGGCCTCCACCCTCCAGGAGAAGCTGCTGAACGAACAGCGCTTCACCGCCGACGTGGCGCACGAGCTCCGCACCCCGCTGACCGGACTCTCCGCCGCGGCCGAGCTGCTGCCGCCGGGCCGTCCGTCGGAGCTCGTCCAGGACCGGGTGCGGACGATGCGTGCCCTGACCGAGGACCTGCTGGAGATCTCCCGGCTGGACGCGGGACGCGAGACCGTGGATCTCGACATCCACGAACTCGCGCCGCTCGCCGAGCGCGTGGTGCGGGCTGCGCGGGCGGCCGGTTCGGCGACGGAGCTGCGGATCGTGCGGCCGGCGAGCGTCGAGACCGACAAGCGCCGCCTGGAGCGGGTGCTGGGCAATCTGATCGCCAACGCCCATATGCACGGGGCCCGGCCGGTCGTGGTGACGGTCGACGGGCCGTCGGTGTCGGTACGGGACCACGGGAGCGGATATCCGCCGTATCTGCTGGAGCACGGCCCTCAGCGGTTCCGTACGGAGTCCGGGTCCGGCGGCAAGGGGCACGGCCTCGGGCTGACGATCGCGGTCGGACAGGCGGCGGTGATCGGCGCGCAGCTGGAGTTCTCCGACGCGCCGGACGGCGGGGCGGTCGCCCGGCTGGCACTGCCCGAGTACATCCACCTCGGCGGGGACGAGAACGTGGACGGCGGCGAAGGCGGAGGGGGTGACGGAGCCGGAAGCAGGCAGCCGGCCGTCGACGGCACGCCGCCTGAGTCCACAGATAAGCGGACATAAGATCCCTGCTTGCTACGTTGCGGGGCATGACCGCAACGGCAGCGGACGCTCCCCCGCCCGCACTTCGCCTGCCGAAACGGCGCGGGGTCGAGCTCTCGCTCCTCGTCTGCGCCGTCCTCATCTCCGTCTACGGCTACGTCGCCGTCGGACTCACCCGCAACGACGCCGTGCCGCCCGACGCCGTCGCCTACGGCGCGGGCCTCGGACTGCTCGCCCTGCTCGCCCATCTCGCCGTACGGTTCCGCGCCCCGTACGCGGACCCGCTCCTCCTCCCGATCGCGGTCCTCCTCAACGGCATCGGACTGGTCCTGATCTACCGGCTCGACCTGGAGACCCCCGGCTTCCGCGCCGCGCCCGCCCAGCTCGTCTGGTCGACCCTCGGCGTCGCGCTCTTCATCGCGGTCGTCGTCCTGCTCCGCGACCACCGGCTGCTCCAGCGGTACGCGTACGTCTCCGTCGCCGCCGCCCTCGTCCTGATGATCGTGCCGATCTTCTTCCCGGCCGTGAACGGGGCCCGGATCTGGATCCGGTTCGCGGGACTCTCCTTCCAGCCCGGCGAGTTCGCCAAGATCCTGCTCGCGGTGTTCTTCGCCGCGTATCTCGCCGCCAACCAGAGCGCCCTCGCCTACACCGGCCGCCGGATCTGGAAGCTCCAGTTCCCCACCGGCCGCGTCCTCGGCCCGATCGTCACGATCTGGCTCATCAGCGTCGCCGTCCTGGTCCTCGAACGGGACCTCGGCACCTCGCTGCTCTTCTTCGGACTCTTCGTGATCATGCTGTACGTGGCGACGGGCCGGACCGGCTGGATCGCCGTGGGGCTGCTGCTCGCCGCGGTCGGCGCGGTCGCGGTCGGCACCCTCGAACCGCATGTCCACAGCCGCGTCGAGGACTGGCGCGATCCCTTCGCCTCCATCGACGCGGGCCAGGGGCCGGGGCAGCTCGCCCAGTCGCTGTTCGCGTTCGCCGCCGGCGGCATCCAGGGCACCGGGCTCGGCGCCGGGCACTCGATCCTGATCGGCTTCGCCGGCAAGTCCGACTTCATCCTGGCGACCGCGGGCGAGGAGCTGGGGCTCGCCGGGCTGACGGCGCTCTTCCTGCTCTACGGGCTGCTGGTGGCCCGCGGTTTCCGCGCGGGCCTCGCCCTGCGCGACCCCTTCGGCCGTCTCGTCGCCGTCGGCCTCGCCGCCATCCTCGCCGTTCAGGTCTTCGTCATCGCGGGCGGGGTGACCGGGCTGATCCCGCTCACCGGCATGGCGATGCCGTTCCTCGCGCAGGGTGGTTCGTCCGTCGTCACCAACTGGATCATCGTGGCGCTGCTCATCCGCGTCAGCGACTCGGCCCGCGCCCCGCTCCCCGATGCGGTCGTCGCCGGAGCCGCCGCGGAGCCGCCGCCCGCCCTGGCCGCGCCGTCGGGAGAGGGACGATGACGCGCTACATCCGGCGCGCCGCCGCGCTCAGCCTGGTCCTGCTGGTCGCGCTGCTGGTCAACGCCGTACGCGTCCAGGTGATCGAGGCCGACGCACTGAACAAGAACCCTGCCAACCGCCGGCCGGTCATCGCCCGTTACGAGGCGCCGCGCGGCGACATCGTCGTCGGCTCGGAGCCGGTCACCGGTTCCCAGGACACCCGGCAGCAGCTGCGCCACGAGCGCACGTACCGCAACGGCCCGCTGTACGCGCCTGTCACCGGGTACGCGTCCCAGCTCTACGGCACCACCCTGCTGGAGCACGCCGAGGACGCGGTCCTGTCGGGCACGGACCCGCTCCTCGCCCCGCTCCCCCTCTGGAACGACCTGACCCGCTCCCGCCGGCCCGGCGGCCGCGTCGTCACCACCGTCAAGGCCGCGCTGCAGGAGACCGCGTACCGCGGGCTCGCCGGGCGGCGGGGCGCGGTCGCCGCGCTCGAGCCGTCGACCGGCAGGATCCTGGCGCTGGTCAGCAGCCCCTCGTACGACCCGGGCCTGCTCTCGGGGAACAGTGCGGCCGTCACCGACACCTGGAAGCGGCTCATCGCGTCGGAGACACAGCCGATGCTCAACCGGGCCATCCGGCAGACCTATCCGCCCGGCTCCACCTTCAAGATCGTGACAGCGGCCGCGGCGCTCGACGCCCGGGTCGTCACCGACCCCGACGCCCCCACCGACACACCCGATCCCTATGTGCTCCCGGGGACGAGGACCAGGCTTCCCAACCCTGTCGGCGACTGCGAGGACGCGTCGCTCGCGTACGCGATCCAGTGGTCCTGCAACACCGTGATGGCCGACCTCGGGGTGAAGGTCGGCCTGCCCGGGATGCTGGACGCGGCGGGCAGGTTCGGCTTCAACGACAAGGCACTGAGGATCCCGTCGGGGGTCGCCCCGTCCAACTTCGACCGGCGCATGAGCGTGGACCAGCTGGCGCTGTCGTCCATCGGCCAGTTCGACACGACGGCGACGCCGCTGCAGATGGCGATGGTGGCCTCGGCCGTCGCCAACGGCGGGGAGCTGGCGTACCCGTATCTCGTCGAGCGGACCACGACGTGGGACGGCGACACGGTGCGCGAGACACCCCGTCGCTCCTACCAGCGGGCGATGAACCCGGCGACGGCGCTGACGCTGCGGCGGATGATGATCGAGGCGGTCAAGAAGGGCACGGGCACGCAAGCGGCGATGAAGGGGGTCGTGGTGGGCGGCAAGACGGGCACCGCACAGCACGGCGTCGGCAACGCCGGTGTCCCGTACGCCTGGTTCATCGCCTGGGCCCAGGCCCCTCGCGCGCCCCGCCCCGCGGTGGCGGTCGCCGTGGTCGTCGAGGACGCGGAGGCCAACCGCGCGGAGATCAGCGGCGGCGGCGACGCGGCACCGATCGCGCGAGCGGTGATGCAGGCGGCGCTCCGCTGAGGCTTCTCACGTACCCGGGGGCGTCTCGCCCCTCGGAGCGGGCGGACATCCGGGTCATGGCCGACCTGTCGTGCGGCCATGACGACTGAGCAACCGGACTACGAGCTCGCCCAGGTCAACGTCGCACGGCTCACATTCCTCTTGGATTCGACGGAGTCGAAGGACATCGTCGAGGCCGTCGACGCCTGTGGCCGACAAGGCCGACGGCTTCATCCGGCGGCTGTCGCGATCGCGCTACGCGAGTCGGCCGGGACGACCTCGACGGCGAGGACGACGTCCTCGGGCATGAACCATGTCTGCCAGGGCCCGTGTCCGCCTCGACCCGAACGACGAGAACGTCGGGCTCCGGCCGGCTCCGCCGCTCCGGTTCGATCGTCATCGCGAACCGGGGAGCTTCCTCCGAACGTTCGATCACCGGTCGAGGCGGCACCCCGGTGCAGCTCAGGCCCCTCCGCCCTCCGCGATCGCCTCCTCCACCTCCGCCACCCGCTCGGCCTCCTCCGCCGCGAAGCGCTCGCGGTCCAGCTGTTCCGCGAGCTCCTCGTCCTGGCTCATCAGCAGGTCGAGGTTGGAGTCGCCGAGCTCGAAGACACCCATGTCGACGTACGCCTTCTGCAGCCGCTCGCCCCACAGGCCGATGTCCTTCACGCACGGCACGATCCGGCTGAAGAGCAGCTTCCTGAAGAGGTGCAGGAACTCGGACTGCTCCGTGTACTCCTCCGCCTCCTTCCGCGGGATGCCGAAGCCCTCCAGCACCTCCAGCCCCCGGATGCGGTCCCGCATCAGATAGCAGCCCTCGATGACGAACTCCTCGCGCTCGCGCAGCTCCGCGTCCGTCAGCTGTTTGTAGTAGTCGCGCAGCGCCATCCGCCCGAAGGCGACGTGCCGGGCCTCGTCCTGCATGACGTACGCCAGGATCTGTTTGGGCAAGGGCTTTTCGGTCGTGTCGCGGATCATGCCGAACGCGGCCAGGGCGAGCCCTTCGATGAGGACCTGCATACCGAGGTAGGGCATGTCCCAGCGGGAGTCGCGCAGGGTGTCGCCGAGCAGGCCCTGCAGGTTGTCGTTGATCGGGTAGAGCATGCCGATCTTCTCGTGCAGGAAGCGCCCGTAGATCTCGGCGTGCCGGGCCTCGTCCATGGTCTGGGTCGCGGAGTAGAACTTCGCGTCGAGGTCGGGCACGGACTCGACGATCCGTGCCGCGCACACCATCGCGCCCTGCTCGCCGTGCAGGAACTGGCTGAACTGCCAGGAGGAGTAGTGCCGGCGCAGCTCGCCCTTGTCCTTCTCCGTCATCTTCGACCAGTGGCGGGTGCCGTAGAGGCTGAGGGCCTCGTCGGGGGTGCCGAGCGGGTCGTACGGGTCGACCTCGAGGTCCCAGTCGATCCGCTTGGCGCCGTCCCACTGCTTGTCCTTGCCCTTCTGGTAGAGGGCGAGGAGGCGGTCGCGGCCGGCACCATTCTTCTGGCCGACAAACATGGCCTCCCAGCTGAAGCGGGCCGCGCCGGAGGCTGGGACGGACCAGACGGGCTCCCGTGGCGGGTTGGTGTAGTGGTCAAACGTCGACACGAACGGCTCCCTCGCCTCGCACTGACGAACTGACGGTCTGTTGGCAGACTCACACGTTGGTAGACGCCCAGTCAACAAGTCCCGCACAGGGGATTGACGGCGTTACTGACAGCCAGTCTCATAAGTGCCATGACGACTGTGACCCCACGCGATCTCACGCTCCTCCGCGACGCCCTCGGCCCGCTGCGGGACCGCGAACAGGTCGCCGAACGCCTCCTCGAATCCTCGGCCAAGCACTCCTTCGACCCCGAGACGGAGCTCGACTGGGAGGCCCCGATCGAGGAAGGAAAGTGGTTCTGGCCGCCCGAGCTGGTGTCGCTGTACGACACCCCGCTGTGGAAGAAGATGTCCGAGGACCAGCGGATGGATCTGGCCCGGCACGAGGCGGCGTCGCTCGCGTCGCTCGGCATCTGGTTCGAGATCATCCTGATGCAGCTGCTCGTGCGGCACATCTACGACAAGTCCGTGACCAGCAGTCATGTGCGCTACGCACTCACGGAGATCGCGGACGAGTGCCGGCACTCGATGATGTTCGCGAAGATGATCCAGAAGGGTGGCGCCCCGGCGTACCCGGTGCCGCGGCTCTACCACAATCTGGCGCGCGTGCTGAAGACGGTGTCGACGACGCCGGGTTCGTTCGCGGCGACGCTGCTCGGTGAGGAGATCCTCGACTGGATGCAGCGCCTGACCTTCCCCGACGAGCGCGTCCAGACGCTGGTCCGCGGCGTGACCCGCATCCACGTGGTGGAGGAGGCCCGCCATGTGCGCTACGCCCGCGAGGAGCTGCGCCGCCAGATGGTGACCGCGCCCCGGTGGGAGCAGGAGTTCACCCGCCTCAGCTGCGGCGAGGCCGCGCGGGTCTTCTCGGTCTGCTTCGTCAACCCCACGGTGTACGAGAACGTCGGCCTGGACCGGCGGGAGGCGGTCGCCCAGGTGAAGGCGAGCGGCCACCGCCGCGAGGTCATGCAGACCGGCGCGAAGCGCCTCACGGACTTCCTGGACGACATCGGCGTGTTGCGGGGTGCGGGGCGCAGGCTGTGGAAGAGCTCGGGGCTGCTGGCCTGAACCTCGGGGCCACCGGCCCGAGTGCGCGGGCCGCGGCACACCGCCCCCCCGGTGCCCGAGAGCGGCGGTTACGCTGCCCGTATGACCCCGAGTGCTCCCGCGCCGAATCGCGCGTACCGGCGCCTCAGTGTGGAGGAGCGGCGCAGTCAGCTGCTCCGCGCCGCCCTCACCCTGTTCGGGCACCGGGCCCCCGAGGACGTGTCGCTCGACGACGTCGCCGAGGCCGCCGGGGTGTCCCGGCCGCTGGTCTACCGCTACTTCCCCGGCGGAAAGCAGCAGTTGTACGAGGCCGCCCTGCGCAGCTCCGCCGGCGCGCTCGTGCTGTGCTTCGCCGAGCCGCCCGCCGGGCCGCCCACCGAGCGGCTCGGCCGGGTCCTCGACCGCTACCTCGTCTTCGTCGACGAGCACGACGCCGCGTTCAGCGCCCTTCTGCGCGGCGGCAGCGTCGCCGAGACGTCCCGCACCAGCGCGATCGTCGACGAGGTGCGGCGCGCCGCCGCCGAGCAGATCCTGGTCCACCTCGGGGTCCCGGACCCCGGCCCGCGGCTGCGCATGATGGTGCGCACCTGGATCGCCGCGGTGGAGGCGGCCTCGCTGATCTGGCTGGACGAGGACAAGCAGCCGCCTGCCGGCGAACTGCGGGTCTGGCTCGTCGACCATCTGGTCGCCCTGCTCGCCGCGACCGCGGCCTCCGACGAGGAGACCGCGGGCGTCGTCCGGGAGCTACTCGCCCAGGAGACCCCGTCGGGCCCGGTCGGAACGCTCGCCCGGAGGGTGATCCCCGTCGTGGGCGACGCCGGTCACCTCCTGTAGTCGTCGAAGCGCCCCGGGCCCGGCCCGAAGAGACGCGACAGGACGCCTGCGCGAGACTGGGCGGGTGAGAAGCGAGAACACCCCCTTCGTCGGCGGCCCCCTGGACGGCCGGGTCCTGCCCGTCCTCGTCGGCCCCACCGGCAACCCCCCGCAGTGGTACGAGGTTCCGGTGCCGGACGACGCCGGCGGGCCGCCCACCGTGTACGCGTACCGCCGCGTCCCGGCCGGCCACACCAAGCGCCTCGGGCTGCCGCGCGGCTGGCGGTACGAGTACGCACCCGGCGGCCGCGAGCGCCGCACGCTCAACTGGCCCTGGACGAAGCCGAAGCGCGCCGATCGGTAACCGAATAGGATCACCGCGGACGCACCACCAGGGGGGAGCTCGCCGATGGAGCCGCTTCAGCAGGACGATCCGCGCCGCATCGGTCCGTACACGACGCTGTTGCGCTTCCGCGAGACCGCGAGCACCGTCCAGTACGTCGCACACGGCGGCCCCGACGACGCCACCGTCGTCGTCTCCCTTGCCAGGCCCGGGCTCGCCGCGCTTGCGGCGTTCCGGCGCCGCTTCGAGGCGGAGGCGCGCACGGCGGACCGGCTGGCGGGCGGCTGGGTGCCGGCACCGGCCGGCGCTGCCACGGACGGGCCGCAGCTGTGGACCGCGTACGGCTACGTACCCGCCCTCACCCTCGCCGAGGCCATCGCCCTCGCGGGACCGCTGCCGGAGCGCGCCGTTCGGATACTGGGCGCGGGGCTCGCCGAGACCCTCTCCCGGGTCCACGCGACCGGCACCGTGCTGCACGGCCTCACCCCGGAGACCGTCCTGCTGGCGGCCGACGGTCCGCGGCTCGCGGCCTTCGGCGCGCTCGGCGCCGCCGCCCACGCCCAGGCGGGCCCGGGCGGGCGGCTCTCCGTGCGCCTGGCCTCCCTCACCCCGGAGCAGGTCAAGGGCGAACAACCCGGCACCGCATCCGACATCTTCGTCCTGGGCCTGCTCCTCGCCTACGCCGCCACGGGGACGACACCGGTCCTGCCCGACGACGCGTCGCTCGCGGCCCGGTCCCCCGAACTGGGCGGAGTTCCCGAGGAGTTGCGCGATCTGGTGGCCTCGTGCCTCGCCGGGGAACCCGCCTCCCGTCCCACGGCCGGCACGGCCGCGGCCACACTGGCCCTGGAGGGCGCCTCGGCCCTGGCCAAGGACGGCTGGCTCCCGGAGCCCGTGGTGACGGCCCTGGCCGCCCAGACCGCCGCGGTGTCGGCGGCCCGGCCACCCGCGGACACCGGCACCGGACGGAAGACCCTTGCCCTCGGGGCCGTCGGCCTGCGCGTCGGCGACAAGGTCACCGCCGCCCTGGGCATTCCGCGGGCCCGGGTGGGTGGCGCCGCACCTGTGCCGAGCGCGCCCTCGGCCGGTGGCGTGGCGGGCCCGTCCGGCGCCGGGCCCGCGGCGATGCCCGCACCTGCGTCGGCACCGGCGCCCGCAGTCTCCGTCGCTGCCCCCGTCGCCGTCGCGCCCGACCCGGCGGCCGCGCCGAAGTCCGACCTCACCGCCTCCGTGCTGGCCGCCAAGGCCGGCGCCGAGCGGCGGGTGGTGGTCGCCGCAGCCGCGGCCGGTGCCGCCGGGCTGCTGCTCGGCGGGGGCATCGGGGTGGCCGTCGCCGGTGGTGACGCCGAGCCCGCAGCCGCCCCCGCGACCCCCGCGAAGGCCCCCGCGCCCATACCCGGAGTGCCGCCCGCGCCAATCTGGGCGTACGCACACACGGGCAGCGGCCCCTTCGAGACCGCCGTCTGGCGCGACCGGATCCTCGTCATCGGCGACGCGCGCCAGCGCACCGGCGTCGATCTGCGCAGCGGCCGTCGCCTCTGGACGCAGCCGGGAGCGCAGGCCGCGCACCGGCCCTTCCTCGCGGGCGACAGCGTCTTCGTGATCGGCGCGACGAACTTCCTGTGGCTCTCGCCGCAGGACGGCACGGTCCGCCACCGCGTCGCCGCCCCGGCGCACATCACCTCCGTCGCCGCCGCCGACGGACCGGTCGTCTGGTTCACCGGAACCGCGGGCGCGGGCACATATCTCTTCGCGTACGACGCCGTCGCCCGGAAAGAGCTCTGGCGCACCCAGGTCCCGAACGGCCGCGCCCGCGACGCGCTGCCCAAGTACCAGGGCGTCGCCGTGCGCCCCGACGGCATCCTCGTACGGCAGGACGGTGCCTCGCTCACCCCGCAGCAGCGCAAGGCCGACAAGGGCCTCGCGCTGTTCACGGTGTACGACCGGGTCAGTGGAAAGCGCCTTTCGGGCACGTACTTCACCGCCGTGCTGCCGGACACCACCGTCTCCGGCGACACGGCGGGCCGGGTGTACGCGGCGGTCGGCGACGGCCTCCACGCGTTCGACTCGCGCAGTGCGAAGCGCGTGTGGCAGGCCGCCGGAACCGCCGCCCCGGGCGCCACCGGCCGGAACGCCTTCGGCGAGGGCGTCGTCCACGACGGCACGCTCTATGTCGGAACCGCGCACCACCAGCTCCACGCCCTGGACGCGGCGACGGGCACGACCCGCTGGTCCCGGTCCACGGAGGCGGGTGGCGGGGGGCGGCCGCGGGTGCTGCTCTCGTCCGGTGCCCGCACTGCGCTGGCGCTGGAGGCCACTCAGGTCACCGCGTTCCGCACGGCGGACGGCAGCCGCCTGTGGAAGTTCCAGGACGCGGGCGGCACCACGCCCGCGAAGCCCGGCGGCTACCGCGGCGTCGTCGCCGGCCGTACGGCCGTCGTCTGGCGCGACAGCACCCTGTACGCGCTGCCTCTCGACCGCTGAACGGACACCGAGGTCAAGGCCGGCGGCCGGCGCAGGCGTCGCGCGTTCAGGGCTGAGGCCGCTGCCGCGAGCACGGAGCCGACAGGACGCTCGTCGACCGGGCCGCGGTCGACCCTGCCACCTGCCTGCCGAGTTCGTTCGTGTACCGACGCAGGAACACGGACACGCCGTCCCTGTGCAGAGCCGCGCGGTCGACGACAGCATCGAGACGGCCTGTGCCCGCCCTTCGGGTCCTCGCCGTCCAGCAGAGCCTGGAAGCCGTCGTGCGCGGTGACGTGTTTCGCACGTACGCAGCAGGTGGTGCCGTCCGCGCCTCGGGTCCGGAAGAGGATGACGTGACCGGGTGCCCGTCGGCCCAACCTCGCATCACCAGGTAGTAAAAGGTGCATAGTACAAAAAATCACTCTTCCGATGTCACGGAGGCGGAAGCTGTTCGGTCTTAGTGGGCACAGGTCGACTCCACGCCGCCACGCCGGATGATCGTCGACCTCCCGGCTCCCAGAGGGAGTCAGCCAACCCACCGCCAGGAGGAAACTTCATGACCAACCCCCTCGTCGCGATCGCTTACCACTCCGGCTACGGCCACACCACCGTCCTCGCCGAGGCCGTACGTGACGGCGTCACGGAGGCCGGAGCCGTCGCCCACCTGATCAAGGTCGACGAGATCACCGACGAGCAGTGGGAGCTGCTCGACGCCTCCGACGCGATCGTCTTCGGTTCGCCGACCTACATGGGCACGGCTTCCGGCGCCTTCCACCAGTTCGCCGAGACCACCTCCAAGCGCTGGTTCGTCCACTCGTGGAAGGACAAGCTCGCCGCCGGATTCAGCAACTCCGGCGCCAAGAGCGGCGACAAGCTCCACACGCTCCAGTACTTCACTGTCCTGGCGGCCCAGCACGGCATGACCTGGGTCAACCTCGGCCTTCACCCGGGCTGGAACAGCTCCACCGCCTCCGAGGAGGACCTCAACCGCCTCGGCTTCTACCTGGGTGCGGGCGCCCAGACCAACACCGACCACGGCCCCGAGGAAGTCCACAAGGCCGACATAGCCACCGCCGAGCACCTCGGCCGCCGCATCGCCGAGCAGGCCCGCATCTACGCCGCCGGACGCGCGGCCGTCGGCGCCTGATCCAACGGCCGCCCCGTCTGCCCCGCTGCCGCTGAACCCGAAGCCCCACCGGTCGGCGATCACGCCACCGAGGGCGCCGCGTCCGTCGGCAGCACGGCGCCCGGGCCGGGAGTTCACGCAGCCGGTACACCCTCGGGTGTACCGGCTGCTCCACATCCGCACACCTCGTGCACGTCGTGCACCCTTCGACACGGTCCGTATGTGCGGCCCGGCGGCGGTCCCGAGCTCAGCCATCTCATGGCCACGCGGCCACGCCCTGCCGTTTCACGCCTGCGCCAGTCGCCACGCCGCCGCGCTCCCCGATCAGCCCGTCGCGGGTGACGGTGTTGCGCCGAAGCGGTCACCCCGGGCGTTCATCACACAACCGCAGGCGCATCATCGCTCGCGTAACCCCTGTGAGGTGATGACGTGTCAGAAAGCCTGCTTCGTTCGATCTGCACGGCCGCACTCGCCGCCGTCACGGTCTTCGCGGTGACAGCGACACCGGCGGCGGCCGGGCCGGACGACCCGGGCGCCACGGCGGCCCCGGGCGGCTCGGAAGCCTCGAGCGTTCCGGATGAGGAGGGCAAACCCGGCGGCCTGGCCGCCCCTGGCAACCCCGCGGCACGGACCGTCACCGGGCTGCTCGGCCGGCTCCGGGACCTGTACTGGCAGGCGGAGGAGGCCGGCGAGGCGTACTACGCGACCCGGGAGAAGCTCACGGTGCAGCGCGCCGAGACGAAGCGGCTCGGCACCGCACTCGCCGACGCGCGCAACGCGCTCGCCCGCAGCCGCGGCGAGGCGGGCCGGTTTGCCCGCCAGCAGTACCAGGGCGACTCGGAGCTGTCCGTGTACCTCCATCTGCTGTTCGCCCGCAATCCCCGGATCGCCCTGGACCAGGGACACCTCATGGAACGGGCGGCCCGTGACCGGACAGCGACGATCGCCCGTCTGGAGCGCGGCGTGGCCTATGCCGACGGGCTGGCGACACAGGCACGCAAGGCGTTCGATCGCCAGCAGTCGCTGGCCGAGACGCAGCGGGAACAGCGCGCCACCCTGGAAGCGCGTCTGAAGGAGGTGGCAGCTCTGCTTGCGTCCCTCCCTTCGCATCAACTCGCGGGACCGGCCGATCCCGAGCGCACAAGCACCGAGGAACCGCAGCAGCGAGAGGTGCCCGAACCCGGTGCGCCCGACAGCGCCGCCCCTACGCCGCAGTCGCAGGAGAAGGCCGAAGCGCCGGGGTAGGCCGTCGCTCGCATCGTCCGCGCCTCGCCGGACGACCGTGCCGGACAGGCTCGCACGCCGTGTCGGACATACACCCGTCGCACCGCCCCGGACCGGCTGTGGGCGGCCTTCGCCGTGTTCCTGGCCGCGGCGACCGTCGCCTGGGTCGTCGCGGGCCTGACGAGGGCCATGTCGGAGCTGGACGAGACGTGCAACCACGGTTTCGTCGGGCCAGGCGGACCGTTCCGGGGGGAACGCAGCAGCTTCCCTCCGCGCGTGACCTACGTGTACGAGAGCGGCACCACGATCGACACCGTGGGCGTACTGGTGCCGGTGCAGTGGACGTGCGTCGTGGGGATCGCCGCCTGTGGCCTTTTGGCGCTCCTGCGGGAGTTCCCCGACTCTGGCAGGACCGGGAGCGGTCGGCCGCCCGCCTGCGGGGCGTCGCGCTGTGCGCCGGCGCTGCGCTCGCCACGGTGTACGCGTTCGTGCTCCTGCTCACGGGGCTGCCGGGCAGCGATCCGCTGCGGACGTGCGCGGCCACCGGCGCCGGCATCCACCTGCGGGCCCATGAGGTGCAGCGAGACGTGTCTCCCTCGCAGGCGACCTGTGTACGGGGACGGCACCACCCGTGAGGTCGTGCCCGAACGGCTCGGCGTACTGGAGTAGGTCCTGCTCGGCCGCGGTGGCCGCCGCGGGTACGGTCGGGGCCCGGCGGCTCGGCAGCCGGCCACCCGCACCGTGAGCCGGCACGGGCCGTCGCCGGGTCGGACCGAGGCTTCCCCCGGGCGACCGGAAACGGCCCGTGCCGGCTACCGGATCACTGCGCGAAAGCCGGGGCCCCCGTGACCGAGCCCAGGTACGCCGCGGCCTTCTCCGGCTCGTAGAAGTAGTTCTCGAAGTCCGCCGGGTCGTTGAACCCGTTGGCGAACCGGTCCGCCACCGGCTGGAGTTCGCCCGCCGCACCGATCAGGTTGAGGACGTGCTCCGGCGGGACGCCGAGCATCGCGTTGGTCCACTTGGTGACGTGCTGGGCGGTGTCCCAGTAGCGGTCGAAGGTGGACTGCATCCACTCCTCGTCGAACGGCTTGTCGCCGTGCTCCACGATCGACGCGAGGTACGCCGCGGCGCACTTGGACGCCGAGTTGGAGCCCTGGCCGGTGATCGGGTCGTTGGCGACGACGACGTCCGCGACGCCGAGCGCGAGCCCGCCGCCGGGCAGCCGGCCGATGGGGTTGCGCACGGTCGGGGCGTAACGGCCGGCCAGCGTGCCACCCGCGTCCGTCAGCTCGACCTTCGTCGCGCGGGCGTACTCCCAGGGCGTGAACCTCTCCATCAGCTCCAGCGTGAGAGAGAGGTGCTCGGCCGGGTCCTTGACCCCCTGGAAGGCATCGAGCGGGCCCCCGGGAATGCCCTCCCAGAAGAGGATGTCGGCGCGGCCGGAAGTGGTGAGCGTCGGCATGACGAAGAGTTCGCCGACCCCCGGCACCAGGTTGCAGCGGACCGCGTCGTAGTCGGGGTGCTCGGGGCGCGGGCCGAGGCCGTGGACGTAGGCGACGGCAAGGGCGCGCTGCGGCTCGGCGTACGGGGAGCGGGAGGCGTCGCGACCGAACATGGACACCAGCTCGCCCTTGCCGGCGGAGACCAGCACCAGGTCGTACGTACGGGAGAAGTAGTCCAGGTCGGAGACGGCGGCGCCGTGGATGACGAGCTGCCCGCCGCGCTGGGCGAAGGTCTCCATCCAGCCGGCCATCTTGACGCGCTGGTCGACGGACTGGGCGTAGCCGTCGAGCTTGCCGACCCAGTCGATGACCCTCTGGGCTGTGTTTGTCTCAACTGCGAGCGGTCCGGCGACGGAGACGCCGAGGCCCTCGATCTTCGGAGCCTGGGACTCCCAGAAGTTGATCTGGAGGTCGCGCTCGTGCTGCAGCGCCGTGGCGAACATGCACTGCGTGGACATGACCCGGCCGGCCCGGATCTCGTCCGCCGTGCGGTTGGACATCAGGGTGACTTCGTAGCCCTGGGCCTGGAGGCCGAGGGCGAGCTGGAGTCCGGACTGACCGGCGCCGACTATCAGAATCTTCCGCATGGCGGGGCTCTTTCGTTACGGGGCGGGGACTGAACGGGGCTGTTCGGGGGTGACGTCGAGCGCGTGGCGCACGAGCGCGAGCAGCGACTCGACCACCGTGATCCGCTTGCGCGCATCCATGATCACCACCGGGACGTGCGGAGGTACGGCCAGGGCCTCCCGCACGTCCTCGGCCTCGTAGGCCGGTGTCCCCTCGAAGTGGTTGACGGCGACGACGTAGGGCAGCCCGCAGCTCTCGAAGTAGTCGAGCGCCGGGAAGCAGTCCTTCAGCCTCCGCGTGTCCGCCAGCACGACCGCGCCGATCGCGCCGCGCACCAGGTCGTCCCACATGAACCAGAAACGCTGCTGGCCCGGCGTGCCGAAGACGTACAGCACGAGGTCGTCGTCGAGCGTGATCCGGCCGAAGTCCATCGCGACGGTCGTGGTGAGCTTGCCGGGCGTCGCGGTGAGATCGTCGGTCTCCTCGCTCGCCTGGGTCATCAGCGCCTCGGTCTGCAGCGGCACGATCTCGGAGACCGACCCGACGAAGGTCGTCTTGCCCACGCCGAAGCCGCCCGCGACCACGATCTTGGTGGCGATCGGGGCACGGCTGCGGTCGTTCTGCCAGGGCTGTACGTTCTCGTCCTCCACGACGGTGGGGAGGTCAGAGACGACGGAGTCCACTCAGCACCCTTTCGAGCAGCGCGCGGTCGGGACGGCCGTCGCCGTACCCGGTCCCGTACACACGTATCTTTCCTTGGTCCGCCAGGTCGCTGAGCAGCACCCGGACGACCCCCAGCGGCATCTTCAGCAGCGCCGAGATCTCGGCGACCGTACGCATCCGTCGGCAGAGCTCGACGATGGCCCGCATCTCCGGCATGACCCGGGAGGCCAGGTTTCCGTTCGTCAGCTCCTTGCGCTCGTCGGCCGCTTCGAGCGCGGCGACGAACGTCTCGACGAGGAGGACATGGCCGAAGCGGGTGCGGCCGCCTGTGAGCGAGTACGGGCGGACGCGGGCCGGGCGTTTGCCGTCTCCCCGCATGGGAAGCCGGGGGGCGGGCTGGGCGGCGGGCATCACTGGGCGCTCTCCAACGATTTGCGCAGCTCGCTGCGGAGTTCGGGGGTGAGTACGTGTCCGGCGCGACCGACGAAGAGCGCCATGTGGTACGCGACGACGCTCATGTCGACGTCGGCGGTCGCGTGCACACCGAGCAGGGAGCCGTCGCTGATGGACATCACGAAGACGCTGCCTTCCTCCATCGTGACCATGGTCTGCTTGACGCCGCCGCCGTCCATCAGCTTGGCCGCGCCGACGGTGAGGCTGGCGATGCCGGAGACGATGGTGGCGAGGTCGGCGCTGGAGCCGCGCGGGCCGTCCTGGCGTGCGCGGGCGGCGGGAACGGGCGCGGAGTTGTGCGCCGGGTCGGAGGACAGCAGCAGGAGTCCGTCGGACGACACGACGGCGACGGAGCGGACTCCTGGGACCTCCTCCACGACGTTGCCCAACAGCCAGTGAAGGTTGCGGGCCTCGCTGCTCAGCCCGAATGTTCCGGTGGCGGTCAACTGCGTGCCTCCTCGACGGTGTCCCCCGATTCCTCGCTGTGTTCCTGGTCTTCCTGGACTGCGATCCGGATGTTCTGCGTGGTTTCGGCGAGCTCCGCCTCGACATCCCGGCGGCCGTCCTTCGCCCCCTGGTGGAAGCCGCCGAGGCGGCGGCGCAGCGCCTCCGCGTCGACGGTCCTGGTGCCCCCCGCGAGCGGGGTGGCGGGCGCGACGATCTTGGGCGTGCGCTTGGGCAGGCCCTTGTCGGTGACCGGCTCGGCCACGTCAGGACCGCCGGCGTCGCCCGCTTCGTCGGCGCCGTCCACACGGTCGGCACCGTCAACGCCGTCGGCGACCCGCTCGTGGGCGTCGGGCTCGGGCGGGGGGTGCGGGAGGCGGACCTGGAGGGTGGTCTCGGGGGTGGTGGCCGGCTCCGGTGCGGGCGCGGGCTCCAGCACCGGGACGGCCGTCTCCGCGACGGCGGCCGGATCCATGGCGGTGGCCGGCTCCATTGCGGTGGCCGGCTCGGGCTCCGGGCCGTTCCCGGCCTTCGCGTCCGCGTCCGTCCCGGTCGCGGCCTTCCCGGTCTCGGCCATCGCGTCCGTCCTGGCCTCGGTCCCCTCCTCCGCGTCCGCCGCGCGAATGGACTGCTCCGCCGCAGCGATCAGCCGGTCACTCGCGGCCGGGCGGCCCGGCAGCGCGTTGGAGTTGGCCTCGGCGACCGAGCCCGGCAGGTTCAGCATGGGCGCGTCGCCCGGCATGGGCGTCGCCTGGGGCGTGGCGATGGGCGGGGCGGTCGGCAGCAGCGCCTGCGGGACGACGACGACCGCGGCGATCCCGCCCTGCTTCTGCTCGCGCAGCTGTACGCGTACGCCGTGACGACGGGCCAGCAGCGCGGCCACCCGCAGCCCCAGGCCCTCCCCGTCGACGCCGGCGGCGGGCTCCGGGTCGGCGAGCCTGGCGTTGAGTTCCTCGAGCCGGGCGGCGGCCATGCCGATGCCCTCGTCCTGGACGGAGAGCATCACCTCGCCGCTCTCCAGGAGCCAGCCGGACAGCTCGACCTGGGCGTCCGGCGGCGAGAAGGAGGTGGCGTTCTCGAGCAGTTCGGCGACCAGGTGGCTGAGGTCGTCCGCGGCGAACCCGGCGACCTGCGCGTGCGGCGGCAGCGACTGGATGGTGATGCGCTCGTACCGCTCGATCTCACTGACCGCGGCCCGCATGACGTCGACCAGCGGCACCGGGCCCGCGTGAGCGTGCCCGTGCTCGGCGCCCGCGAGCACCAGCAGGTTCTCGCTGTGGCGGCGCATGACGGTGGCCATGTGGTCGAGCTTGAAGAGGGTGGCGAGGCGCTCCGGGTCCTGCTCGCGCTCCTCCAGCTTCTCGATGACGCCGAGCTGGCGCTCGACGAGGCCGAGGGTGCGCAGCGAGAGGTTGACGAAGGTGTGGCCGACGGTCTTCCGCAGCTGCTCCAGCTGCTCGGTCACCTCGGTGACCCGGCCCTGGAGTTCGGCGCGCTGGGTGGCGAGCTCCTCGCGGGTGGCCACCAGGTCGTCGTGCGAGGTGTCCAGCCGGTCGGCGCGCGCGGCGAGGTCGACGAGCTTGCCGTGCAGGGCGTTGAGGGACCGTACGACCTGGGCGAACTCGTCGTTGCGGCCGGTGAAGCGGACCGGCTCCTCGGCCTCGGCGGCGGGCGCGGCGGCGAGCCGGGCCGCGCCTATGCGCAGCACCGCGAGCGGGCGGGTGAGGGTGCGGGCGACGGCCGCGGAGATGCCGACCGCGACGAGCAGGCAGCCGCCGAGCAGGGCGATGCGCAGCTCGAGGGCGGTGACGTCGTCGTCGCGCAGCTGCCCCAGGCGCTCGACCTGGGCGGAGGCGAGCGCGGACTCGACGCCCCGCATCTGCTCGATACGGGCGGAGAGGGAGGACTCGAGCTTCTCGCGGTTGGACTTGAGGTCGCCCTCCGAGAGCTCGGGCTGGTCGGTGAGGCGGGTGAGATAGCCCTCTGCCGTCTTGACGTCGGGGCCGGTGACGGTGGCGCCGAGGCGGTCGCGGGCGTCGCTGCTCGCGGCCTGGTCGAAGTCGGCGAGCGCGGCGAGCTCGCGGACGCGGGCCTGCTGGGCGGCGGCGCTCAGGGCGTTGCGGGCGGCCTCGGTCTCCTTGTCGCCCTCGTCCTCGACGGGCAGCCCGGTGATGGGGTCGTAGGAGGGGCCGTCGTCCGACGGTTCCGGGACGGAGAGTGCGGCGATCAGCAGTCCGCGGCCCGCCGATGCCTGCTCGACGGCGAGGCCGAGAGCGGCGGGCGCCCGCGTGCCTCCCCCGGACTCCGTCCCGGGGGACATCCAGGCGCGGGCCGGGGTCCTCTCGGCGAGTTCGTCGGCGAGCGCGTGCAGCGTGGCGATGATGTCGGTGTACGCCTTGTACGCCTCGAGAGCGGTGCCCTTGCCGCCGAGCGCGGTGCGCCGGACGGACGGCACGGTGGCGAGGCCCCGGGTCAGATCGGCGTGGTCGGCCGGGAGGTTGCCGCGGATCTCGTCGATCTGGCGGTCGACACGGGCGCTGCGGCTGGCGGAGACCGCCCGGCGGTTCTTCTTGGGGCCCGTCTGGTCGTCGCGGCCCGCGGCGATGTACGCGGTGACCTCGTCACGCTCGTCGGCGATGGAGTGCGCGAGGGTGACGGCCTGCCGGTTGAGTTCGGCGAGGGTGACGAGCTGCTGGGACTCGGCCAGTTCGTCCGAGGCGGCGAGGACGGCCGGGGCCCCCGCGGCGACGACGGTCAGCGAGACGGCCGCGACGCCGGCGACGAGCCTGCTGCGCACCCGCACGGAACGACCGCCGGGCACGAGGCCCTCGTGTCCCGTGCCGGTGGAGGCCGGTCCGGCCGGGGAGGTCCCTGTGGGGCTTCCCGCGGGGGTCACGGGCGTCGACGCCTCCCGCCCCGAAGACGCCGTACCGGGCATTCCGCCCTTGCCCCGAGGCCGCTTCTTCTGCACCGGTGCTCACATTCTCGACTCGTCCGCCCATGAAGCAGAGGTGACGGCCGGTCACAACACGAGAACGCCCTCCCACCCCTGGTACGGCCTACGACCATTCCAGCGCTGCTGAGAGGGGGACGCGCATCGGCCACTCCGCCACCCGAACGAGTGAACAACACTCAGGAGTTGGTCAACAACTCGTCCAGGGGCCCACTCCAGCCGCGCCCGGGACACGGGCTGGAACTTCGGCGCGGGCTTTGGCAGGATGCCCGCCCGCAGCCCGTCGGAGTCGATCATTCCGACCAAAAGCCGCTGGTCGCCCTGGTGGTGCAGGCCAATTTTGCGTTCTGGCGGGCTTCGTGAAGGAGTCGTGGTGGCTCGGGCAGACTGGGGATCATGCGTTTCGCACTCGCTACCGAGCCGGGCGATCCCGAACGCCCCAACGAGGACTGGGCGTCCGTCGCGCTCCCCGCGTCCGGCCAGGGCGGTTGCCTGGTGGCCCTGGACGGGGTGACTCCTCCCAGGGGAGACGACGGATGTGTGCACGGGGTGCCGTGGTTCACCGCCCGGCTCGGTGGCGCATTGATCGAACTGTCCGGTTCGCGGTGGGATATGCCGCTGACCGAGGTTCTGGCGTTGTCCATCCGGCGCACCGCGGATGCCCACCGCGACACCTGTGAGCTTTCTCACGTGCGTACGCCGCAGGCGACGGTCGTCGTCGCACGCTGGGACGAGGAGTGGATCGAGCAGCTCGTCCTCTCCGACTCGACCCTGCTGCTGGAGTCGCCGGACGGGTCCGTGCGGGCCCTTCTCGACGACCGGCTGGACCGGATCCCGCGGGAGATCCTGCGGTCACTGAGCGCGACCGACGCCCTGCGCAACGAGGAGGGCGGCTTCTTCACGGCGGCCGCGGACCCGGCGGTGGCGGAGCGCGCGGTCACGGACCGTACGCCACGGGCGGACGTACGGGCGGTGGCGGCGCTCACCGACGGCGCGTCCCGCTGGACCGACCTCTTCGAGGAGGGCGGCTGGGCGGACCTCATGGGTCTGCTCGACAAGGAGGGGCCGCACGGGCTGATCGAGCGGGTGCGGGCGCTGGAGCGCGCGGACGCGGCCCGGGGCGGCGCGCGGCGCTGGAAGAAGCACGACGACGCGACGGCGGTGTACGCGCGGCTCGAGGGACCCTGAGGGTCCCGGAGAGGCCTGGGCGACCCCTGGGAGCTCGGGGGCTCTCGGGCCATGGGGCGTGACGGGCCCGGGGTTCGAAGGTCCTACAGGCCCTCCGCCCGCGTGTTGAGCTGGTGGAGCAGCCGCGCGAGTTCGGCGACCTCACCGCGGTCCCAGTCGGCGAGCTTCCGTACGTACCGCTCGCGCCGTGCGTTCCGTACACGGCGGAAGCGGGCGAGCCCCTCGTCGGTGAGCCGGACGAGCGAGGCGCGCCCGTCGGCCGGGTCGGGCTCGCGGGCCACGAGGCCGAGCTCCTCCAGCGCGCGGAGCTGCCGGCTCATGGTCGCCTTGCCGACGCCGAAGAAGGCCGCGAGGTCGGTGGCGCGCTGCCGGCCGCACTCCTCCAGGCGTACGAACAGTCCATAGGCCGCGGGCTCCAGTTCCGGGTGGACCTCACGGGCCATCTCGCCGGAGCTCGCACGGGCGCGGCGCAGAAAGACGGCCAACTCGCGCTCCAGGGCGAGGTACTCCTGGAATTCGTGGTGCACACCACTTCCTCCCGTGGGCTCCTCTTCACTCCCCGTACCGCTTACGTGCACGTCAGCACCCTTCGCGCGCTTTCCCGACGATGAAAGATTCTTTCGGCGGCGGCCGTTGCCGCAGCTCGTCCAGTATTTCGCAGGCGTAGACCAACGGCAGGGACCGGCCCCTCTTCCGCCGACGGATCTCCGTGCACAGCGCCCCCCGCGGCGGAGCCCACCCCGCCCCTTCCCGAACCGGGACTCCGACCCAGCCGCGGTTGCGGGGGCTCCGCCCCCGAACCCCCAGGGCCGGGCGCAATCCCCCCTGCGGGGAACCCCCCAGCGCGGGGCCGAGTTTTCGGGGCTCCGCCCCGGACGCCGTCCCCTACGCCTTGGCGGGCGCGGGGGCTGGGCGCTCCACCGGAGCCCGTCCGGCGCTTGAGGACGGACACACCGGCCCACCACACGGCACCCGTCGCGCACGCCCAGCCCGTCCGGCGCTTGAGGACGGACACCCGGGCCGCCCGGCCGGGACCGGAAACCCCCGCGTCCCCCGCGCGCAGGGCGCACGGGGGACGCGGGGGACGCGGGGGACGCGGGGGCAGGAGCCCCCGGGAGGCTAGGCCGCCGCCGGGACCGGGACCTCCGCCGGGGAGAGGGCGATCTCCAGGACCTGGCGGACGTCCGTCACCGGGTGGACGTCCAGCTTGTCCAGGACCTCCGCCGGGACGTCGTCCAGGTCCGCCTCGTTCCGCTTGGGGATCACGACGGTCGTGATCCCGGCCCGGTGCGCGGCCAGAAGCTTCTGCTTCAGGCCGCCGATCGGCAGCACCCTCCCGGTCAGCGACACCTCACCGGTCATCGCCACATCCGTGCGGACCTGCCGCCCGGACAGCAGCGACGCCAGCGCCGTCGTCATCGTGATGCCCGCGCTCGGGCCGTCCTTCGGCACCGCGCCCGCCGGGAAGTGGATGTGCACACCCCGGTCCTTGAGGTCGGCGACCGGCAGCTCCAGCTCAGCACCGTGCGAGCGGAGGAAGCTCAGCGCGATCTGCGCGGACTCCTTCATGACGTCACCCAGCTGACCGGTCAGGGTCAGCCCCGCCGCGCCCGTCTCCGGGTCGGCCAGCGACGCCTCGACGTACAGGACGTCGCCGCCCGCGCCGGTCACCGCGAGCCCGGTCGCCACGCCGGGCACGGCCGTCCGGCGCTCGGCCGGGTCCTGGGCGGACTCGGGCACGTGGTGCGGCCGGCCGATCAGCCCGCGCAGATCGCCCGCACCGACGGCGAACGGCAGCTCCCGGTCGTCCAGTTCGTGCTGGGCGGCCACCTTCCGCAGCAGCCTCGCGACCGCCCGCTCCAGGTTCCGTACGCCCGCCTCACGGGTGTACTCGCCCGCCAGCTTGCGCAGCGCGGACTCCTCGATGGTGACCTCGCCGTCGGCCAGCCCCGCCCGCTCCAGCTGGCGCGGGAGCAGGTGGTCGCGGGCGATGACGACCTTCTCGTCCTCGGTGTAGCCGTCGAGCCTGACCAGCTCCATCCGGTCGAGCAGGGCCTCCGGGATGGCCTCCAGGACGTTCGCCGTGGCCAGGAAGACCACGTCGGACAGGTCGAGCTCGACCTCCAGGTAGTGGTCGCGGAACGTGTGGTTCTGCGCCGGGTCGAGGACCTCCAGCAGCGCCGCCGCCGGGTCGCCGCGGAAGTCGGAGCCGACCTTGTCGATCTCGTCGAGCAGGACCACCGGGTTCATCGACCCGGCCTCCTTGATGGCGCGGACGACACGGCCGGGCAGCGCGCCGACGTACGTACGCCGGTGGCCGCGGATCTCCGCCTCGTCCCGTACGCCGCCGAGCGCGACGCGGACGAACTTCCGCCCCATCGCGTGCGCGACGGACTCGCCGAGCGAGGTCTTGCCCACGCCGGGCGGGCCGACGAGCGCGAGAACCGCGCCCCCGCGCCGCCCGCCGACCACGCCCAGCCCCCGGTCGGCGCGCCGCTTGCGCACCGCCAGGTACTCGGTGATCCGTTCCTTCACGTCGTCCAGGCCCGCGTGCTCGGCGTCCAGGACCGCTTTCGCGCCCTGGATGTCGTACGCGTCTTCCGTGCGCTCGTTCCACGGCAGTTCGAGGACGGTGTCGAGCCAGGTGCGGATCCAGGAGCCCTCCGGGCTCTGGTCGCTGGAACGCTCCAGCTTCTCGACCTCCTTGAGGGCCGCCTCGCGGACCTTCTCCGGGAGGTCGGCCGCCTCGACCCGGGCACGGTAGTCGTCGGACTCGTCGCCCTCGGACTCACCGTTGAGCTCGCGCAGCTCCTTGCGCACGGCCTCGAGCTGGCGGCGCAGCAGGAACTCGCGCTGCTGCTTGTCGACTCCCTCCTGGACGTCCTTGGCGATGGACTCGGCGACGTCCTGCTCCGCGAGGTGCTCGCGGAGCTGTTCGGTGGCGAGCTTGAGCCGGGCGACCGGGTCGCTGATCTCCAGCAGCTCCACCTTCTGGGCGGTGGTCAGGAACGGCGAGTAGCCGGAGTTGTCGGCGAGGGCCGAGACGTCGTCGATCTGCTGGACGCGGTCGACGATCTGCCAGGCTCCGCGCTTCTTCAGCCAGTCGGTGGCGAGTGCCTTGTACTCCTTGACGAGCTCGGTGACGTGCCCGGGCAGCGGGTCCGGCACGGTCTCGTCGACGCCGGTGCCCTCCACCCAGAGGGCGGCGCCCGGTCCGGTCGTACCCGCGCCGATGCGCACCCGGCTGCGGCCGCGGATCAGGGCACCCGGGTCGCCGTCCGAGAGCCGGCCGACCTGCTCGACGGTGCCGAGCACGCCGGTCGCGGCGTACGTCCCGTCGATGCGCGGCACGAGCAGCACCCTCGGCTTGCCCGGCTGTGACCGAGCGGCGGCCTGGGCGGCCTCCACCGCGGCCCGTACGTCGGCGTCGGACAGGTCGAGCGGTACCACCATCCCGGGCAGCACGACCTCGTCGTCGAGCGGCAGCACAGGCAGAGTGAGCGGTGTGGACGTCGAAGCCATGATCTCCCCTTCGGCAGTCAAGTTGAGCTATGCCGACTCAATGCAGAAGGGCGACGAGATGTTCCCCGGGCGATGTTCGCTGTGAGCGATCACGCGTACCGTCTCCCGTGAGCAGCCGATGTAATAAGCGCATGACAGATGCATCCCTTACGAACACGCTACGCGCCTGGGTGGACGGCTGGGTCGTGTCGCGAGGTGCGGCGGAGCCCGTCGCCGAGCCCTGGGGCTTCACGATCGACGTCGGGCTGCCTCTGCACACCACCCGCCACGTCCTCACCGACGGCAGTGAGTCGGCGGTCCGCAAGGTCGCCGGGACGGCCCGGACGCCCGGCTGCTGGCTCAAGGTGTTCGAGGATCCGGAGAAGGTCCTGGACCTGCTCGGGCCCGACTGGACTCCCGACGAGCCCGGGTTCCTGATGACGGCGGAGCTCCGCCGCGAGGAGCCCGGCGCCGGACCGGCAGGGCACCGGCTGCGGACGTGGACGCACGGGGGTGTGACGAAGGCCCTGGTCACGACGGACGACGGGGCGTTCGCCGCCCGCGGGCAGATCGCGCGGGGCGGACCGGCGCGACCCGCGGTCGTCGATCAGATCGAGACCGCCCCGGAGCACCGGCGCAAGGGCCTCGGCAGCCTGGTGATGCGTACGCTCCAGAACGCCGCGGTCGAGGAAGGCGCCACGACCGGCGTGCTGGGCGGGACGCCCGACGGGCGGGCGCTGTACGAGGCGCTGGGGTGGCGGGTGGTCGCGCCGCTGGTCAGCGTGTACTACGACCCCAAGGCACCCTGACGCACCCGTGCCCACCGGCGCACGGCCGGCATGCTCAGCACTCCCGCCAGGAGCGCCAGCGGGTGGCCCCAGTCGGTGAGCGGGTCCTCGTACGCCAGGAGGTCGCCCAGCAGCACGGCCGACACCCATCCGACGAGCACGGTCCGTGCCATCGGTGTGAGGAGCCCGGCCAGCGCGCCGACGCAGGTCAGGAGGCCGAAGCTGATCCCGTAGTCGAGGCGGTGCAGAGAGGTTTCGGGCAGCTGCCCGGCCATGACGGAGAGTCCGACCGGGATCTCGGTCGCGAGGGTCGCCGCCACATGCCCGCCCAGGAAGACGGCGGCCGTGCGCCAGGCCCCGATCCGCCGCTCCAGGGCGGTGAGGACGAGCACGAATCCGACGGCGTACGCGGAGGTCGGCCCGCCCGCGACCCACAGGGCGCTGGCGACGAGCACGAGCAGCGGGGTCGAGGCGAGGTGGGCGACATCGGTGCTGAAGCCACGGAGCAGGGCGGAGACGGTGGCCGGATCGCCGTACTCCGCGTACACCGACGTCACGACGAGGACGCACCCGTACCAGAAGGTGAACGGCGTCCCGGTCGGGGTGGGGAGGAGACGAGCGAGCCGCCGCCACGGGGTGGGGCGTGACGGCGCGGACGTTCCGTCGCCTGCAGGCGGCGACAGAGGCGGGACCACGGGCGAGGACGAACAGGGGGTCCGCCGGCGCGGGATGCCGCCCAGCAGGCCGGAACCGGCCGTCCCGACGGGCTCGTCCGGCGCGTCCGGCCCATCCGGCCCATCCGGCGCGTCCGGCGCGTCCGGCGCGTCCGGCCCATCCGGCCCATCCGGCGCGTCCGGCGCGTCCGGCGCGTCCGGCCCACCCAACTCGTCCGACTCGAGCCGCTGCACCGCGTGAGGCTCCTTCGATCGACGCCTTCGACCCCGCCCAGCCAACGCGATCACCGCTCGCCCCGTCCATGGTCCGCGCCACACCGGGCAGCCCGCACGCCCGTGAACCGATCGCACTGCCCCGTGCGATAGAGAGGTCGTGAGACTGTTGCGCCCCACGGGGGCAGACCGGGACGACGACGCGGCGCTGCTGCGTGCCGTCGCACACGGGGACTCGGAAGCGCTCGCCACGCTGTACGACCGGCACGCGGGCTGGCTGCACGCCCGGCTGACGCGCCGGTGCGCGGATCCCGAGACCGTACGGGAAGTCCTGCAGGACACCTTCGTCACCGCCTGGCGGTCCGCCGGATCGCACCGCGGCGGCGAGGCGGGCGGCTGGCTCTGGGTGATCGCGGCCCGCAGGCTGGTCGACGCCCGGCGCCGCGCAGGGGGGCGGGCCGACGAACCCGCCCCGGTCGAGCAGTTGCCCGTCGCGGCCGTGCCGTCGGCCGAGGACCGGGTGCTGGCGGGGCTGGAGCACGGCGACGTGGGCGCGGCGCTCGACCGCATCTCGCCCGAGCTGCGGGACGTCCTGCGCGCCACGGTCATCGTCGGGCTGACGACCCGTGAGACCGCGCGGCTGCTCGGCATACCCGAGGGCACCGTCAAGACCCGCGCCCAGCGCGCCCGTCGCGAGCTGCGCGCCACGCTCGCCCGTCCGGCGCCCGGCACCGACCCGTTGGGAGGCACCGCATGACCGCGCCCGACCGTGCCCGCGCCCGGCACGTGACCGACGCCCTGGCCGCCCGGTACGCCACGGGCGCGCTCCCCGAACCGGACGCCTGGTCCGTGGAGAAGCACGTCGAGTCCTGCGGCAGCTGCGCCGGACGCGTCTCCGCCGCGGTCCGCGCGACGCCGGCGGCCGCGCTGCTGGACGCGGTCCGCACGGCGGTCCTGACGCAGGCGGCCACGGCTGGGGCAGACGCCCGCGATCACCGCGGTCAGGCCGGACAGCACGATACGGCCGCGGCGGCCGACGGCACGATTCGACCTGTGGGCGAGAAGCCCGACAAGTTCGAGAAGTCCAGAGGACGTCTGAGGCCCACACGGCGTGCGAGGCCCGCGAAGACCGGGGCGCCGGGTACCGACGGTGACGCGGCGCGCCGACGGACGTGGGCAGCGGCCCTTACCGCCCGTCGTATGCGTGACCTGCCGGTTCTCCCTGCGCGCGGGCGGCGCGGCTCTTCCGGCCCGCCGACGGCGCACCACGGCACAGAGCCCCGGCCGCGCGAAGCCCGACGGCCCGCTCGGCTCGCACCCGCGACGCAGGACGCCCCCTGCACCAGCACCAGCACGGCAACGAAGCTGCGGCGTGCCGTCCGGGGTGCCCGGGCGGTCGCGCGCAGGATGTGGGCCGCCGGGCCCGCACTGCACGAGGCGTGGCTGGTGGCGCTCGGGCTGGTGGTCGTGGGGGCCGTGGGGCTCGGGTACGGGGCCGGGTTCGCCGGGACGCGGCCGTTGCTCGCCGCCGTGGCGCCCGTGGTGCCCCTCGCCGGGGTGGCGCTGTCGTACGGGCGGCGCGTGGACCCGCTCTACGAGATCGCCGCGTCCACACCGTCGGGCGGGCTGCGGCTGCTGCTGACACGGACCGCCACGGTGCTGATCGTGAGCGTGCCGCTGCTGACCGTCGCGGGGGCCGTGCTGCCGGGCCGGGCCGGGATGCCGGGCGCCGCCGCCTGGCTGCTGCCCGGACTCGCGCTCACCCTCGCGGCACTCGCGCTCGGCTCGTACGTGGGCTGCCGCGCGGCCGCCGCAGTGGTCACCGCGGGATGGCTGTCCGCGGCCGTCGGTCCGGCGCTCGTGACCGGCCGGCTGCTCGCCGCACCGGCCGCCGAACTCACCGCCCGTGTCGGCCCGTACGTCTCCGGGGCCGCGGTCCAGTCCGCCTGGGCCGTGGCCGCCGCGGTGTGCGCCGGGCTGCTCGCCCTGCGCCGCCGGGCGTTCGACTATCCGTCCTTCGGACACTGGGGGAATCTGTGAACACGGTCAGCGTCAGCGAGCTGACGGTCCGGCACCGCCGAACCGTCGCCCTCGACACAGTGAGCCTCGCCTTCGGCACCGGCGTGCACGGGCTCCTCGGCCCGAACGGCGCCGGCAAGACCTCGCTCATCCGGGTCCTGGCGACCGTCGCCGCGCCGGCCACCGGGCGGGTGGAACTGCTCGGCCGCGACGCCGCCGCGCAGCGGGACCGTGTGGAGATCCGGCGCCGGCTGGGATATCTGCCGCAGGAGTTCGGCTGCTACCCGGGCTTCACCGTCCGGGAGTTCGTCGCGTACGTGGCGTGGCTCAAGGAGATGGACCCCGTGCGGGTCGCGGCCGCGGTGGAGCGCGCGGTCGGGCGAGTGGGCCTCGCGGACCGGATCGACGCCAAGGTGAAGTCGCTGTCGGGCGGCATGGTGCGCCGCGTCGGCATCGCCCAGGCGATCGTCAACGAACCCGAGTTGCTGCTGCTCGACGAGCCGACCGCCGGTCTCGATCCGGAGCAGCGCGTCGAGTTCAGGGCACTGCTCCGCGACGTGGGCACCACGTCCACCGTGATCGTCTCCACCCACCTCGTCGAGGACGTCGCCGCCGCCTGCTCCGAGGTGACCCTCCTCGACGCGGGTCGGATGGCCTACCGCGGGACGACCGCCGAACTCACCGCGCTGGGCAGGGACTCGGCGGACGATGCGGCCAACGCCATCGAGCGGGGCTACACGGCGGCGCTGCAGGCCCACAGGTCGGGAGTCCTCCGATGACCGCGGTCGTGGCCTCCGATGCCCCCTCCCCGGAAGGCGCGCACGCATCGCGCCCGCGCCTCCCCCGCCCCCTCCTCACCGAGCTGCGACGCGGAGTCGGCCCCTGGACCGGCGCGGCCACCACCGCTGTCGTCGCGTTCGCCATGTACTCCAAGGCCGGATACCTGGGGGGCTGGCAGAACCACTGGACCGACGCGACCGATCTGCTCCGCATCGCGGCCGCGCTGCTCTGCGGGCCGCTCGCCGTCGCCGCGGGCTGCTGGCACGGCGGACGGGAACGCCGTCGCCGCACCAGCGCCTGGCTCGGCTCGCTGCCCCGCGGTCCGCTGCGCCGGACCCTGGTCGCCGCCACCCCCGCAGCCCTCTGGCCGGCCGCCGGGTATCTCGTCGCCGCCACCGGCTGTCTGCTCGCGACCTGGCCGTACGCCGGCGGCGACGGTCCGCATCTGGCACTGGTCGCCGCGGACGCCGTGACCCTCGCCTCCCTCGGCACGCTCGGCTTCGTGGTCGGCCGGCTCGTCGCCTGGCGCTTCACCGCGCCGCTGCTCGCCGTGCTCACGTACGTCGGACTCGGCTGTCCCTCCTACAGCGAGGCGGGCGCCCGCTGGCTCGATCCCGCAGTCCAGCACAGCTACGCCTGGGACCGGCCCGTCTGGTGGTTCGGCGCCGCGAGCATCGTCTGGGCCGGTGGCCTCGCCGCGGCAGCGCTGCTGGCGTACGCGGCCCGGCGCCGTACCACCGCGCTCGTACCGCTCACCGCCGCCTGCGCCGCCGCCGTGCTCATCGCGCAGACCGGCGACGGTCTGTGGCGCCCCGATCCCGAAGCCATGCGTCGCGTCTGCGACCACGGCACCCCGCAGGTGTGCCTGCCGTACGCGGAACGGCACTTGCTGCCCGAGGCCTCGGCCGCGCTCGCAGGGCTCAACGCGCGGCTGCGCGGCATCCCGGGCGCCCCCACCCGATGGGTGGCGGGGCCCGGCGAGCGGGCAGCCGGTGACCTCGCGCTCCCGAGCCCGTCGTTCGAGGCGATACGCGGCAAGCTGACCAGCCCCGACGCCTACGCCGCCAACGGGGTCGGCGCGTTGTTGTCCCAGACGTGCGCCCAGAGCGACTACGACGCACCGGACTGGGAACGGGCCTCCGCGGTCAACAGCGCCGTGTTCGCGTGGCTGTCCACCGCCGAAGGCCAGGGTCCGTACATCGGCCCCGCAGAGCAGGAGCACTTGACCAGGCTCGAAGCCAAGTCCCCGGCCGAGGCGCGCACCTATCTCACGCGCTACCTCGCCGCGGACCGCTGCAAGGCGGAGGAGGTGCCGCTCCCGTGAACCTCCCTGTGCTGTACGCCCGTTCCCGCGCCCTGCCCGTCACTCTCGCCGTCCTCGCCGCGGACCGCTGCAAGGCGGAGGAGATGCCGCTCCCGTGAACCTCCCTGTGCTGTACGCCCGTTCCCGCGCCCTGCCCGTCACTCTCGCCGTCCTCGCCGCGACCGCGCTCGCCGCCGCCTGGTGCGCCTGGCGCCTCCAGGCCGCCGAGGGGTACGACCACACCGCGCGCGTGCCCGTCGTCGTGCTCGCCCCGCTGCTGGCCGCCTCCGCCGTCGGCACCGGACTGTTCACGCACTCCGACGAGCTGGACCGCACGGCCGTGCGCCCCTGGTGGGCGCGTCGGGTCTGTCTGGTCGTCGGACCGACCGTGCTCGCGGGGCTGCTGCTCGCGCTCTCGGTGCCCGGGCATCCGGATCAGTTCGGCGCCCCGGCGATGGTGCGCAATCTGCTCGGCGCGGCCGGGGTGACGGCGGCCGCGGCCGTCCTGCTCGGCGCCCGTCTCAGCTGGCTGCCCATGACGGCGTACCTGAGCACGGTGTACGTGTCCGCGCCGCAGGTTCCGGGCGGCGCGGCGGCCGTGTGGGCGTGGCCGATGCAGCCCGGTCCGCAGGGCGCCGCCTGGGCCGTGGCCCTGACCACGTACGCCGCCGGGGTCGCCCTGTACGCGTGGCGCGGGGCCCGTCCGGAGCAGGCATAGCGCCGCGCCTGCCGGAGGGCTCTCGATAACCTGCAGTTCATGGTGCTGCCCAGCAATGTATCGGCTCCCCACACGGCTCCCCGCACGCTCGACCGGCGCGAAGGACCGTACGGCGAGGTCGTCCTGCGCGAGCGGGGCGGTCCTGACGGCCGGCCCGTGCACGAGATCATCGCCAACGGCTGTTTTCTGATGGACACCTCGGACGGCCGTTCGGAGCGGCTGCTGGTCGAGGCCGCAGCGCGGGCCCTGGCCGACCGCCCGGATCCGCCCTCGGACCCGGTCCCCGACCCGCCCGCCCTGCTCATCGGCGGCCTCGGGGTCGGATTCTCGCTGGCCCATGCCGCCGCCGAGCCCGGCTGGGGCCGGATCGCCGTCGTCGAGCGCGAGCAGGCGGTCATCGACTGGCATCGCACAGGGCCGCTCCGCGCGATCTCCGCCGACGCGCTCGCCGACCCACGGACCGTGATTCTTCGCACGGACCTCGTCGCGTACGTCCTTGACACTTCCGAAACGTACGACGCGCTCTGCCTCGACATCGACAACGGCCCCGGCTGGACGGTCACCGAGGACAACGAATCCCTGTACTCACCTGCCGGACTGGCCGCCTGCGCACGGAGGTTGAGGCCCGGCGGAGTGCTCGCCGTGTGGTCGGCCCAGCCCTCCGCCGATTTCGAGGAGTCATTGCGGAATGCCGGATTCAGCGGGGTAAGGACCGAAGAGATCCACGTTGCCCGAGGCGTACCGGACGTGGTCCATCTCGCTGTTCGCCCTGCGTAGCCGGGAGCCGATCGATGCCTTTACGCTGACTGACCTGACACTCGGATCTACACGCAGCTCGCAGTGCGCGACAGGGGCGGGGCGATGGAGCAGACACACACCAGCAGCAACGGCGCGTCGTCTTACGCGACGACAAGTGCCCAGCGCCGGGTGCTGGTGGTCGAGGACGACACCACCATCGTGGAGGCCATCGGGGCGCGACTGCGCGCGGAGGGCTTCCTGGTCCAGACGGCGACGGACGGCCCGGCAGCGGTCGACGCCGCCGAGGCCTGGCAGCCGGATCTGATGGTCCTCGACGTGATGCTGCCCGGCTTCGACGGCCTGGAGGTCTGCCGCCGGGTACAGGCGCAGCGGCCGGTGCCGGTCCTGATGCTCACGGCCCGCGACGACGAGACCGACATGCTGGTCGGGCTCGGTGTCGGCGCCGACGACTACATGACCAAGCCGTTCTCGATGCGCGAGCTCGCCGCGCGCGTGCACGTCCTGCTGCGCCGGGTGGAGCGGGCGGCGCTGGCCGCCGTGACGCCGCGCAGCGGGATTCTGCGGCTCGGCGAGCTGGAGATCGACCACGCGCAGCGCCGGGTCCGCGTCAAGAGCGAGGACGTGCATCTCACCCCGACCGAGTTCGACCTCCTGGTCTGCCTGGCGAACACACCGCGTGCGGTCCTCTCGCGCGAGCAGCTGCTCGCGGAGGTCTGGGACTGGGCGGACGCGTCCGGCACGCGTACGGTCGACAGCCACATCAAGGCGCTGCGCCGCAAGATCGGCGCCGAGCGGATCCGTACCGTCCACGGCGTCGGCTACGCGCTGGAGAGCCCGGCGCCATGAGCCGGCTGAGCCGGCTCAGGTCCGAGCTGGGGTCGGTCGAGATCTCGATCAAGACCAAGCTCGGCGCCCTGGTCGTGGTGTCGGTGCTGATCACCTCGGGTCTGGCGCTGGTCGCCTTCCGGACCGGGGCCGAGCTGCGCTACATCACCGTCTTCGCGATGATCACCACCCTGCTGATCACACAGTTCGTGGCTCACGGCCTGACAGCACCGCTGGATGAGATGAACACCGTCGCCAAGTCGATATCCCACGGTGACTACACGCGGCGGGTGAGCGGCGCCGACCGCCGCGACGAGCTCGGCGACCTCGCGAACACGATCAACCGCATGGCCGACGACCTCGAGGCCGTGGACCGGCACCGCAAGGAGCTGGTCGCCAATGTCTCCCACGAGCTGCGCACCCCCATCGCGGCACTGCGCGCGGTGCTGGAGAACGTCGTGGACGGCGTCTCCGCCGCCGACCCGGAGACGATGCGCACGGCGCTGAAACAGACCGAGCGGCTCAGCCGGCTCGTCGAGACCCTGCTGGATCTGTCACGGCTCGACAACGGAGTGGTACCACTCCGGGCACGGCGTTTCGAGGTGTGGCCCTACCTGTCGGGCGTGCTGAAGGAGGCCAATCTGGCCGCCGCGCGGCGCGGGCTCTCCTCCGGCTCCGGCAGCCACACCCGCAAGGACGTCCATCTGCACCTCGACGTGTCCCCGCCGGAGCTGACGGCGCACGCGGACGCCGAGCGGCTGCACCAGGTGGTGGCCAATCTGATCGACAACGCCGTGAAGCACTCCCCGCCGCACGGCCGGGTCACGGTACGGGCCCGGCGCGGCACGCAGGCGGAGTCGCTGGACCTGGAGGTCCTGGACGAGGGTCCCGGTATCCCGGAGTCGGAGCGGCACAAGGTCTTCGAGCGCTTCAACCGCGGCAGTGTCCCGTCCCCGCACGGCCCCGGCAGCGACGGGGGTACGGGCCTGGGCCTGGCGATCGCGCGCTGGGCAGTGGAGCTGCACGGCGGGCGCATCGGCGTGGCCGAATCGGCACGTGGCTGCCGGATACAGGTCACTCTTCCGGGAGTCCTTCAGCGGCGCGGTTGACGTAAGGTTCGAACCGGAGTCCCACACGTTGCATGTGGGCAGTCAGGGGTGCGGGCCACGGGGCCGTAGCCGCGGTGCTGCGTACCCATTTCGAAGGGGAACCCCGCATGTTTCCCGCCATTTCCTGCGCCGAAACCGACCGGCTGGTGTGACTTAGGCGACGATGGCCACGCCCGGCCTGCACCTCCCGGCCGTGGAGGCGTAGCCTTTATTTCCGCTGTCCATCACCTTGTGAAGCGGAAGAGGGCGGTTGCCGCCGTGTCGTCTCAGTCCCCCAGTAACTCGAGCACTTCGACCGACCCTGACGGGCAGGGGAAGAACCCCGCTGCCGCGTTCGGTCCGAATGAGTGGCTCGTCGACGAGATCTACCAGCAGTACCTCCAGGACCCGAATTCGGTCGATCGAGCCTGGTGGGACTTCTTCGCCGACTACAAGCCGGGCGGCGGTACGGCCGCCTCCGGCGCCGCTGCCGCGGGGGCAGCGGGGCCCACGGCTCCGGCTGCCGCAGGCACGCCGACGCCGGGCTCCGCACAGGCTCCGGCGCCCGTGACCCCGACGGCTCCCGCGGCCACCGCCCCGGCCCAGCCGGCGGCCCCGGCACCGGCCGCTCCGGCGCCCGCCACCCCGGCCGCGGCTCCCGCCGCGCCGGCAGCCAAGGCCCCGGCCGCTCCGGCGAAGCCCGCCGCCGCGCCCGCCGCCAAGGCGGCCCAGCCGGCGAAGGCGGCCGAGGAGACCCCCCAGGGTCCCGAGATCGTGCCCCTCCGCGGCCCCTCCGCCGCCGTCGCGAAGAACATGAACGCCTCCCTGGAGCTGCCGACGGCCACGTCCGTCCGCGCCGTCCCGGTGAAGCTGCTCTTCGACAACCGGATCGTCATCAACAACCACCTCAAGCGCGCCCGGGGCGGGAAGATCTCCTTCACCCACCTCATCGGCTACGCGATGGTGCAGGCGATCAAGGCCATGCGGTCGATGAACAACTCCTTCGCGGAGAAGGACGGCAAGCCCGTCCTGGTCAAGCCCTCGCACATCAACCTCGGCCTCGCCATCGACCTGGTGAAGCCGAACGGTGAGCGCCAGCTCGTCGTCGCGGCCATCAAGAAGGCCGAGACGCTGAACTTCTTCGAGTTCTGGCAGGCCTACGAGGACATCGTCCGCCGCGCCCGCAACAACAAGCTGACGATGGACGACTTCACCGGCGTCACCGTCTCCCTCACCAACCCCGGCGGTCTCGGCACGGTCCACTCCGTGCCGCGTCTGATGCCCGGCCAGTCGGTGATCATGGGCGTCGGCTCGATGGACTACCCGGCCGAGTTCCAGGGCACCTCCCAGGACACCCTGAACAAGCTGGGCATCTCCAAGGTCATGACCCTGACCTCGACGTACGACCACCGGGTCATCCAGGGCGCCGCCTCCGGCGAGTTCCTGCGCGTCGTCGCCAACCTCCTCCTCGGCGAGGACGGCTTCTACGACGACGTCTTCGAGTCGCTGCGCATCCCCTACGAGCCAGTCCGCTGGCTCAAGGACATCGACGCCTCGCACGACGACGACGTCACCAAGGCCGCCCGCGTCTTCGAGCTGATCCACTCCTACCGGGTCCGCGGCCACGTCATGGCGGACACCGACCCGCTGGAGTACCGCCAGCGCAAGCACCCCGACCTGGACATCACCGAGCACGGGCTCACCCTGTGGGACCTGGAGCGCGAGTTCGCGGTCGGCGGCTTCGGCGGCAAGTCGATGATGAAGCTCCGCGACATCCTCGGTGTGCTCCGCGACTCGTACTGCCGCACCACCGGCATCGAGTTCATGCACATCCAGGACCCGAAGCAGCGCAAGTGGATCCAGGACCGCGTGGAGCGCCCGCACGCCAAGCCGGAGCGCGAGGAGCAGCTGCGGATCCTGCGCCGCCTCAACGCGGCCGAGGCCTTCGAGACCTTCCTGCAGACGAAGTACGTCGGCCAGAAGCGCTTCTCGCTGGAGGGCGGCGAGTCCGTCATCCCGCTGCTCGACGCGGTCATCGACGCCGCGGCCGAGTCCCGCCTGGACGAGGTCGTCATCGGCATGGCCCACCGCGGCCGCCTCAACGTGCTCGCGAACATCGTCGGCAAGTCGTACGCGCAGATCTTCCGCGAGTTCGAGGGCAACCTCGACCCGAAGTCGATGCACGGCTCCGGCGACGTGAAGTACCACCTGGGCGCCGAGGGCACCTTCACCGGCCTGGACGGCGAGCAGATCAAGGTCTCGCTGGCCGCCAACCCCTCGCACCTGGAGGCGGTCGACCCGGTCCTCGAGGGCATCGTCCGCGCCAAGCAGGACATCATCAACAAGGGCGGCACGGACTTCACGGTCCTGCCCGTCGCGCTCCACGGCGACGCGGCCTTCGCCGGCCAGGGCGTCGTGGCCGAGACGCTCAACATGTCGCAGCTGCGCGGCTACCGCACCGGCGGCACGGTCCACATCGTCATCAACAACCAGGTCGGCTTCACCGCCTCGCCGGAGTCGTCGCGTTCGTCGATGTACGCGACCGACGTGGCCCGCATGATCGAGGCGCCGATCTTCCATGTGAACGGCGACGACCCGGAAGCCGTGGTCCGCGTGGCGCGCCTCGCCTTCGAGTTCCGCCAGACGTTCAACAAGGACGTCGTGATCGACCTCATCTGCTACCGCCGCCGCGGTCACAACGAGGGCGACAACCCGCAGTTCACCAACCCGCAGATGTACAACCTGATCGACAAGAAGCGCTCGGTGCGCAAGCTCTACACCGAGTCGCTCATCGGTCGTGGCGACATCACGCTGGAAGAGGCCGAGCAGGCGCTCCAGGACTTCCAGGGACAGCTGGAGAAGGTCTTCGCCGAGGTCCGCGAGGCCACCTCCCAGCCGGCTCCGGCCCATGTCCCGGACGCCCAGCCCGAGTTCCCGGTGGCCGTCACCACCGCGGTCTCCCAGGAGGTCGTGAAGCGGATCGCCGAGTCCCAGGTCAACGTCCCCGACAACGTCACCGTCCACCCGCGTCTGCTGCCGCAGCTGCAGCGCCGCGCGGCCTCGGTCGAGGACGGCACGATCGACTGGGGCATGGGCGAGACCCTGGCCATCGGCTCCCTGCTGATGGAGGGCACCCCGGTCCGGCTCGCCGGCCAGGACACCCGCCGCGGCACCTTCGGCCAGCGCCACGGCGTCCTCGTCGACCAGGAGACCGGCGAGGACTACACCCCGCTGCTCTACCTGAACGAGGACCAGGCCCGCTTCAACGTCTACGACTCGCTGCTCAGCGAGTACGCGGCGATGGGCTTCGAGTACGGCTACTCGCTGGCCCGCCCGGACGCGCTGGTCATGTGGGAGGCCCAGTTCGGTGACTTCGTCAACGGCGCGCAGACCGTCGTCGACGAGTTCATCTCCTCGGCCGAGCAGAAGTGGGGCCAGACCTCCGGCGTCACGCTGCTCCTGCCGCACGGCTACGAGGGCCAGGGCCCGGACCACTCGTCCGCCCGCCCGGAGCGCTTCCTCCAGCTGTGCGCGCAGAACAACATGACGGTCGCCATGCCGACCCTTCCGTCGAACTACTTCCACCTGCTGCGCTGGCAGGTCCACAACCCGCACCACAAGCCGCTCATCGTCTTCACCCCGAAGTCGATGCTGCGTCTGAAGGCCGCGGCGTCGAAGGCGGAGGAGTTCCTCACCGGCGGCTTCCGCCCGGTGATCGGCGACGCGTCGGTCGACCCGGCCGCGGTCCGCAAGGTCGTCTTCTGCTCCGGCAAGGTCTACTACGACCTCGAAGCCGAGCGTCAGAAGCGGGGCGTCACGGACACCGCGATCATCCGGCTGGAGCGCCTGTACCCGCTGCCGGGTGCCGAACTCCAGGCGGAGATCGCCAAGTTCTCGAACGCCGAGAAGTACCTGTGGGCCCAGGAGGAGCCGGCGAACCAGGGTGCCTGGCCGTTCATCGCGCTCAACCTGATCGACCACCTCGACCTGGCCGTCGGCGCGGACATCCCGGGCGCCGAGCGTCTGCGCCGCATCTCGCGCCCGCACTCGTCGTCCCCGGCGGTGGGCTCGGCGAAGCGGCACCAGGCGGAGCAGCAGCAGCTGGCCAACGAGGTCTTCGACGCCTGACCCGGCTGACCGCCCGGACCGGTTGACGGGACCGGCCCCCACCGATGCGTTCGGCGGGGGCCGGTCCCGTTTCCCGTATCCGTACGCGATTCAGATGATCAGGGGCTCGAAGTCCCAGGACGGCCGGTTGCGGGAGCGTGCGGAGGCGGTGTGCACATGCTGGGGCCCGAGCGTGGCGGACAGCCCCACCAGCGCCTCCTCCTCGATCCTGTCCGCCTCGGGCCGCCTGCGCAGGGCGCGCAGATCGGCGGCGAGGGCGATCCGGCACGAGAGGGTGAGGGGGTGGCGCCTGCCGAGAGTCGCCTCGGCTCTGCGGGCGGTGTCCCGGCTCAGTGCCTCGGCACTCTCGGTGTCACCGGCGAGGGCGCGGGCGGCCGTCGCGTTCAGCGCACAGCCGATGGTCCACGGATGGTCCTCGCCGACCGCGCGGGCCATCTCCTGATGGGCCCGCTCGATCACGTACGCCGCCTGGCGTTCGCTGAGGGACCGCAGCACCAGCCCGAGGTTGCCCCGGACGCCGATGGTGTACGGATGGCCGTGGCCGAGCATCTCCGTGTAACCGTCCACGACGTCTTCCTGCAGCGCACGGGCCCGCTCGAGGTCACCGTGCTCCCGCTGTGCGCAGGCGCAGCTCGCCGTGATCATCATCGTCAGCGGATCGTGGTTGCCCAGGACGCGGGAGCTGCGCTCGCGTATGTCGAGGAACAGCGGGAGCGCGGTGGCCGGATCGCCGGCGTGGTAGGTGCACAGCGCCAGATTGTGTGCGGCGCGCAGCGTCTGGGGATTGCCGGCTCCCAGTACGCGCACGTGCTCGTGGAAGCTCTGCTCCTGGGCGGTGCGGGCCTCGTGATAGCGGCCGAGCAGCCGCAGATCGATGGCCCGGTTGATCTCCGAGTAGAGCGTGGTGCTGTGCCGCGGGCCCAGCACCTCGAGCCGGAGGCGGAGCGTGCGGACGTCGAAGCCGAGTGCCTCCTCGTAGCTGCCGAGCAGCCGCAGTGAGACGGCGAGATTGTTCTGGGCGCCCAGCGCGAGGGCGTCGGATTCTCCGACGAGGTCGCGGTAGTGCTCGTACGTGAACCGCGACAGCTCAAGGGCCTCCTGGTAGCGGGCGAGCCCCCTCAAGTCGGCGGCGAGGCCGCCGGCGGCGCGCAGATACTCCAGGTCCCGGTCGCCGCGCTCGGCGAACAGATGGTCCACGGCCGCCCGGTCGACGGACTCGCTGGTGCGGTAGTCGCCGATCGCCCGAAGCAGGTTGGCGTAGTGGTGGCTGAGGTCCCAGATCCGCGGATGCGTGGCGCCGAGCAGCTCCCGCCAGGAGGCCATGGCCCGTGCGGAGGTCCGGATGCCCGCTCCGTACTCGCCCGAGACGTACATGTAGCGCAGGCAGTTGAGCGCGAGGTCCTGGACGGCGGGGTCGGTGCTTCCCAGGACGTCGGCGTGGCGGAGATGCGGGGTGATCTCCGCGTACGACGACCAGGCCGTGGAATCGGTGGGGCGGCCCGGATCGGCGGCGGCGAGTGCGAGGCGTGCGGCGTCGGTGAAGTGGGCACGCTCGGCCTCGGGAATGCCCTCGCGCACGAACAGGTGCACCAGCCGGTGCATCGAGAGGTACGCGGTGTCGTCGGCATCGTCGGCCTCGTCCTCCCGCGGCCCCTCGGTCTCCAGTCGTACCAGGGAGAACTGCACCAGCGTGCGGACGGCCTCGTCCCAGACCCGTGGGTCCTCGACGAGCCCGCGGAGCTGTTCGGGCAGGGCGTCGGGACGCATCGCCCTCAGCAGCCTTATCGGAACGGAGGCGGGGGCGAAGAAGGTGCACAGGCGCAGCAGTTCGACGGACCACGGGTACGTCTCGCGCAGCGTGTCGAGCAGGATCGACCAGGCGCTCCGGAAGCTCAGCGGAAAGTCGTGGGAGACATTGACCAGCTCCCGGTCGGCGCCGATGCGCTCGACGAGGCCGATGTACTCGTCGACGGGCATGGTGGTGCCACCGAGCCAGCCGGCGGTCTGGTCGAGCAGCAGCGGCAGGTCCTCCATCGCCGCTGCCAGCCGGTCCGCCTCCGCGGCGGTGAGGCGCGGGGCGCGGCGCATGACGAACGCGACGGACTCGTCGCGGCTGTAGGTGGGCACTTCCACCGCGTCGCTGCCCTGCTCCATCCAGGAGCGGTTGCGGGACGTGATCAGCACATGCCCGGGCCCGGACGGCACCAGGTCGGCGATCGCCTCCACGTCGTCGGCCGCGTCGAACACCAGAAGCCAGCGACCGTACGGCTCCCCCAGACGCAGCGCGTCCCGCACCGCGCGCAGCCGCTCGCCGTACTCGGCGCCCGTGCGCAGGCCCAGCGCCGGAGCCAGTTCGGCCAGCCGTGCCCGGCACGAGGCGCGCACATCGGCGGGCACCCACCACACGACGTCGTACGCGCTGGCGAAGCGGTGCACGAACTCGGCGGCCAGCTGTGTCTTTCCCACACCGGACATACCGAGCAGGGTCACCCGGGCCCCGTCGGGCCCGCTCGTCAGGAACCGGCGTACGGTTTCCAGCAACTCCTCCCGGCCGGTGAACCGCGCATTGCGGTGCGGGACACCGCCCATGACGGCAGCGGTACGGCCGGCCTGCCCCTCTCCCTCCGGCCGCGGCAGGGGACCGGCGGGCAGCCCGAGCCTGCGCAGCAGCCGCCCCTCGGCCTCCTCGCTCCCGAGGGTGAGCACGTCGAGGGGCGCAAGGGCCTCCGTGGCGGCGGGCATCGAGGAGGCGGGACCGACGGCAACGGCGGCGAACCGGTCCGGGTCGGGGATGACCACGTCGCGCAGCACCCGTTCCCATCGGTCCTCGGTGCCCGCGCCGAGCCGGAAGAACGCGTCGCTGAGGACGAGCAGGATCCGGCCCGGGGCCAGTGCCAGGTCCCGTAGCAGCTGGGAGGGTTCCGTCCCCAGGGTCGGATCCAGGCGATGGAGGGTCACGGCGAGCCCTCTGCGCTCCAGCCTGTCGCCGATCCGGGTCGCCCAGTCGCGGTCGGACGCGGCGAAGGCCACGAGGACGTGGCGCTCGGCGAGGGCGGAGGAGGCCGCCGGCGCCGGCCGGGGCAGCCTCTCCCGCTGAAGGGCTTCTCGCGACTCGGGAGGACGGCGCGCCGTCGCAGAGTCGTCGCGTGCCGGGAGGGATTCGCTCGGCGGCTCGGCTCCGTCGGCCGCTCGGCGGGCCGCGCCGAATCGCCGGCGCGGCCAGTCGAGGAGAGCCCTGAGTACCCCCCGCGTGGGCGGCGCAGCAGCCGTCGGGGCGAGGTACGCCTCCTCACTCGGAGACTGCCGGTCGCTGTCTGCGCCCGGCAGGTACCCGACGACTGCCTGGCCGGACGCCTCTCCGAGCCGGGGATCACGGATGCGGCACGGCAGTTCCGCCTTGCGGACCGGCATACCCCATTGGTTGTTGATGGTCAGCCACAGCGCGGCGGGCCCTGGTGTACGGCCGGCGGTGACGACGAACCGTGCGGGGCCGTACGTCCCTCCGTATCGGTGCAGAACGACACCAGGGTCGTCGAGGACCTCGCAGACGAAGTGAGGGGAGCCGTCGAGGCCCACCGTGAACGTGAGTTCCTCGCCGGGGCCGGGCCAGGCCGCGGGGCTGTCGGAGCCGTCAGGGGCGAGCGGGCCGCGCAGATCGACGGTGACGAGATACGTGCTGCCTGCGTCGGCCTCGTGCGGCCGGCTGACGACGGGTTCGATCAGCAGGGGCTGTTCCTCACCGCTCACGGTGTGCCCCCTCCCGGATTCCCGCTCCTTCGCCGTTCCGGCCGACGAGCGCGAGCGTGCTGCGCGGATGCCCGTAGAACTGGAACATGAAGCTGTAGAGCAGGCGCAGGACCCGCCGCTGACCGTCCTTGTCGACCCTCCCGTCATCATGCAGGGTGCGCGGGATGTCCGTCAGAGAGCCGAAGTCGCGGAGTGCGCGTGCCCGGAAGGCGCGCAGTGACTGGGCGACGGGCCGCCACGGCTCTGCCGTCACCGCGCTCACGAGCTGCCGGATCAGCTCGCGGGCCTCGCGTTCGCCGACCTTTCCCGCGGTGACGATGCAGCCGCCGGCGCCTTTGCGGAGGAAGAGCTCGGCGAAGCCGCGCAGGGCGTCCTCGCCGCCGCCGAGGTTGTGCACAAACCGCCCGGAGTGACAGGCGTTGAGACAGACCATCGAGCGGTTCCCGCCGAGCAGCGCCATGGGACGGTCGTTGAACTCGGACCACGTCACCCCGGCGAGGGAGAGCGCGCTCAGCCGCTCGTCGTACGTGCCATGGCAGGCCATGTAGACGAGCCCGGTCGCCTGGCCGGGGTGGGCGTCGAGTGCGTCGAGAAAGCCGCCGACCTTCAGATGGGCCCGGTGGTCGTAGTCCCGGAACACGGCCATGTCACCGTGCATGTCGGGAGAGAAGTAGCCGAGGACCCGGCCCTCAATGGTCGCGGGACTCTCCGGGAAGTCGGTACGGAGGTCGTGGATGGTCAGCCAGCGCGACATCACGACCAGCGCCCCGAGCAGCCCTTGTCCGAGGTCGTGTTCGGGCACCCCGGGCAGCCACAGCGCCTCCCACGGCAGCTCGTACCCCGTGTCGTCGCGGATCACCAGCTGCAGATCGTCTCCGTGCACCACACGGGCCGTGTTGATCCAGTCGGCGAGCCGGCGCTGGTTGCGCGACCAGTGGCGGATGGCGCGCAGCAGCTCGGACGGGGCCTCGCCGCCGGCGCGGGCGTTGCCGAGACCGACGGCAGCGGGGCGCAGCTGGGTAGGGCCCGTAGTGTGCGGCAGCGGGACGACCCCCTCGCACTGACCGCTGAAGCCGAACGCCTGGAGCCCGTCGGGGTGATGCTGCCTGCGGACGCGTACGAGAGCCGTGGCCGGGGGCGGGCGCTTCCAGACGTCGACCGCCGCCAAGCCGAGGCTGTCCGTCTCTCCGCGCATCGCCTGCACGGGCACCTGTGTCCGTCTCGGTCGCCGCCCCTGTACCACCGCCTGCTCAACACGCCGCCACAGGCCGAAGGATTCGGCCCGCATCAGCCGCCGCCCCGTGTGCCCGCCGGCGCCTGCGAGGGCCGTCCCTCGACAACGCTGCCGCCGAGGGCATCGGCCAGGTCGTACGGCAGCTCCCCGTACGGCTGCCGTCCCGGGTCGACGACCACGCAGTGCAGTCGGGTGCGGTCCATGCCGCTGATGCGGGCGGCCACTGCCAAGGCGTCGTCCACACCGGCGCGCCCGACAGCGTCAGGGCTGGGGAGCCCTTCGTGGCTGACGTCCAGCGGCACATTGCCGCGGCCGTCGGTGACCACGACCAGCAGCGCCTCCGACTGTCCTGAGCTGTGGTGCTGGAAGGCGCGCCGCAGGGCGTGCCCGGCCTGCTCCAGGCCATGGGCGAGCGGGGTGCTGAGGCCCGGGGCGCGGCCCAGCGCGGCCGTGATCCGCGGGTCGAGGACACTGCGGGCGGCGAAGGCTTCGGCCCGTAACTCGTTGACGGCGCCCCGGCCGCCGATCTCGACGACATGGGCTGCGGCCCGGCTGGTGTACGCCCACTGCAGGAACGGTTCGAGCGCGTCGTGCCAGTCCCAGTCACCGCGGCACGTGTGGTCCAGCACCAGTGCCAGCAAACGCTCCGGCTCCGGGGCTCGTACGTACCCCCGCAGATCGGCGAGGGCGATGGCGAGCCGTTCCGGACTGCCGCGCACCACCTGGTACTTGGCGGCCTCCATCGCCGTACGGACGAAGGCGAGGTCCCACAGGTCGCCGGCGCGCCGGACACCGATGATCGCTCCGCGCGCGGCACGTGGTCCGGTGATGCGCCGGGGCGGGAGGCGCAGGGACGCGGCGTCGGGGGCCGGACCCTGGCGGTCCTCGGGGTAGGGGGCGCCGCCCGGGCGGGCGTCGGGGGCCGGGCCGGAGCCCATTGGCTCGGCCGGCCCCGCCTCCAGGACCGGTCGGCCCGCGAAGGCGCGCGCCGCCTGGCCGTCCGGACCGCCGCGGCCCGGGCCGTGCGGCTCCGGGCGCCGGGGCGGGTCCGCGGTGCCGGGCGAGGAGGGGACGCTGTCCGGGGCCGGACCGGGGGGCCGGGAGCTGGACAACTGCTGAACGGGGCTGAGCCCGATGAGGCGGGCAGCCTCATCGACGAGCTCGGCCGTCACCGTTCCCGCTCCGTCGAGGCGCGCCAGGGCACGGGCGATCCGCGCGAGCGCCAGCGCCCGGCGGTGACCGGCGGCCTCGCCGAGGAGTGCCCACACGCGAGCGGCGGCGGCGTCGGCCAGGGGCGGCGGCGGCAGCTGCGCAGCCCGATGCAGCGGGGTGCGCCAGGAGCCCGCTGTCGAGCCGCTCCGGTCGGCGCCCGGCACGGTACGGAGCCCGGCGGCGGAAAACCGTACCGGGAAGCGGTCCAGCAGGTGCGGGGAGATCCGTACGGTGTCCTCGGCCCGGCAGACGGCGAGCCAGCGAGCGCGGGGCCGCCAGCGGTGCCGCAGCCCGGAGTGCTCGACGGTGGCGACGTCGGCGCCGAGCAGCTGGACCGCGGCGCGCATGCCGGCGACGCTGAGCCGGGACAGATCGGGCACCACGACGAGCGACGGTTCGCCCGTGGTCTCGGTGAGCGGTCCGGGCGCCGGGCTGAAGCCGATGCCGCCTGATCCGTGCCGCAGCCGGGGGCGTATCCACAGCTCCTCGTCCCTGGTGGCGGCCCCGAGCACGATTCGCGGCACGAGGGCGCCGCCCGGCCGTCCTGCCGTTCTGCCGAGCAGCCCGGCGAACAGCTCGGTGACGGGTGCGACGAGGTCGTCGGGCAGGTCGAACAGCAGCACTCCTGAGAGGCCCGGTTCGACGGCGGCGCAGGCGAGGGCCGTCGGGAGCCGGCGGTCGGGGACGGGGGCGGGGACGGGATTCGCGGACATGGCGGCTCAGCCGAAGAGGTCCTTGACACGGGCGTCGTCCTCAGCCCCCCACACGTAGGTACCGCTCTGGCCGGCCTCGGGCCGCCGGTGGCGCAGGGAGAGCGGCAGAACTCTCCGTACGTTCGCGGGCGTGACGCGTCCCGATCCCTCCAGAGCCGCGAGCGCGCGGGCGGCCTGTGCGGTGACCAGTTCGCCGCGATGCCCCACGGCGGCGAGCCGGTGGGCCGCCTCGGCGCACAGTCTGCTGATGTCCTCGCCCAGTTCGACGCCGCGGAGTGCGTCCTTCGCGGCCAGTAGGGCGCGCCGGAGCTCCTGGCCCTCCCGCTCGGCATCCGTCCGCCACGACGAGGTGTCCTTGGCCAGCTCCTCCTCGAAGGCCAGCACCGTCATGATCATCCGGTGGCGGGCCTCGGCGTCCAGCTCGGTGGCAGTGACCATCAGTCCGAACCGGTCGAGGAGTTGGGGACGCAGCCCGCCCTCCTCGGGGTTCATGGTGCCGACGAGGCCGAAGGAGAGGTGCTTGGCCGCGGCGATGCCCTCGCGCTGGACGGAGAGCACACCGGTCGACACGACGTCGAGGATGATGTTCACCAGGTGGTCGTCGAGGAGATTGACCTCGTCGACGTACAACAGGCCTTTGGCATGGGCCTCTTCGAGCAGCCCGGGCTGTTCCTTCGCCTCGCCGCGCATCAGCGCGTCGAGCTCCCAGCCCCCTATGACCCGGTCGTCGGTCGCGTTGATCGGCAGGGTGACCGGGAGTTCGCCGTGCGACATGAGGGCGAAGGCGCGGACGACGGTGGACTTGGCGGTGCCGCGCTGACCGGTGATCAGAACGCCGCCGATGTGCGGGGCGACGAAGTTGAGCTCCAGGGCGAGCTTGAGCTCGGCCTGTCCGACGATGCGGCTGTACGGGAGGATCGGGATCGCCCCTAACGGGGTCCCGCTCACGAGTCCGCTCCCGCGGCGGGCGCGGAGGCCGGTCCCGCGACCCGGGTGGCGGTGACCGACGCCGCCTCCTCGCGGCCCGGCTGCCAGCGGAAGGTGACCTGGAGCTGAGCCTCGGCTCCGGCCTTCACCACGGCCGCCATCCCGGCGTCGAGCGTGATGGAGACCTGCAGCTCGATCTCGTCGGACCGCATCCCCTCCCCCAGATCGCCGAGCCGGCGCATGGCCTGCGACGCACAGCGCCGGGCCAGGTCGAGACCCTCGGTGTAGCTGTCCCTGGCAACCTGGAGGACGCGCTGGGCGGCGCCCTCGCGGGTCTCCTCGCCTGCGTAGATGTCGTCGACACTGCCGGTCTCGACGGCAAGCTGCCCCGCACGGCCGACCAGAACCGGTATCGGCCCGTCCTCCCCGGGCACGGCGGGTCCCACAAGAACCGTCATTCGCTCCCCCTCACATCATGTCCCGTACATGACTCCCGACTGACGGTGTCTCATCACTGTTCCCCGTGACACCGGTGCCAATCCCGCCCCGTGTGTGCGCGCGGGGCGGGCCGAGGTCAGATGATCGATGGCTCGAAGTCCCAGTAGGGCCGGTTCCTGGAGCGGGCGGAGACCGTGTGGACGTGCTGGGCGCCGAGTGTCGCGGCGAGGTCGTCGAGGGCTTCCGTCTCGATCTTGTCGGCGCGCTGCCGGTCCCGCAGCCCGCGCAGGTCCGCCGCGTGGGTGATCCGCGAGGAGAGGGTCAGCGGATGGGTCCTGCCCAGGGCCTCGGTGGCCCGGGCGATCGTGACCTCGGTGAGCTCGGCCGCGCTCTCCGGATCACCGACCAGGTTGCGCAGTGCGGAAGCGTTGATGGCACAGCCCAGTGTCCAGGGGTGCTGCTCGCCGACGGCCTGGGTCATGTCGGCGAGGGCCTCCTCGACGAGTGCATGGGCCTGCTCCCGGTCCCCGACGTTGCGCAGGATCAGGGCGTGGTTGCCCTTGGTGCCCGCGGTGTACGGGTGGCTCTCGCCGAGCATGTCCCGGTAGCCGGCGACGACCCGCTCGCTTATGTCCCGGGCCTGGTCGATGTCGCCGTGCTCGCGCGCGAAGCAGCACTGGCTCGCGGCGAACATCATGGTGAGCGGATCGGCCTCGCCGAGCACCCGCTCGCAGCGCTCCAGGACGCGGGTGAACAGCTCCTTGGCCTTGTCCCATTCGCCCATGCGGTACTGGCACAGGGCCAGGTTGTGCTCGGCCCGCAGGGTCTGCGGGTTGTCCCTGCCCATGACGATCCGGTGCACACGGACGCTCTGCGCCTGTAGCGACTCCGCCTCGCTGTAGCGGCCCAGCAGGCGCAGGTCCGTCGCGTAGTTGATCTCCGAGTACAGGGTCCAGGCGTGCCGTGCGAGCAGCAGCTGCCTGCGCGCCTCCAGGGTGCGCCGGTTGAGCTCGAGCGACTCCGTGTACCGGCCGAGCAGGCGGAGCGAAATCGCCAGGTTGTTCTGCGCGTTGAGCGTGCGCGAGTCCTGCTCCCCGAGCAGCTCCCGGTACGCGTCCAGCACCCAGCCGGACAGCTCCGCCGCCTCGTCGTACTGCCCGAGCCCGCGCAGATCGGCCGCGAGACCGCCCGCCGCGCGCAGATGCTCCAGGTCCTGCGGTCCCCGCTCGACTCGCAGATGGTCGACGGCGGCGCGCTCGATGGCCTCGGTGCCCGCGTAGTCGCCGACGGCGCGCAGCACATTGGCGTAGTGGTAGCTGAGGTCCCAGACCCGGGAGTGGGTCTCGCCGAGGAGTTCCTTCCAGGCGGTCATGGCCCGTTCACCGAGCTTGATGCCCGCCCGGTACTCGCCGGAGAGATACATGTAGCGCAGACAGTTGAGGACCAGCGTCTGGACGGCCGGCTCGGTGCTCTGCAGGACGTCCGCGTACTTGAGGTGCGGGGTGATCTCCGCGTACCTCGGCCAGAGCTGGGTGTCGGTGGGGCGGCCGGGGTCGGCGGCGGCGAGGGCTCGGCGGACGACGTCGGCGAATTCCTTCTGGTGCCGTTCCGGGATGTCCTTGTGGACGATCTGGTGGACCATGCGGTGCAGATAGAGCGCCTCACCCGATGACGGGGCCTCGTCGGAGCCCGCCTCGTGGGACTCGAGTCGCACCACCGAGTACTGCCGCAGCTGGCCGATCGCCCGGTTCCACAGCAGCGGGTCGTTCATCAGTCCGGTCAGCTGCTCGGGCAGCGCCCCCGACGGCATCTCCTTCAGCAGCCGTACGGGTACGGAGCCCGGGGCGAAGAAGGTGCACAGACGCAGCAGGTCGACGGACTCGGGGACGGTCTCGCGGAGCTTGTTCAACAGTATCGACCAGGCGGTCTGGAAGGCGAGCGGGAAGTCGGCCGAGACCTTCACGACGTCCTGGTCGATGCCGCCTTCGAGGAGCTCGATGTATTCGTCGACCGACATGTCCGAGTCGTTGAGCCAGCCCGCGGTCTGGTCGAGCAGCAGCGGCAGGTCCTCCAGCGCCTCCGCGAGCTGGTCGGCCTCGGCGTGGGTGAGGCGGGGCGCGCGGCGGCGGATGAAGGCGACCGACTCCACCCGGTCGTAGACCGGCACCTCCAGCAGGTTGCTGTTGTGCTCGCTCCACTCCGGGTTGCGTGACGTGATCAGCACGTGCCCGGGGCCGGTCGGCACGAGATCCCAGATGTGCTCGGGCTCGTCGGCCCCGTCGAGGACGAGCAGCCAGCGGGAGTACGGCTCGCCGCGGCGCAGCGCGTCACGCGCGGCGCGCAGCCGCTCGCCGTACTCGGCGCCGGTGGACAGGCCCAGCGCCGGCGCCAGTTCGGCGAGCTTCTGCCGGTAGGTGACCCGCTTCTCGGCGGACACCCACCACACCACGTCGTACTCGGACCCGAAGCGGTACACGTACTCGGCGGCCAGCTGTGTCTTGCCCACTCCCGACATGCCGTGCAGGGTCACGACGCCCGCACCGGAGCCCGCCTCCTGGAGGGCGTGGTACGCGTCGTTGAGCAGGCTCTCGCGGCCGGTGAAGCGCGTGTTGCGGCGCGGGACCCCGCCCCACACCTCGGGGGTGTCCGCGGGGTAGCGCGGGCCGCGCCGGTCGTCCGCGGGGTCGGGCAGCGGCTCGGTGGGCAGGTCGAGCCGGGCGAGGAGCCGCCGCTCGGCCTCGTCGGCGCCGACGTTGGTGAGGTCGGCAGCGCCGAAGACGGCGGTGGCCGCGGGGATGCGGGCGGTCGTGATGTTGACGGCAGCGAACCGGTCGGGGTCGTCGGCCACCACCTCGCGCAGCGCCCTGTTCCACTCGTCGTGGCTGCGCGGGCCGAGCTGGAAGTACCACTCGCTGAGCACGACGAGGATGCGGCCGGGGGCGAGCATCAGATCCCGGAGGGTCTCCTCCAGCGGGGTCTCGACGGGCGGGTCCCAGCGCTGGAAGACGACGCGCGTCCCGCGGCGCTCGAGACGGTCGCCGATCCAGGCCGCCCAGGCCCGGTTGAACCCGGCGAAACTGATGGTGACGGTCCGCGTCCCGGTGACTCCAACTTGCTTACGTGCTCCGGGCATTGAACCGTCTCCCTGATTTGTCACAAGCCTTACGAACATACACCCGCACCCGGCCTCCGCACCGCTGATGCGGTCCCCCGCTCACGTCCGTGGCGCCCCGTTCCGCTGGCACCAGATCACGCGCGCGGTACTGACATATGCCACTGCGCGCGCAAGGTGCCCCGGAGGAGGCGGATGATCAGCCAGATGGTCGTAGAGCTCGATCATGCCGTTGACGAGGATCCGGCCTTCGCGCGTCAGCGCTCCGGAGCCGGCCAGTACGGGCAGCACCGCTCCGACCTGCTCGCGGCAGCGGGCATGCTCGGCCCAGGCCATGTCGCGGTGCCGGGTGCTCCGGGCACCGAGCGCGAAGCGCTGCCAGTAGTCGGCCAGCGCGATGTGCGAGTACGCCCCTTGCAGCAGCCCGTCGAAGGGCCGGGGGTCGGACCGCCAGGGCGCGAAGTGCCGGGGTGTGGCGTCCTCGTGATGCAGCGGCACGAGCGTACCGAGCGCGGCCAGCTTGGTGTGCTGGAGCTCGTGGACCAGCGTCGACGCCATGAACGCCGGGGTCGACGGCTTGCTGCTGAGGACCGCGCCGAACGCCTCGCGCCGGGTGCCGCTGCAGTGCGCGGCCCCCTCGCCCGCGACCGTCGATCCGGGCGGCGGGGCGAGCGGGACCACACAGCGCAGCAGGACCACGGCCTCGGTCAGCCGGTGCGCGCCGCCGAGCCGGAGCAGCGGCTCCACACCGGACCAGGACTGGGCCCAGTCCTTGCGCTCGCGCTCGTCGAGACACGCGGCGGGCTTGAGCCCGTGCTGCTCCAGTCCCCCGCCCGCGGTGCGGTAGGGGTGGAGGTCGTCGAGGAGTACGGGCAGGGCGCCGGGCCGGACCGCGGGCAGGGTGAAGGCGGCGTGCCAGCGCGGGTCCTCGGAGAGGGCGCCGTCGGGGCCGATGCGTACGGTGAGGGGCGCCTCTGTCGGCTGACGTGCGGTCAACTCGCCGTCGGCGAACGTGAGCTCGATCGGTCCCGGGGCGGCGCGCAGTGCTCCCAGGAGCGGGAGTGCGAGCAGTCCGTCGCGGGCGGTGAGGCGGGGGGCCAGACGGGCGGTGAAGGGCAGACCCGCGCGGATCGCGCCCGCCGCCGCGACCGCCCCGAAGTGGTCGAGATCGGTGCGGAGCCCGGGAGTCGGGGCGGGTGCGGTCAGGCCGTACAGACAGCGGTGCGCCCAGGGCCCGATGAGCGGGTAGAGCAGCAGTTCGCGCACCGCGGCCCGGTCCACGCGCTCCGCGGCCTCCAGCAGCGCCCAGCCGTCTTCCAGCCGCTGGACCACCTTCGGCGGGCAGACGGCCTCGGGGGCGTCCTGCGCCGCGTCGAGGAGGGCCCGCAGCAGCACGAGCCGGCGGGTGTGCTGGTCGCGCACGAGCAGGCCCAGCGTCTCCGTGCCGCCTTCGGTTCGGCCGAGTTCGTGCAGGTCCCGGTCCTGGACGGCGGGGGCACCGGGAAAGGCGGGGACCTCGGCAGCGCTCATGGGGCGGCCCCCGCGGTCGCGTCGGCCAGCCGGCCCGCCACATGGCGGATGAGCCGGTCGAGGTCGGCGCAGTAGACGCTGCGATGGGTGAACCCGTGCCCCGCCCGGTAGCGGTGGGCGTAGTGACCGCCTCCGCAGACGGTGAGCACCGGGCACGCGCGGCACTCGGCGGCGAGCGCGGCGGCTCCGGCCTGACGGGCGGCGATCCCGGGGTGGGCCAGGGCCTCGTCGAAGGTGTGGCGGAAGACGTCGAGCCCGGTGGCGGCGGCGGTGTCGTACGCCGATTTCAGGGAGTCGACCTGCTCGATGGCGCCGTCGGTCTCCACGACGACGGCGTTGACGGGATCCAGGCCGAGGGATTCGGTGGCACCGGGCAGGCCGAGGAGCAGCGCGATGCACTCCTCGAAGAGCCGTATCCGGGTCTCGCGGCGCCCGGCGGGCCACCACTGGTCGAAGACGGCGACCAGCCAGTCGCCATAGGGGGTGAGGGATCGTTCGAGGGTCTTTCCCCCATCCCGCGCCTCAGGCGGCCCCCGGCGCTCCGGGTCCAGGCCAAAGGGCGGGCTGGTCCAGTTGCCGTGCGGGAGCAGCAGATCGATCGCGGGCGGCTTCAGCGCGAGCAGCGATGCGTACATCTCGACCGGGTCGGTCCGCGGGTCCACGACGGTGAGAATGCCCGCGTACGCGTCCGGATGGCGTTCGGCGAGCAGCCGGGCGCCGCGTGAGGCGGCGGGCCAGGACGGCCGCCCGGCGTGGTCGGTGCGCAGGGCGTTGTGGGCGGGCAGCCCGCCGTCGAGGCTGATGCCGATGCGGATGCCGTGCCGGGCGAGGGTGGTGACGCGGTCGTCGGTGAGCAGGGTGGCGTTGGTCTGCACGGTCGCGTGGACCGTGCAGGCGGACGGGACCCTTTCGCGTACGAGATCGGTGAAGGCCGCGAGCCGGTCGGCGCCCGCGAGGAGCGGTTCACCGCCGTGCAGGACGAGCGAGAGGTCGCCGAGGCCGTGCGCGGCGGCGTGCTCGGCGATCCGGGCCGCGGCGCGGTCGAGGACGCCGGGCGGGGCGGCGGCGGGACGGGTGCGCCAGGTGTGGTCGGGGCCCGCGTAGAGATAGCAGTAGCGGCACGCGAGATTGCAGCGGCCGTGCATCTTGACGATGAACTGCGCGAAGGGCACGGGGGGAACCGTCTTCCGAGACACTCCGGCACCCCCATGCTGTCCGGCCCCTGGCACGCCTTCCGGGACGGCCCCCGCTGCCGGTCCGAGGCGAGTATCCCTGGCGGACACGCCGGGCAAACGTCGGGCGGGGCACATTGTCCTGTTCAACGGGCCCGCGGGCCGAAACCGTGTGGGGTCCCGGCCGGGAGGGAGCTTCGAAAACGCTGCGGAGAGCGGTTCGGCACGTGGTTCAGAACGCGTTGTTGAAGCCCCACAGCATCTCCCGCGGCTGCTCGACCCTGCCCCGCAGATCCGCGAGCACCTCGGAGAGCACCGGGTGGTCCAGGGTCCGCAGCGCCTCCAGGTCGAGGCCCAGCAGATCGGGCAGTCCCTGCCCGCCGTCCGCCGGTCCCACCGCACCTTCTCGTACCGACTCACCCATCTCGTCTCCCCGTTGCCGTCGAGCCCGTCGCTCGAGTCGCTCGTGTCGGTTCTGTTGCTCTCGCCGTTTCCGTCGCTCTCGCCGCTCCTGCCGCCTATCGCCCCAGCTCGGCAAGACGCTCCGCGGTCGCTTCGCCTTCGGCTCCACCCTGGTCCGGCAGTTTGCGCCATTCCTGGGCGGCGGCCCGGTACGCCTCGCGAGCGGCCCTCGGCCGGCCCGCGTCCTCATAGGTCCTACCCCGCCAGTGGTTGGCCCTAGCATTCAACTCGACGGCCTGCCGGACCTGTTGCGGATTCTCCAGCTCCGCTTCGGCCTCCCTGGCGGACTCCGCAGCGTCACGGAACGCCTCGGCCGCCTCGTCGAGCCGGGCCGGCCTGCCCAGGCTGCGGTACGCCGCCAGTTGGGCCTTGCCCAGCTCCAGCCAGCAGCCCGCGGCGGTCAGCGGGTCGCGCGCCTCCCGTGCCGCGAGCCCGAAGAGGTGCTCGGCCTCCCTCAGGTCCACGCGGTCGTCGGTCGCCCTGTGCCGCAGCATGAGCGCGCGGCCCAGCATCAGCAGCCGCTCGGCCTGGCGGGCACTGCCGGCCGCCGTCTCCGTACGGCAGTCCCGGAGCACCCGTACGGCGGCGCCTGTGTGCGGGCGCCCGTCCGGGAGTTCCGCGCGCCGGAGCAGGGCGCTGCCCCACTCGGCGAGCAGACCGGCGTGGGCGCGGGAGTCGCGTGGCACACCGCGGGACGCGCGGCCGAACCACTCGGCGGCCCGCTCCAACTGAGCCGCATCGCCGGACCGTTCGTACCGCGCGACGCACACGCGCCCCGCCCGTGTCTCGAGTGAGGCGCGCAGCCGGGGCTCGCGGGCCGTCTCCAGCGCCTGCTCGACAAGGGTGCCTGCCTCGTCCACGCCGTCGCCGGAGCGGAGGAGGGCGTCCACCAGGTCCAGCAGTGTCCGCAGCTGGGTGCCGAGGGTCTGCCCGCCCGTGCCGCCCGTCGCGTCCGGCCGAACGCCGCCGTCGGACGGCGCGAACGCCTTGCGCAGCGAGCGCGCCGCCTGCTCCGCGTACACCCGGGACTGTTCGGTGTCGGTCGTGGCCCCGGACAGGTTCAGCAGGGCGCGGCCGTGGGCCAGCGGCAGGCTGAGCGGCCGGTTCTCCTGGTCGGGCCAGCCGTCCGCGAACGCCTCCAGCATCCCGACGGCGCCCTGCAGCAGAGCGCTGTCGCCGCCGAGCCGCCACTGCGCCTCCAGGGCACGCACCCTTTCCAGGGTGAGCCGCAGGGCCTCCGCGGGGTCGAGGCCGGGGGCCGCGCAGGCCGCGGTGTACTCACGGTCGGCGCGGCGCAGCAGCTCCAGGGCGCCGCGCCGGTCGCCGTGGCGCCGCCGGTCGTCGGCCGCGGCGTGCAGCACCTTGGCCAGTACGGCGCGTTCCCGTACGGCACCGGGATGCGCCGATGCGCGTTCGGCGGCCCGCTCGGCCTCGCGCAGCAGCTCTCCGTCGCCCTGGACGTCCCACAGGCGCAGCAGACAGCGGGCGAACTCCGCCCACAGCTCCGGGGCGGGGCCGGGCCCGGCCTGCTGCTCGCGCTCGACGGCGCCGCGCAGCAGCTGCACGGCGTCCATCAGGTACTGCACCATGCCGTCGGACTCGAACTGCCGCAGCAGGGCGCGGGCGCTCTCCAGTGCGGCGCCCGTCGCCCGGCCGGGGGCCGCCGCCCCGCCGGGCGGCGTGCCGGTGCGCGGCGCGAACTGCTCCGGAAGCGGCAGGAACCGCTCCAGCACGCGTGCGGCGACCTCGGCGAAGGGGTGCGGGACGCGCCGGCCGGCGGCGTCCCCGTTCTCGCTGTCCCCGTTCTCCCCCTCCCCCTCGCCGCCATACGCGAAGTCGTCGCCGGCGCCGCCGCCCGCCGCGTACAAGGAGCGATGCCGCCCGTCGTCCAGCTGGGCGAGGGCGAGAGCCGGGAAGTTCGGCCCGCCCTTGCCGAACCGCTGCTCGACGTACTCGGAGCAGTGCTTCAGCACGAGGAGCGCCTCGTCCCTCCCCAGCGGCCCGAGCAGCGCCTCCCGCACGCCGGGCATGAAGGCGTACCACTGCCCGTCGTCCCTGCCGTCGCCGCCGTTCCCGGCCCGGGTGAGCAGTCCGCTCAGCAGGACCTCGGCGAGTTCGGACGGGCCCGAGTCCGGCAGCATCGTCCGCTGCACGAGCTGCATCACCGGCAGATGGAGCGGCGCCGCGGCCAGATACACGGCCAGCTGTCCGGCGTCCGGGGACGCGGCCGACCGGAAGTTGCTGACGAGCTGGAGCGAGGAGAGCCGTCGGCCGGCTCCGGGTGCCGGAAGCGCCTCGTGGTCCGTCCGCACCCAGCCGACCGCACCGGAGACCCGGCCCGCGCCGGTGCCCGACAGCAGCGTGGCCCAGGCGCCGAGCGCGGGCGCCACCGGCGGCAGGACGGGAATCGGGAGTTCGCCGCGCCGCGTCCGGGGCGGTGCGGCTCCGCCCGCCTCGTCGCCGACCCTCAGCACAGCGGCTCCCGCGACGCCTTCGCCGCGGGACAGCACACCGTAGGTCACGGGCAGCCGGGTGCGGTTCCACATCCGCTGCGGCAGCGGCTGTACGACGGCGGCGGGCGCCTGCCTGGCCAGCTGGTGCAGCAGCCGGTGGGCCCGGCCGCTGCGCCACAGCGGTCCCGCGCAGTCGCTGAGCAGGACCGTGACGCGGCGTCCTGTCGGATCGCTGAGCCGGTCGGCCGAGTGCAGGGGCGCGGCGGCCGGGTCGAGGCTGCGGCTGACGACGGGCGAGCCGTCGGGCCCCTCGTGCAGATACCGCACCCGGACATCCCTGAAGGCGCCCAACTGGCCGAAAATCTGCTGGAGTTCGCCGAACAGCCGGTTCCACACCCGCATCGAGGACGAGGCGTCCATGACGAACTGCAGCAGAGCGTCCGCCCGCCGGACCCCGCGGAACACCGGGATGATCAGTCCTCCCGCGCGGGCGCTGAGCTCCGCGGTCTCCGTCTCGTCCAGGGTGCGGCGCAGCGGTGCGGCGGCGGGCCGGTAGCGCTGCAACGGGCGCAGGGCGCGCTGCAGTTCGAGGGGCGCGGGCAGGCTGGGGGCGGCGGGTACGCCGAGGGGAAGTGCCGCGGAGCCCGGCCGGCCCGCCCTCGCCTTCGGCCCGTTGCGCGGCGGTACGGGATACAGGGTGATCCGCCGGTCGTCGCCCGTGGGGCCGGGCCCCGGAGACGCCGGCACGCCGGCCGGCGGGACTTCCGTGGCAGCCGGGAGCGGGTCGGCCCGGGGGCCGGTGTCGCGGTCGGGCGGAGCGGGGGTGGTGGGCCCGGGCCCGAGTCCGGGGTCCTGTTCGGGACGCCGGGTCCACTGGGCCAGCCAGAGGGCGTCGCAGAGCTGCTCGGCGTCCGGGTCGAGGCCGAGTTCGCGCAACCGGGCGACGAACGCGGGCAGCAGCCCGCCGCCGTGGGCCTTCGGGCGCTCGTCGTCCGGGCGGCCGTCGTTGACGCGGGGGGTGTCGGGACCGCCTCCCGGCGGGCCGCCCGTTCCTGGTCCCTGCCGTGCAACGGCGTCGGGCATCAGCGCATCACCTCGGCCGGTCGAGTCGCTGGATGAGCAGTTCGGCGAGGCGGTCCCGGCCGGCGGGCGCGGCGGCGTCGGTGAGGTAGATGGCGTTCAACAGTTGGTCGGTGGCGAGGAGTTCACTGCGTGACCGCTCCAGGAAGTGGGCGATGAGGTCCTCGCCGGAGCGTGCCGCCTCGTCGCCGAGGTGCGCGCGTACGAAGGTGGCGAGCCGCTGGTGGTCGGGGCGGCCCAGCTCCAGATGGATGCACCGGCGCATCAGGGGCGCCGGGAAGTCGCGCTCCCCGTTGCTGGTGAGGACGACGAACGGGAAGGCCCTGCACTGCACCCGGCCGCCCTTCACCGTCGCCTTGCCTCCGTCGTGGGTGAGGACGCGGGCCTCGCCGCCGGGCAGCCGGTCGGCGATCCGTTCCAGCTCGGGGATCTCGAACTCCCCCTCCTCCAGCACGTTGAGGAGGTCGTTGGGCAGGTCGATGTCGCTCTTGTCGAGCTCGTCGATGAGCAGCACCCTCGGCCGGTCCGACGGCAGCAGCGCCGTGCCGAGCGGTCCCAGCCGGATGTAGCTGCCGATGTCGTCGGCGGGCCGCTCGCCTGACGCGTCCGCGCTGTGGGCGGCGATCTGCACGTCCTGCAGCCGGGCGATCGCGTCGTAGCGGTAGAGCCCGTCCTGGAGGGTGGTACGGCTGACGACGGGCCAGCGCAGCACGCGGCCGAGCCCCAGCTCGTGCGCGACGGAGTGGGCGAGGGTGCTCTTGCCCGCGCCGGGGCTTCCGGTGACCAGGAGCGGACGCCGCAGATAGAGGGCCGCGTTGATCATTTCGAGCTCCTCGGCGCCCGGCCTGTGGAGTTCGGCCTCGTGCCGGTAGCCGCCGAGGCGCCGGTCGGCGGAGACGTCCGGCTGCCGTCCGGGGTCGCCGTTCGTGTCGGCGGCGTCGTGGCGGCCCGCGAAGTCCCGCCAGGGAGGCGGGGGCGGCAACTGCTCGATGCCGTCGTGAGGTTCGCCCGCGCCTCGGTAGATGAGCCACTCGCTCGGTTCGCTCATTGCGTGTTCCTCGTCGTCGCTCGCGTCACTGGCGTCACTGGCGTCACTCGGGTCACTGGCGTCACTCGGATGCAGGGGTTGGGGCAGCCGAATGTGCTTCACGGTAGCGATCCGTTGTACGGGCCGTAAGGGGAGGACCGGCCTGGCCGTTCACGGCGCCTCCAGCAGCTGTCCGGAGCCTGGCAGGGGATGGTGCGGGTCGTCGTAGAGCAGGGCGATCCCGTCCGACCAGTACGTCTCGGTGCGCCCCGCGAGCACCCCGCGTCTCAGGTCGTACACCCTGCGCGGGAGTCGGTCGGCGGTCCCCGCCTCGGTGAGCGTGTCGGCGGCCCGCCGGTGGAACTCCGAGCAGACCCCGTCGGACCGGTCGACGTCCGCACCGCGCCGCCACAGGGCGACGCCGAAGCCGCCGTCGAGCACGCGCACGAGTCCCGCGGCGGACTGCGGGTCGGGCCGCGTCCCGAACCGGCAGAGCACCGGCACCGTCTCGTGCGCCAGCGCGCGCAGCTCCGCCGGCTCGGGGACCTGCACCCGCAGTCCGTCCTCGCAGTCGACGACGGCGGCCCGCATCACGGCGGTGCTCGTACGGGTCCAGCGCGCCAGGCGCTCCGCCGCCCTCTCGCCCGTCGGCGGCGGTTCGAGATCGGAGCAGCGCACCACCACGGGGCGTACGGCCCCGAGCGGTGGCCCGTGCGGCGGTACGCGCCAGTTGTCGACGTCGAGCCCGAGCAGCGCCCGCACCGTCGCGACCTGCAGCACCGCGGGGCTGTCCGGCTCGTCGCAGCGGCGGAACGCCTCGGCGAGGGGTGCGGCGATCCTGGCCGGGAGGGCTTCGAGGGCGGTGCCGTTGCTGTCCTCGGCGACGGGCAGGACGTCCCCGGTCGGGCGGGCGACGCCGATCCGCCAGTCGTAGCGGTCCCGTTCCCAGCCGCGCGGCTCCAGCTCCAGCAGGACGAAGGGGCGTTCACCGTGCCGCGCGGAGTCGGGCGCGGGTCCCGGCGCGGGGGTGCGGTGGTGCTCGTGGTCCGCGCGGTGGCTGTGCCACTGGTGGGCGAGTTCGCCCCGGACCTCCCGGGTGAGCCGGTCGTCGGCGACCCGCTTCACCCACTCCCAGAGGGACTTCTCGGCGGTCAGGGCGGAGGGTGCGGCATAGGGCCGCTCGGCGGCGATGACGCCCATGCAGTAGCGCAGGACCAGCTCCAGTGCGCCGTCCCCGCTCGTGACCTCGTACAGCGCGCCGAGTCCGTCGCGCCAGCCGCGCGGTGCCGGACCGTGGTCGCCCGGCCTGCTGCCGGGCAGCCCCGACAGCAGGCCGAGGAGACTGTGGGTGCTGACCGGCGGCGGGAACTCGGCGAGCCGCCCGAGGAGGTCGATGCGCTGCTGCGGGCTGAGCACCCGCCCGGCGGACCCGGGGCGCAGTTCGCTCTGCACGTCGGCCCAGGTCCGGTCGGCGCCGACGGGGCTGGTGTGCCGGTCCGCGTGGTAGCGGTCGTGGGCGTGGAAGACCGCCTGGTAGACGTCGTCCGTCTCGGCCGCGATCGCTCCCGTGGGCACGGGCAGCGAGCGGAGCCGCTCGACCCCGATGGAGGTGCCGCCCCTGCCGGTGTCGAGACGCGACTTCAGGACGCCGACGACCTCACCGCGCGCCAGATCGACCGCGGGCCCGCCGGAGACACCCGGCACCAGCCAGTCCCCGTCGAGCCGGATCTGCTCGTCGGCGTCGGCCCAGCCGCCGAACGTGCCCATCACCTCGCAGCGCCCGGTGAGCCGCTTCGGCCGCCCGTCGGCGACGGTCCACCCGGCGTAGAGCACATTGCCCCCGGCGAACAGGGCGCCGGGCCGCTCGCTGACGTACACGCAGGCATGCTCGACGGGCCTCTGCAGCCGGACGAGCGCGAGATCGGGGGCCGACCAGCCACCGGGCCGCACTCCGGAGGAGTCGTAGGCACGGTACGAGCCGTACGCGTCGTGCGAGCCGTACGCGTCGTGCGAGGCGTACGGATCTGCGGGCGCGGACCGGCGGCTCTCGGGCAGGGCGGCGACGACGGTGCCGCGGACCGAGGTCTCGCCACGGCCGGGGGCGCTCTCGAAGACGATGTCCACCTCGCGCCCCTCCCCCTGCATCGCGACGTGCGCACATGTGAGGACCCAGCTCGGGGCGACGAAGAAGCCGCTGCCCAGGAAGCCTCCGCCCGCTCCGCCGGGGCCGCCAGGAGCATGCCCCGGCTCGGTCCTGTGGATACGTACGGTCGCGGCCATCACGAGGTTCATGAGCGCACGGCGCGTCCGTTCCGGAACGCCCCCTGCGCCCCCGTCCCGCCCTTCGTTCATGATCCGTCGCCGCCGGGCGGCGTGGAGCCGTCCGGGTGCACCGGTGCGCCGGGCGTGCCGGGCGGCGTCCAGCCGTCGGTGACCGGCGGCGCGGGGGGCATCGGCGGGACGGGCGGAGTCGCCGTCTGCGGAGGCACGGGCGGCGCGGGCGGGGTGTCGACGGGCGGGCCGCCGTTCCAGGTGAGCGTGACCTTGATGGCACCCTTGGCCTCACCGTCCGCGAGCAGTCCGACGACCTTGCCCGCCTTGGCGGTGAGCTCGATCCCGAACTCCACGCTGACCTCGTCGGGCCGCACCGCGCGCAACGGCTCGGCGAGCGACCGCGCGACGCCGGTCACGACCCCGTGCAGGCTCTCGACCCTGGCCTGCATCTGGTCCGCGAACCCGGTGTCGCTGTACGACAGCCCTCCGGGCGCTCCACCGGGCCCGCCGGGCATGGACGGTCCGCCGTGCGTGGACGGCCGTGGCTCCTCCAGCTCCTCGGCACCGTGGATCCGGGCCCAGACCGGTGTACCGTCCGGCAGCACAATGCGCGTGATGCGCGCCTCAGAGTCCCCCATGGCATCCCCCGTTCCCCCAACTCCCCGCAGATTAACCCCGGTACGGGGCCGACGGGGGCGTCACCGGGCAGGACGCCGGGAACGAGCCCCCGGTTCGGGCCGGAACGGGCCCGACGGGGACATTAGGCTGTTTCCCATGTACTTCACCGACCGTGGCATCGAGGAGCTGGAGAAGCGGCGCGGCGAGGAGGAGGTCACCTTCGAGTGGCTCGCCGAGCAGCTGCGGACGTTCGTCGATCTCAATCCCGACTTCGAGGTCCCCGTCGAGCGCCTCGCGACCTGGCTGGCACGGCTCGACGACGAGGACGACGAGGAGTAGCCCCCGTCCCCCGCGGTCGGGCCGGGCAGTCGGCCGGGCCGCTCGCCCGGCCCTGCGGTCACGGCCCGCCGGGGCGCGTGCGCAGGCGGTCGTAGACCAGGCCGAGGACGCCGTGGGCCAGCAGGATCGCGCCCGCCGTGGTCCAGCCGGGGCTGCGGCGCGTGAGACCCCACGCCGCGAGGGGGAGGCCGGCGACGAGCTGGGCGGCGGACAGTGCACGGGCGGTCGGGCCGACGAGGTACGGGCCCAGGGGGCCGGCCTCGACCGCGTCGAGCTCGGCCCGGACCGTGTCGCGCCAGCCGTGCCATTCGACGGGCTCGGCGCCGGGGAGGACAGGGGCGACCGCGCGGAGCCGGTCGGCTCCTTCGCCGGGGGTGAGGCCCACGGGCAGCGCGAGGCCGGTGCCGGCCAGGACCGCGACGAGGCCGACGAGCCGGGCGTGGGCGTCCGCATCGGGGTCGGGGCGGGTCAAGGGCTCCAGTGCCTGCACGTCCAGGACAGGGTCGAGGCCGAGGCGGGCCGCGAACGTCCGCATCGCCTCGTCCTCCCCGGCCGGGGTGCCGTCGGCGAGCCAGATGTAGCCGACGGTGCGGCGGAAGCCGGCGGCGAGCGTGTAGCCGGCCCGGTCGGCGTCCCACCACAGGGCCAGGACCGGCCAGTTCGCGCCGACCGCGAGGGCCGTGGCCCAGCCGGTGAGGACCCGGTCGACGGGCTCCGCGCCGGTCAGCCAGGGCTTGCCCTCCGGGACGAGCACGCTCCAGCCGTCGCCGGCCGGGGCGAGGAGGAGCTGCTCGCGCAGGAGATGGGCCGAGGGCCGCACGGCGGCCGGCTCGGCCCGGCAGAGGAGCAGAGCACCCACGGATGTCGCGTCCATGCGCCATACGCTAGGGCACTTTGCCTCCTTTGATGCGCATTGCATTCGGCACCCTTGACTTCCTCTGCTCGCGATATATCGTATCGAGCAGGAGACGCGATATGTTGCGTCCGGGCAGGCCCGGGAGGTCAGCACCATGCCAGACTCGACGTGGACAGTCGCCGAGCCCCAGAAGCTCGCGTTCGACGAACCCGTGACGTCGTTGAACGTACGCATCGTCAACGGCACGGTGAACGTCATGGGTACGGACGAGAGTTCCGCCCGCCTGGAGATCTCCGCGATCGAGGGCCCGCCGCTCGTCGTGCAGCGGACCGGGTCCACCCTCTCCGTAGCGTACGAGGACCTGCCCTGGAAGGGCTTCCTCAAGTTCCTCGACCGCAAGGGCTGGCACCGCAGCGCGGTGGTCTCCCTCGCCGTCCCCGCCGACGCGGCCGTCGAGGTCGGCGTCGTCGGCGCCGGAGCGGTCGTCTCCGGCATCCGCGGGCGCACGGACGTGCGCGGCATCAGCGGCGACACCACCCTCGTCGGGCTGTCCGGCACGGTCCGGGCCGAGAGCGTCTCCGGCAGCCTGGAGGCCCAGGCGGTCACCGGCGACCTGCGCTTCAGCTCCGTGTCCGGCGATCTGACGGTGATCGAGGGCGCGGGTTCGTCCGTACGGGCGGACTCGGTCAGCGGCGCCATGGTGATCGACCTGGACGGGACTCCGACGGATATCCGGCTCACCAATGTCTCCGGCGAGGTCGCCATCCGGCTGCCGCACCCGGCGGACGCGCGCGTCGAGGCGAACACGGCGAGCGGGTCCGTCTCGAACGCCTTCGAGGACCTGCGGGTCAGCGGGCAGTGGGGCGCCAAGAAGATCACCGGCACGCTGGGCACGGGCAACGGCACCCTGCGGGCCACGACCGTGTCCGGCTCCATCGCCCTGCTGCGGCGCCCGCCCGCGGAGCACGAACCGTACGAGGATGCGAGCGCCCCCGGCGACGCACCCGCCAGCGACGCGCCCACCGGGAAGGTGCTCTGACATGCCACCCGTCTTCGCCCACGGCCGCCTGCGTCTGTACCTGCTGAAGCTCCTCGACGAAGCTCCGCGCCACGGTTACGAGGTGATCCGCCTGCTGGAGGAGCGCTTCCAGGGGCTCTACGCACCGTCCGCCGGCACCGTGTACCCGCGTCTCGCCAAGCTGGAGGCCGAGGGCCTCGTCACACACGCCACCGAGGGCGGGCGCAAGGTCTACTCGATCACCGACGCCGGGCGCGCCGAGCTCGCCGGGCGCAGCGGTGAACTGGCCGACCTGGAGCTCGAGATCCGCGAGTCCGTGTCGGAGCTGGCCGCGGAGATCCGTGACGACGTGCGGGGTGCGGCGGGGAAGCTGCGCAGCGAGATGCGGGCGGCGGCCTCGGCGACCCGGCGCGGCGACGCGGACGGCCACGGGGGCCACGGGGGCGGCGGCTCGGGCTTCGACGAGGGCGAGACGTGGCGCGCGGCGAAGGAGGAGCTGCGGCGGGCCAAGCAGGAGTGGAAGGAACAGGCACGGCGGGCGAAGGACGAGTCGCGGCGGGCCCGGGAGGACGCGCAGACCGCGCGTCGCCAGGCCAAGGAGGCGCAGGAGCGGGCGCGCGAGGAGGTCCAGCGCATCGCCCGCCAGGTCCAGGACCAGGTCCAGGGCCACTTCGCGCGGGGCGACTGGCCGACAGGGGTACGGGAAGGGCTCTCGGAACTCACGTCCCAGCTGGGGAACATGGCGCGGGGCACGGCATCGCCGCCGTACGTCAAGCCGGAGCCGGCGGAGGCGGACCCCGACTGGGCGAAGGACGCGACGGGTTCGGACGACCCGGCGCGCGACCTTGAGCGCCTGCTGGACCGCTTCCGCGACGACATCCGCGACGCGGCCCGCGACCACGGCGTGACACCGGCCCAACTGGGCGAGGCCCGCCGCCATCTGTCCACGGCCGCGGCCCACATCACGGCCCTGCTGCGTGGCGGGGGCGCGGGCTGACGCTCCCGACCCGGCGCCACAGTCCCGGACGCCGTGTCGCGCCCGGGGCGGTGCTCGTCGGGGTCGTCCCGTGCCGTGACGGCATCCGGCGTGTCCCTCCACAAGCTCCCCTTATACGCCCTGCCGCCCTGCGGCGCGGGGGGACCCCGGACGGGCTTGCTGGGTGTGTGGGGCTGGCCCGTGGCGTGCGGTTGCCGCCGGGGTCCGCTCCGGGGGCTCGTGTCCCGGACAGTCGGTCCTCACCGCGCTCCGCGCGAGCTGCGGGCGCCTTTACGTCCCGGACACGACCCCTACGCGTCCCCCTTCGGTGTGCCCAGGTGGGCTGATCCCCGGTGGGCGGGAGCCCCGTGGTTCGTGGGCAGTCGTTCCGCTGGAGGACTCCGTTGGGAAAGGGACGAACCGCTGGCCGTGGCGGCCACTTTGACTCACGGATCCGCAGGTCAAGTGATCCACTCCCAGCCAGAGTGCGAGCCAGGATGTCCGCCCCGTCCTTTTGCCAACGGAGTCCTGGAGGGTGGGGCTTCCCACGCCCGGAGGGCTTGGGGGAGGGTGGGCACAAACCACCCACCGGGCCGCACGCGGACACGCACACCCTGCGAACGCTCAGCCCGAAGGGAACATCGCCCGTTCCAGCGTCGTGTACGTCGCGCCGTGGTCCGCGAGGACCTCCGCCACGATGCCCGGCCCCGTCGCCAGGGCCAGCAGGATGTGCTCGTCACCGATCACACGTTCCCGGCGGCCCACGGCGATCCGCAGCGACTTCACCAGGGTGTCCTTCGCCTCGCGCGAGTAGGGGCGATGCCCCGACCGCCCAGCCTTGCCCCCAGCCCTGCCCCCGCCCTTGCGGTCGCCGGCCAGCGCGCCCGCGCCGTGCGCCTCCTCGACCCGGGCGACGATCTCCGCGACGTCGATCCCGAGCCCGGCCAACGCCTCGCTATCCGCTTTGGAGAGCCCGGCCCGCCGGCGCGCGTCCGCCAGTGCCGATTCCACCGAAGCGCGCCGGTCCGTGATCCCGAGCGACCGGAAGGCGAACGACGCCTTCGTTCCCTCCTGGTCCAGCAGCGCCAGCAGCATGTGCTCCGTGGTGACGGAGGCCGCGCCCGTCCGTTCCGCGTGGACGACCGCGCCGGTCACGATCGTGCGGGCACCCTGTGTGAACCGTTCGAACATCACAGCCTCCCGTACTTCTTGTGCACGGCCTGCCTGCTGACACCCAGCTCGGCCGCGATCTCCTGCCACGACCAGCCCTGATTGCGGGCGCTTCTGACCTGGACGGCTTCGAGCTGCTCCAGCAGCCGCCGCAGCGCGGCGACGGCCCGCAGCCCGACCCGCGGGTCGCGGTCGCCCGCCCGCTCGGCGAGATCGGTTGCTTCGGTCATGGCGTCAACCTACATTGACAGCCCCTCCCCGTCAACCCCGGTTGACACTCACCGTCACCCGCGCACCCGGTCGCGCGTACACACGCTCACCCAGCCGCACACCCCCGGACACCGTCACCCGCCACCCCGCCGCGCTCGGCGGCAGCGAGAGCTCGGTGACGTACCCGCGCGCGTCGTACGAGAGGCGGTACACCCCTGCCACCGGATCCCGGCTCTCCGCGCGCACCACGCCCGCGACCGCCCGCGCGTACGGCGCCGAGGTCCGGGAAGGCGGTGCATGGTAGACCTCCGGCACGATCGGGAAACGTGCCGGAGATCCCATCAGCGCACCTGACGGTCCATCAAGAGTTCGTCAGGACAATCTTGCCGAACAGCTCACCGGACGCCATCTTCTCGAAGCCCTCCCGCGCCCGGTCCAGCGGCAGCACCTCGTCGATCACGGGTCGTACGCCGGTCGCCGCGCAGAAGGCGAGCAGGTCCTCCAACTCGTCCTTCGTCCCCATCGTCGAGCCGACGACCTTCAGCTCCAGGAAGAAGATCCTGGTCAGCTCGGCGTGCGAGGGGCGGTCGCCGCTCGTCGCGCCGGAGATCACCAGCGTGCCGCCGGGTCGCAGCGACTTGACCGAATGCGACCAGGTGGCCGCGCCGACGGTCTCGATGACGGCGTCCACGCGCTGCGGCAGCCGCGCGCCCGGTTCGAAGGCGTCGACCGCGCCCAGCTCGACGGCCCTCTTGCGCTTGGCCTCGTCGCGGCTGGTGGCGTAGACGCGCAGTCCGGCCGCCTTGCCGAGCGCGATCGCGGCGGTCGCGACACCGCCGCCGGCGCCCTGGACGAGGACCGAATCCCCGGGGCGCACCCCGGCGTTGGTGAAGAGCATCCGGTACGCGGTCAGCCACGCGGTCGGCAGGCAGGCGGCCTCCTCGAAGGAGAGCTCCTTCGGCTTCGGGAGGACGTTCCACGCCGGGACGGCGACCTGTTCGGCGAAGGTGCCCTGGTACCTCTCGGTGAGGATGGAACGGGGCTCGTCCGGGCCGACGCCGTGGCCGGTCTGGCCGATGACCGAGTGGAGCACCACCTCGTTGCCGTCCGCGTCGACGCCGGCGGCGTCGCAGCCGAGGATCATCGGGAGCTTGTCCTCGGACAGGCCCACCCCGCGCAGCGACCACAGGTCGTGGTGGTTGAGCGAGGCGGCCTTGACGGTGACGGTGGTCCAGCCGGGTCGTACCTCGGGGGCCGGGCGTTCGCCCAGCTCAAGGCCGCTCAGCGGCTGGTCGCGGTCGATGCGGGCGGCGTAGGCAGCGAACATGACCTTGACGATAGGCCGGGCCACGGCCCGACGGAACCGCGCACCGGTGTGACGCACACCCTTTTGCACCCCGGGCTGTCCGCCGACTGCGGGCCCGGTGGGTGGTTTGTGCCCAGCCTCCCCCATAGCCCTTCGGGCATGGGAGGTACCCCAGGGGAAGCTCTCGGGGAGGAACGACTGCCCACAAACGACAGCGGTCCGCGACCCACCGGGGCAAGCCCCCACCGGTGACCACGAAGGGGGATGCGCAGGGGTCGTGTTCCGGACGTAAAGGCGCCCGCAGCTCGCGCGAAGCGCGGTGAGAACCGACAGTCCAGGACACGAGCCCCGGAGCGGACCCCAACCGCACCGCCCCGGTACCGGGCGACCCCGACAGACCCAGCCCGTCTGGGGGTCCCCCCACGCCGCAGGGCGTAGGGGGAGTTCGAGGACGGACACACCGCCCGCCACCACGGCACCAGGCACCCCCGACAGGCCCGCGCGCCGCGCAACGCCTCCGACCCGGCACCGGTCACACCGCACCCCGCAGCTGGCCCCGCCCCGCCCTGGGGACCGCAAACGCCACGGTCCCGGGCGCGCACACGCGGCCGGGACCGTGGGGGCCCGGGGGCGTCAGCCCCCGGGCAACGTCAGCGGCGCGCGACGCCCTCCGCGCGCGCGGCCGCGGCGACCGCCGCCGTCACCGCAGGGGCGACCCGCTCGTCGAACGGCGACGGGATCACGTAGTCCGCGGCGAGCTCGTCGCCCACCACGTCCGCCAGCGCGTTCGCCGCCGCGATCTTCATGCCCTCCGTGATCCGGGACGCCCGCACCTGCAGGGCGCCCGCGAAGATGCCCGGGAAGGCGAGCACGTTGTTGATCTGGTTCGGGAAGTCGCTGCGACCCGTCGCCACGACCGAGGCGTACTTGTGCGCCACGTCCGGGTGGACCTCCGGGTTCGGGTTGGCCATCGCGAAGACGAAGGCGCCCGGCGCCATCGAGGCGACCGCCGGCTCCGGGACCGTACCGCCGGAGACTCCGATGAAGACGTCCGCGCCGGCCAGCGCCGTCTCCAGCGAGCCGGTCAGGCCCGCACGGTTCGTGATCTCGGCCAGCTCCCGCTTGACCGGCGTGAGGTCCTCGCGGTCGCGGCTGACGATGCCCTTGCGGTCGGCGACGGCCACGTCCCCGAGCCCGGCCTCGAGCAGGAACTTCGCGATGGCGACACCGGCCGCGCCCGCGCCGGAGATGACCGCGCGCAGGTCACCGAGATCCCGCCCGGTCAGCTTCGCCGCGTTCCGCAGGGCCGCGAGGGTCACGATCGCCGTGCCGTGCTGGTCGTCGTGGAAGACCGGGATGTCGAGGCGCTCCTGCAGCTTCCGCTCGATCTCGAAGCACCGCGGCGCCGAGATGTCCTCCAGGTTCACCCCGCCGAAGGACGGCGCGAGCCGCACGACGGTCTCCACGATCTCGTCCGCGTCCGTGGTCGCGAGCGCGATCGGCACCGCGTCCACGCCGCCGAACTGCTTGAACAGGATCGCCTTGCCCTCCATCACGGGGAGGGAGGCCTCCGGTCCGATGTCACCGAGGCCGAGGACGGCCGTACCGTCCGTGACCACGGCCACGACCTGCGATTTCCAGGTGTAGTCGTGGACGAGCTCCGGCTGCTCGGCGATGGCGGTGCACACCTTGGCGACGCCCGGCGTGTACGCGAGGGACAGGTCGTCCTTGTTCCGCACCGGCACCGTGGCCTGGATGGCCATCTTGCCGCCGCGGTGCAGGGCGAAGGCCGGATCGAAGGGTTCGCCGGACTCTCCGGCGACACTCTCCGCTTCCGTGCCGCTCCCGCTGTGGGGGTTGACGATCTCGGCTGCCATGTGGTTGACCCCTTAAGTCTTCATCAGTGGAGGGTGGCCACTCCTGGTTGAGGAGGGGTGGGCGGGCACCGCGTCCGTTCCCTGAGCCGGTGGTTGGCCCGCCGGTCAGGGGAGGTACGCACGCGCGGGCGCGCCGCACAACGCGCCCTGAGCCCCGGATGAGGGGTGTAAGGATCCTTCTTACCGGACGGACGGTACCGCCGACGAGTCCATTAGGCCGCCCCGGGCCGCTCGTGACCTGTCACATATCGACCTATCGTGACAAGCCAGGAGCGTTTGGTGAAAACTGCCACGAAGTCTGCCCGAATGGCGAGACGGGCCGAAGATTTTCCGGCCGGGAGAAGGTAGAGCTGCAGATAATGCAGTGGGTCCGGTCCTGACGTACCGGCCTGTAGCACTTCGGGGGTTGCCCGTTATCCGATTTTGACATGCGGAGGCCACTGAATGGCCTAGTCCGAATGGCAAGATGCCGGAAACACACAAGGTCGACACTCGAAGAGGAGTGCGCGACCGCCGGGCAACTCCATCACCTGCCGGAGGACCACGATCATGACCGCAAGCACCACCCGTCGCACGACCGCTGCCAGGTCCCGGATCGCCGCGGTCGGCGCGCTCGCGGTCGCCGGTGCCCTGATGCTCACCGCCTGCGGTGACCAGACGAACTCGGGATCGGGGACCGGAACCAAGGAGAGCGCCGGCAGCAACGCCCCGCTCTTCGACAAGCTGCCCAAGAAGTACCAGGACGCCGGCGTCATCAAGGTCGGCACGGACGCCGCGTACGCCCCTATGGAGTTCGAGGAGGGCGGCAAGATCGTCGGCATCGACCCGGACATCGCCGCCGCGCTCGGCAAGGAGCTCGGCGTGAAGTTCGAGTTCACCAGCGGCACCTTCGACGGTCTGATCTCCTCGCTCAACACCGGCCGCCAGGACGTCGTCATGTCCGCGATGAGCGACACCAAGGCCCGCCAGGAGGGCCTGGACGACAAGGGCAAGAAGACCGGAGAGGGCGTCGACTTCGTCGACTACTTCAACTCCGGCGTCTCGCTGCTGGTCAAGAAGGGCAACCCGGCGAAGATCACCTCGCTCGACGACCTGTGCGGCAAGAAGGTCGCCGTCCAGCGCGGCACGATCTACGAGGACACCTTCAAGGCACAGGCCACCAAGTGCGAGAAGGACGGCAAGGGCAAGCTCACGATCGAGGCGTTCGACACCGATGCCGAGGCCCAGACCCGCGTGAAGTCCGGCGGCGCCGTGGCCGACCTCAACGACTACCCGGTCGCCGCGCACATCGCGAAGACCGCGGGTGGCGGCAACGAATTCGAGGTCGCCGGCAACCAGACGGAGGCCGGACCGTTCGGCATCGCCGTCGACAAGGACAACACCCAGCTGCGTGACGCGCTGAAGGAAGCCCTGGACGCGATCATCAAGAACGGTGAGTACGCCAAGGTCCTGGAGAAGTGGGACGTCAAGAACAGCGCCGTGACCGAGGCGACCATCAACGCCGGCAAGTGATTTTCCTGGCGTACCTCGCCTCGAGCGTTCCACTGAAGGGCAGTCACTGTGACTGACAAGTTCGACAAGACGCCTGCCGACGAGCCCCCCGCGGGCTCGTCGGTGAGCAAGGAAGCAGCCGCCACGGCTCACCCCGAGCAGATCAAGGCGATCCCCGTACGGCACTACGGGCGCTGGGCGTCCGGCGTGATCGTGCTGTTGCTGCTCGGATGGCTCGCCTACGCGTTCGCGCAGGGCGACATCCGCTGGGCCACGATCGGGGACTACCTGTTCGACGACAGGATCGTCCAGGGTGCCCTGAACACGATTCTGATCAGTGTTCTGTCCATGCTCATCGGCCTGGTGCTGGGCGTCGTCTTCGCGGTCATGCGGCTGTCGAAGAACCCGGTCACGGGCGCGGTGGCCTGGCTGTACATCTGGTTCTTCCGGGGCACCCCGGTGTATGTGCAGCTGCTGCTGTGGTTCAACCTGGCGCTGATCTTCCCGATCCTGAACATCGGGTTCTACAAGGACGAGATGGTCGACGTCATGACCCCGTTCCTTGTGGCCCTGCTGGGTCTGGGTCTGAACGAGGGCGCCTACATGGCCGAGATCGTCCGGGCCGGCATCCAGTCGGTCGACGAGGGCCAGACCGAGGCGTCGCACGCGCTCGGCATGTCCACCGGCAAGACCATGCGCCGGGTCGTGCTGCCGCAGGCGATGCGGGTGATCGTGCCGCCCACGGGCAACGAGTTCATCAACCTGCTCAAGACCTCGTCCCTGGTGTCGGCGGTGCAGTACACCGACCTGCTCCGGGCGGCGACGAACATCGGCTCCACCTCCTTCGCCATCATGGAGATGCTGATCGTCGCCTCGATCTGGTACCTGGCCCTGACGAGCGTCTTCAGCGTCGGCCAGTACTACGTCGAGCGGTACTACGCCCGCGGTTCGCTGCGCCAGCTCCCGCCCACGCCATGGCAGCGGATCAAGACGAATCTGCGCTTCCTTCAGAGCCCCAGGGGGGTGTGACATGACCGCCATGGTGAAGGCCGAGGGCGTCCACAAGTCCTACGGCGCCGCCCACATCCTCAAGGGCATCGACCTCGAGGTCGCCCCGCGTGAGGTGTTCTGCCTCATCGGCCCCTCCGGCTCGGGCAAGTCGACCTTCCTCCGGTGCATCAACCACCTGGAGAAGATCAACGCCGGCCGGCTCCACGTCGACGGCCACCTCGTCGGCTACCGCCAGAAGGGCGACAAGCTCTACGAGCTCAAGGACAGCGAGGTCGCCCTCCAGCGCCGCGACATCGGCATGGTGTTCCAGCGCTTCAACCTGTTCCCCCACATGACCGCCATCGAGAACGTCATGGAGGCCCCGGTCCAGGTCAAGGGCGAGACCAAGGCCGTGGCCCGCGAGCGCGCCACCCGCCTGCTCGACCGGGTCGGCCTCGGCGACAAGGCCGGCAACTACCCCTCCCAGCTCTCGGGCGGCCAGCAGCAGCGCGTCGCCATCGCCCGCGCCCTGGCGATGGAGCCCAAGCTGATGCTCTTCGACGAGCCCACCTCGGCGCTCGACCCGGAGCTGGTCGGCGACGTCCTCGACGTCATGCGCAGCCTCGCCGAGGAGGGCATGACCATGGTCGTGGTCACCCACGAGATGGGCTTCGCCCGCGAGGTCGGCGACTCCCTCGTCTTCATGGACGGCGGCGTCGTGGTCGAGTCCGGCAACCCCCGGGACGTCCTGACCAACCCCCAGCACGACCGCACCAAGGCCTTCCTCTCCAAGGTGCTGTAGCAGGACACCGCTGAGGGCGGGTACGGACATGAAGTGCCCGTACCCGCCCTTTCGCGTACCTGCGGCAGGCCGTGCGGTTACTTGAGTGCGAGTACGAGGGAGTCGGACGGGGACGCCCACACGCCGCGCGCCTCGGCGAAGCCGGCCGCGCGCAGGGTGGCGGCATGCCAGTCGAGGGACGGGGTGTCGCCGTCCGCGTGCTCGCCGTAGATCTCGAAGCGGCGCGCGGTGGGGCCGGCGAGGACCGGGTCCTTGGCGGCCAGGGCCCACCAGTCGGCCCAGTCGAGGGCTCCGGCGGCCTTGGCGCGGTCCATTCCGGCGTGGCGGTGGGCGCGCTCGGCGGCGTTGATGCGGGGAGTGGTGTCGTCCCTCATGTGGTCGGCGTTCATGAAGACGCCGCCGTCCCTGACGAGCCCCGCGACCTGGCCGTAGAGGGTGGCGAGCGGTCCGGTGCGGAGCCAGTGCAGGGCGATGGCCAGCAGGGCCGGGTCGAGATCCACCCCCACGCCGACCGCCTTCGGGAACCGCTTGAGCAACCGGTCCGTGATACTTCCCGTACCGCACGCGAGGTCGAGGACCCTCGGCTCGGGGCCGGCGACGGCCTCGACCATGTCCAGCATCACCCGGAACCGCTCCTCGCGATCGGGCATGTACCACTCCTGCTGACGGTCCCAGCTCTCCTGCCAGGCCCGCCAGTCGGTTCCGGTCACCGCGGTCGGCTCGGTCGGCGCGGTCTCGGCCATCCGTACCCCTCCACTCCGTAATACCCTCGAAGCCAAAGCATCTGTTACCTCGCCCTTCGCCGACACTAGACCTCATCCGTAAGGACTGCAAGTGGAACTGGCCTATTACTCGGACTACGCCGTGCGCCTCGTCAACACCGAGGAACCGGCTCGCAACAAGGACGCGCTCACCTCGGTCGAGGCGGTCCGCGAGCTCTTCGGCCCGTCCTCCCAGGCCGCCCGCCGCGCCACCGACGCGGACGTGACCCGCTTCCGTTCGGTACGGGCCAGGCTCCGCGCGGTCTTCACGGCGGCCGACTCCGGCGACCAGACCCACGCCGTCGACCTGCTCAACTCGCTGCTCCTGGAGTACCCGGTCAGCCCGCAGATCTCCGGCCACGACTACCTCGACGACGAGGGCCGGCCGCGCTGGCACATGCACCTCGCCGACCACCCCTCCAACGCGACCGCGGGATACGCGGCGATCGCCGCGATGGGCCTCGCCTTCCATCTCACCGAGTACGGCGTCGACCGGCTCGGCCTCTGCCAGGCGGCCCCCTGCCGCAACGCCTACCTCGACACCTCGACGAACCGCTCGCGCCGCTACTGCTCCGACCGCTGTGCGACGCGTGCGAACGTCGCGGCCTACCGGGCCCGCAAGCGCCTGGAGACCGAGCGGTCGGAGAGCACGGGTCGCAGCGCGGCGAACGCCCAGGCCACCGCGGAGCGCACCGACGGCTGACCCTCGCCGCGCGGCCGGTACCGGGCCCGTACGCGCCCCAGGAGCAGCTCGTCGGGCACGGTGCCGAACACCCGGCTGTCGCCCTCCGCGTACGCGTTGTCCCCCAGCACCCACCAGCCGCCCTCGCGCCGCTCGACGAGCCGCTTCACGATCAGCAGATCCTGCTGCAGCGGGTGCCGCATCACGGCCACGTCCCCGGCCCTGAGCCCTGCCCCGTAATGCACGAGCAGCCGGTCCCCGTGCGCCAGCGTCGGATACATGGAGGGCCCCGTCACCTCCGCGACCCCCAAGGGCGCCCTCGGCTCCCGCCCCAGCTCCGTCATCGTCCACCTCCAGGCCCCGGTCCCGGTCCCGGCCGGTCCTCCCGGTCCGGCCCCGGTCCCACGGTACGTTCCGCCGGCGGTCCCATACGCGCCCTGGACTTTTGGCCTAAGCCTCAGGGGGCTCTCGCGAAAAGCCGCCTCTCACGGAGTAATGTCCCACCTGAGAAGACGATCACGAGGAAGGACAGCTCAATGCTCTCCCGCCTGTTTGCCCCCAAGGTGAAGGTCAGCGCCCACTGCGACCTCCCCTGCGGTGTCTACGACCCGGCCCAGGCCCGCATCGAGGCCGAGTCGGTCAAGGCCGTCCAGGAGAAGATGGCCGCCAACGACGACCCGCACTTCCAGGCCCGCGCCACGGTCATCAAGGAGCAGCGTGCGGAGCTCGCCAAGCACCACGTCTCGGTGCTGTGGAGCGACTACTTCAAGCCCCCGCACTTCGAGAAGTACCCGGAGCTGCACCAGCTGGTCAACGACGCCCTGAAGGCGCTCTCCGCGGCGAAGGCGTCGACGGACCCGGCCACGGGCCAGAAGGCGCTGGACTACATCGCCCAGATCGACAAGATCTTCTGGGAGACCAAGAAGGCCTGAATCGCCTTCTGCAGGCACTGCCCGCACCCGGACCACCCACGCCGCCGAGCCCGGCGGACACGGTGGGCCGGGTGCGGTCGTGCGTGTGCCGCCGCGGCGGGCTCCCGCCCGATGGTCCGCGGCGCGAGGAACATCCGCAGCACGCGGTGATCCGCGGCGCGAGGAACATCCGCAGCACGCGGTGATCCGCGGCGCGAGGAACATCCGCAGCACGCGTGATCCGCGGCGCGAGGAACATCGGCAGCACGCGGTGATCCGCGGCGCGAGGAACATCCTCGGCGCCGGGAGGGGGAGAGTCGCTTGGTCAAGGTCGTGCGCGGAGTCGTCCTTCCGGAGCGCGAGGAGCGTACGTTCCGGATCGACGGAGACCGGCTGCGCACGGGTCCGGCACCCGGTGCGGACGCCGAGTTCGTCGTGGACGGCGGCTTTCTGCTGCCGGGACTGGTCGATGTGCACACGCATCCCGGTACGGAGTCCGCCGACGTGCCCTTCGACGAGTCGGTGCTGCGCAACCATCTGCTGGAGCACCGCGACGCCGGCGTACTGCTGGTGCGGACGCCCGGGACGGCGGCGCGGATGCCGGAATGGGTGGAGGGCGACGCGGAGTTGCCGCGGGTGCGATCGGCCGGACGGTGGCTGGCGACGCCCGGGCGGTTCCTCCCCGGGGCCGGGCGTGACATCGCCGAGGACGAACTGCCGGTCGCGGCGGTGGAGGAGGCGACGGCCTCGTCCGGCTGGTGCAAGGTCATCGGCGACTGGCGGTGGGACGAGCCGGCGGTGCCGCTCGATCTCCTGACCGAGACCGTGGCGGCGGTGCATGCCGCCGGCGGCAGGGTCGCGGTGCACTGCCAGACCGCCGAGGGCGCGTGCAACGCCGTGCTGGCCGGGGCCGACAGCCTGGAGCACGGGATGCACCTCGACCCGGGGCTGCTCGACCGGATGGCCGTGCAGGGTACGGCACTTGTGCCCACACTCGGTGTCTTCGGCACGAGCGCGGACGCCTGGTACGCGCGGGAACGCAGCGCCCGACGGGACAACTGGATCACCGGCTGGGAGGGCATGCTCGCGAACGTCCGCTCGGCCTACGAGGCCGGCGTCACCGTCCTCGCCGGCACGGACGGCTTCCCGTGCGGAACGGTCGCCGCGGAGGCGGCGTGGCTGGCGCGCGCCGGTATGCCCGCCGAGGCGGCGCTCGGTGCGGCTTCCTGGACCGCTCGCGACTGGCTGGGGCTGCCCGGCCTGGCGGACGGCGCGCCCGCCGATCTCGTCGCCTACGACACGGATCCGGCCGTCGAGCCCGGGGCCCTGGCGCATCCGGCCAGGATCATCCTGCGCGGCCGCGTGGTGCGCTGACGCCACGTCAGTCCGTTTCCGGTCGCGTGTCGTCGTTTTCGCGTACGGCGATACGGCCGTGGGGCGGAGCCGGCTCGTGTTGACTCCAGGAGGCAGAGCACCGCACCGCCCGTGTGACCCCCCGGAGGTCCGTATGACCGAGCGCCCCAAGACCCTGTACGAGGCCGTGGGCGGCATCGAAGCCCTGCGACGGCTGTCCACGACCTTCTACGAAGCCGTGCTCGCCGACCGCGTACTCGCACCGGTCTTCGCGCACTTCACCCCGACCCATGTGGACCATGTCTCCGTCTGGCTCGCCGAGGTCTTCGAAGGCCCGGCGCGCTTCACCGAGGAGCTCGGTGGCCATCAGGGCCTCCTCCGGGCCCATCTCGGGCTCGCGATCACCGAGGAGCAGCGGCTGCGCTGGATGGAGCTGATGGGCGCCGCGGTGGACAAGGAGCTCCCCGACGACGCACTGCTGAGGGAGCGCGTCATGGAGTACTTCGACTGGGGCACCGCGATCGCGCGCGATGTCTCGGCCGTGCCCGTGGACGAGGACCTCGGCGATCCGGGCCCGACGCCGCGCTGGCGCTGGGACGGCCACTCCTGAGACCGGAGTCCTTGCGGGACCCGGAAGCCCGCGGACCGGGAAACCCATGAGGGCGGCACCGAGGAGTGCTCCTCGGTGCCGCCCTCGTCGAACCGTGGACAGGTCAGGAAGCGCTCTCCAGCAGCCTCCGCCCGAATTCCGAGCCTTCCGGCAGCTGCCGCCGGATACGCCCGAGCGCCTCGTCGAAATCACCGCCGGCGATCCCCGACTCGTAGGCCGCGCCGCCGCAGTGCAGGGTCAGATTCAGATCCACCCGCTCGGGGCGGCCGTCCGCGCCGCGTTCGCCGAGCGTCAGCAGGCCGCTGAGCGTGGCCTGCTGCACCGCCCCGTCCAGGGCGACGGGCAGCGGCAGATCCCATTCCAGTACGCAGCCGGACAAGGCTTCGCCCGACTCCGCCGCGCGCAGGGCGGCGAAACCCGGGCCCTCGTACTCAACTCCCCTGATGCTGGTCCGTACTTCCTGCCCGCCTATCGCGACCGTGATCGCGATTGCTTCCGCACCCTGCCGGTCCCGGTACCAGCCGGTCCAGACTTCCGTCGACTCCGATGACATGGCGCGGACTGTAGCGGTATGACTGGCTCCGCTGTACAGCCGGTCACCTCTTCGAATGCCTCGAACGCCCGAACGGCCCTATGGGCTCCCCTTCGAAGCCCGCTAAGGGGCTGAACCCGCAGCCCGGCCCCCGGTCGGCTCTCCGTCCGGTCCCTTGGCGTGCCGCGTGGCCGCGGCACCTCCACCGCCTTCCGCGAGGTCAGCGGCTTCCGCACCCTCGGCATGCTCGGTGCCGCGCTCGCAGTCGGGGTTGTGGCAGGGTTCGCGAACCCACTCGGGGACGAAAGCCCCGAGGATCTTGCGCCGTTTGATGACGGTACCGACAGGCTGTCCGCAGGCCGGACACACGTACTGGCCTGGCGGGCGGCGGACGGTCCGACGTCCTTCGCTGCCCATGGGTCAAGGATAGGTCGGCACGCCCACGACGGACAGTGCTCGCGGTCCCCACTTCCCGCTCACCGCTTCCTGCTGTACTTCCGTACGAGCACGCCGTTGCCGAAGGCGCGCACGTCGTCCAGCGCGAACGCGGTGACATCGAAGCCGGAGCCGAACATCGGCATCCCGGAGCCGTACACCTCCGGATAGGTCTTGATCACGAGCTCGTCGATCTCGTCGAGCAGCGCTCCGGCCATGCGCGAGCCGCCGCAGAGCCAGATGCCGAGCCCGCCCTCCTCCGCCTTGAGCTCGCGGATCCTGGCGACCACGTCGCCGGAGACGATCTCCACGTTCGGATCGGGGGACTTCTCGATCGTGGCCGACGCCACGTACTCGCGCATGTGCCCGTACGGGCTGGTCATCCCGGCGTCCAGGCCCACCTGATAGCTGGCGCGCCCCTGGATCACGGTGTCGAAGTGCCTGTTCTCCACGTCCCGAAGGTTCAGCAGCCGCCGGCCCTCGGCCGACACGGTCTCCGGATACTCCGTCTTCAGGAACTCAAGGAACTCCTCGTCCAGGTACTTGAACATGGACGAGGCATCGCCGCCCGGGTCGCCGATGAAGCCGTCGATCGAGCAGGCGATGAAGTACGTGAGCTTGCGCAAACCGGTCCTCTGTCTCTGTCGGGGTCAGTCGCCGTGGCCCGACTCGCTGCGTCGAACCACTGCATATATAGTGCTTCATGTGTAGTGGTTGTGCAAGGGCCTTTCCCGGAAGGCATGTTGAGAAGGAGGCAGGCACAGAAATGGCCAGGAACCCGGAGCGCAGGCTCGCGCTCGTGGACGCAGCCATCGAGGTGCTCGCCCTCGAAGGGGCGCGTGGCCTCACGTTTCGTGCCGTCGACAGCCAGGCCGGTGTGCCCGCGGGGACGGCGTCCAACTACTTCGCCAACCGCGACGAACTGTTCACGCAGGCGGGAGCCCGGATCCATGTCCGGATGACCCCCGATCCGGTCCAGGTCGGCGAGGCCATGGCGACCGAGCCCACCCGAGAGCTCTACGTCGAGCTGATGCGCTGGCTGGTACGGCGCATGGCCACCGAGCGCACCGGCTATCTCGCGATGCTGGAGCTCCGCCTGGAGGCCACACGCCGCCCGGCGCTCCAGGCGGAGCTCAACCGCGCGGTCCGCGCCGTGCTGGAGGAGAACCGCCGCTCCCACCTCGAGTCCGGGCTGCCGGGCGACACGGACACGTTCCTCGCGCTCCATCTCGCGATGACGGGCCTCATGCTGGAGCACTTCACACTGCCCGATGTGCTCGCCGACCGGGACCTCGACGAGCTGGTGGAGACCGTCGTCACGCGGATCATCCCCGAGAGGTGACCGGCTCCCGCCACATCGGCCACATGTGCGGGCCCTCCGGCAGGTCGACCGTGCGGCCCGTGAAGGCGAAACCGAGCCGCTCGTACAGCCTGCCGCTGCGGGCGCTGCTGGCCTCCAGGTAGGCGGGCACACCGTCGCGGTCACAGCGCTCCAGTACGGGCGCGATCAGGGCGGAGCCGAGGCCCTGGCCCTGCCGGTCCGGGGAGACCGCGATGAGCAGCAGATACTCGTGCGCCCTGTCGTGCGGATGGACCTCGCCGGTCAGCCGGCCGATGAGCTCGGCGCGCTCGTTGTCCGGGTCCGCGATCTCCCGCAACCGGGCCGGGGTGTCGTCCTCCTCGTCGGGCGCACCGGCGGGCACCTGGAGCCAGAGCGCCGCGGCCGTGCCGTCCTCGGTCATGTCGACCCGGCCCTCGGCGAGCGCGATGTCGAGAAAGACGCCCATGAAGATGCCGTGCGCCTTGCGGCGGTGCCCCTCGTCGGGGAAGACCCAACTGCTCACCGGGTCGTGCATGAACGCCTCGTCGAGAAGCCGCGCCACCGTGTCGCGGTCGCCCGCCCCCGCCTGCCGTATGTGTACGCCCATGCCCGGACTCCTCTCGGATCTCGCCAACTGGTCGTGATGATCCTAGAGTTGGGGCCCGGGCTGTCGCTCCACGGGGCATGCCCCCGCTTGGGGCGCCGGGCACCTGCGGTTACACGCTCAGCGCGTCCGGCGTGTGACGAACTCCGCCAGGGAGAGCAGGTCCCCCGCCGCCGTCAGATCCGGCACCGCAAGGGACAGCTGCTGGACCGCCCGCGCCATCCGGTCCGCCGCCTGGAGCTGTGCCCAGTCCCGGCCGCCCGCGCGGTCGACGGCCTCGGCCGCGCGGCGGACGGTGTGGGCGTCCATCGGCCGTGCGTACAGCTCGGCCAGCTCCGCCCCTGCGGCGGTGCCCGAGCCGAGCGCCGCGACGACCGGGAGCGACTTCTTGTGCGCGACCAGATCGGCACCGGCCGGTTTGCCCGTACGGCCCGGGTCGCCCCAGATCCCGATCAGATCGTCGATGAGCTGGAAGGCCAGTCCGGCCTCCCGCCCGAAGGCGTCCATCGCGGCGATCTCGTCCTCGCCCGCGCCCGCGTAGAGCGCGCCGAGGGCGCAGGCGCACCCGAGGAGTGCCCCGGTCTTCGCCGTCGCCATGGCGACGCACTCGTCGAGCGTGACCTCGTGCGGGTCGCGCTGCTCGAAGGCGCAGTCCGCCTGCTGCCCGGCGCAGAGCTCGATGACACAGGCGGCGAGCCGGGCGGAGGCTGCGGCGGACACCGGATGGCGGTCCTCGGCGATCAGCCGGAGGGCGAGGGCGAGCATGGCGTCGCCCGCGATGATGGCTGCCGGGGTGCCGAACACCGTCCACGCGGTGGGCCGGTGCCTGCGTGTCGGATCCTCGTCGATCACGTCGTCGTGCAGCAGCGTGAAGTTGTGCGCGAGCTCGACCGCGGCCGCGGCGCGCACGGCCTGCTGCGGATCCCCGCCCAGCGCCCGGGCGGCCGCGAGCACCAGGGCGGGCCGGATCGCCTTGCCCGCCGACCCGGCGGCCGGGGTGCCGTCGGCGTGCTCCCAGCCGAAGTGGTACATGGCGACACGGCGTATGGAACCGGGCAGCGACTCGACGGTGTCTCGCAGCCGGGGGTTGACGGCGGTACGGGTGCGCTCCAGGAGTGCCGCGGCCTCGTGGCCGTCGGTGGCGGCATCCGTGCTGGTCATGTTCAGGGTCTCTTCCTCTGCGGAGGGGGCGGGGCGGGGGCGGCAGCACGAGCGGCGCCGCCCCCGCCGGTTCAGAGGGTCGGTACGTCTGTCGGCCGACCGGTCAGCGCCAGCGGCTCACTTCGACGTTCTCCAGCACACCGAGCGCGTCGGGGACGAGAACCGCCGCCGAGTAGTAGGCCGTGACCAGGTACGAGATGATCGCCTGCTCGTCGATGCCCATGAAGCGGACCGACAGGCTGGGCTCGATCTCGTCGGGAATGCCGCTCTGCCGCAGTCCGATGACGCCCTGGTCGTCCTCGCCCGTACGCATGCACAGGATGGACGTGGTCCTGGCCTCCGAGATCGGGATCTTGTTGCAGGGGAAGATCGGCACTCCGCGCCAGGTGGGGATGCGGTTCCCGCCGATGTCCACGCTCTCCGGGACGAGGCCGCGCCGGTTGCACTCGCGCCCGAACGCGGCGATGGCGCGCGGATGGGCGAGGAAGAGCCTGGAGCCGCGCCGCCGGGACAGCAGCTCGTCCATGTCGTCCGGACCGGGCACACCGTCGTGCGGCTGCAGCCGCTGCCCGTAGTCGCAGTTGGCCAGGAGCCCGAACTCCCGGTTGTTGATGAGCTCGTCCTCCTGGCGCTCGCGCAGCGCCTCGACCGTGAGCCGCAACTGCTGCTCGGTCTGGTTCATCGGCTGGTTGTAGAGGTCCGCCACCCGGCTGTGGACCTTCAGCACCGTCTGGGCAACGCTCAGTTCGAACTCGCGCGGAGCCGCTTCGTAGTCCACGTAGGTGTGCGGAACGATCGCTTCGCCGACATGTCCGGCGGAGAGATCGATGGCGGCCTCGCCGTACTTGTTGGTCCGCTGATGGGGGATCGACAGCACCGAGAGGAGATGGGCACCGAGCGACTCCGCCCGCTCGGCGAGGTTCAGCACGTCCTGCCGGGTCAGCTCCAGCACGACGCAGCCCGTGGCCGCGCGGGCCGTCGAGTCCCATACGGCGTCTCCGTCGATCAGCGAGCGGTCCCCGAAGTACGCCCCGTCGGCGAGGACTCCGAGCACGGCCTCATCGCCGTAGGGACCCGTGCCGATCTGCTCCACACGGCCGTGCGCGAGCAGGAAGACCCGGTCCGCCGCCTCGCCCTCGGTGGCCAGCACATCACCGGGGGCGAACTCCCGCTGCCGGCAGCGCTGTGCCAGCTCGGCCAGCACCGCCTCGTCGTCGAAGCCCCGCAGCGGCGGCAGTTCTCCGAGCTCCGCCGGGATGACCTGGACCTGGCCCGCGGTCTGGACGAAGGTGACGCGCCCGTCGCCCACCGAATAGCTGAGCCGACGGTTCACCCGGTACGTACCACCCTGTACCTGGACCCACGGCAGCATCCGCAGCAGCCACCTGGAGGTGATCTCCTGCATCTGCGGCGCCGACTTGGTGGTGGTCGCCAGGTTCCGCGCGGCGGCAGTACCGAGACTCTGCTGCGGCACCGCCTGGTCCTGGCCGCCCTCGCGCAGCTCGTCACCAACCGAACCAACCGAACCAACCGACATGAGACTCCCTCGCAATCATGGGTTGACCTGCGAGGAAGAGCCTTCCATCACGGAGAGTCGACCCGCCATTACACAAATGAGTGGGACTAGGCGGACATGGGCGGGGCATGCCGCACGTTTTCCACCAGCCCGGCCCGGCCGCCGGATCGGCCGCCGGCCGTCGCCCGGACCTGCTGTCCGGATCTGCTCGTACGCCGCGCGAATCGCGTACCCCGCCAACAGCGCTGGGGTAATCACACGTTGCAAGCGCGGTACGAATGACTCGTTCCGCTCACCATCGCTCCCCCACGAAAAGGAGGCGGCCATGGCCCCACCCATGTCCGCGAGCAGCTTCCTCGACGCCCTGCGCGACGAGGGCCTCACGGTCGTCCAGGTCGGCGACTGGCGTCACCACAACCGCAACCACAAGGGCCCCTGGGGACCCGTGCACGGCGTGATGATCCATCACACCGTCACCAAGGGCACCGCGAACACCGTCCGCATCTGCCGTGACGGCTACGAGTCCCTCCCCGGGCCGCTCTGCCACGGCGTCATCGCCAAGGACGGCAAGGTCCATCTGGTCGGCTACGGCCGTGCCAACCACGCCGGGCTCGGCGACGACGACGTCCTGCGCGCCGTCATCGCCGAGAGGGCACTGCCGCCGGACAACGAGGCCAACACCGACGGGAACCGGCACTTCTACGGATTCGAGTGCGAGAACCTCGGCGACGGCAAGGACCCGTGGCCCGCGCTCCAGCTGGAGGCCGTGGAGAAGGCCGCGGCAGCCGTCTGCCGCCGCCACGGCTGGACGGCCCGTTCGGTGATCGGCCATCTGGAGTGGCAGCCGGGCAAGGTCGATCCGCGCGGCTTCACCCTGAAGTCGATGCGCGCCCGTATCGAGGAACGGCTGAAGTGAGAACCCCACGGCCGCCCGGGAGCGGCCGGGTAACGCGGGCGGCCGCCGCCGGAGAGCGCCCTGCATGACGCGCGCGTGACAATGGCCGGGTGAACGCGTTCGACCTCAGTGCCCTGCACCCCCGGCTTCCCTCCCCCCAGGAGCCGGTCGAGGACGAGCGCTTCACCCGGCGCGGCGTCCGGCTGCTGCTGAAGCGCGACGATCTGATCCACCCCGATCTGCCCGGCAACAAATGGCGCAAGCTCGCCCCGAACCTGCTCGCGGCAGCCGGCCGGCCGGTCCTGACGTTCGGCGGGGCGTACTCCAACCATCTGCGCGCCACCGCCGCCGCGGGCCGGCTGCTGGGCTTTCGCACCATCGGGGTCGTACGGGGCGACGAACTCGCAGGCCGCCCTCTCAACCCCTCGCTGGCGCAGTGCGCCGCGGACGGGATGCGGCTCCACTTCGTGGACCGCACGACATACCGCCGCAAGACCGAGCCGGAGGTGCTGGCCGCCCTCCTCGCCGCGTACGGCGACTGCTTCGTGATCCCGGAAGGGGGCAGCAACGCCCTTGCCGCGCACGGCTGTACGGACCTCGGGCGCGAGCTGCGCGGCGTGGCCGATGTGGCCGTCGTGGCGTGCGGGACGGGCGGGACGCTCGCGGGGCTGGCCGCCGGGCTCGCACCGGGGCAGAGGGCGCTCGGCATCCCGGTGCTCAAAGGGGGCTTCCTCGGCGACGGAATGCGCGCCCTGCAGAAGGACGCCTTCGGCGGCCCCGCGGGCGACTGGACGCTGGACGAGCGCTTCCACTTCGGCGGTTACGCCCGGACCACCCCGGCGCTCGTCGCCTTCGCCGAGGACTTCGAGGCACGGCACAAACTGCCCGTCGAACGTCTCTATGTCGCCAAAATGCTGTACGCGCTCGTCGCTCTCGCCGAAGAGGGCGCCTTCGCGCCAGGAACGACCGTTGCGGCCGTGATCACAGGCAGCCCTCAGTCCTCCGCACCCTCCCGGTAGGCGGCCGCCTCCTCCAGATCCAGTCGCCGCAGCAGCGTACGCATCATCTCGTCGTCGATCCGCCGCTCGTCCCTCAGCCGCACGAAGACCTCCCGCTCGGCCTCGATGGTCTCGCGCGAGAGCCGCCGGTAGGTGTCGTCCGCGGACTCCCCGGTGACGGGATTGCCCGTCCCCAGTCGTTCCCAGACGGCGTTCCTCCGCCGCTCCACCACCCTTCGCAGCCGCTCGGCGAGCGGTCCCGGCAGGGCGTTGCGCTCGTCCGCGAGCAGCGCTTCGAGGCGCTCCTCCGCCGCCCGGGACGCCTCGCTCTGGGCCTGTGCCTCGGCCAGGGTGACCGCCTGCGCGTCCGGCTGCGGCAGCTTCAGCACCCGGATCAGCATCGGCAGGGTCAGCCCCTGCACGACGAGCGTCCCGATCACGGTGGTGAAGGTCAGGAACAGCACCAGGTTGCGGGCCGGGAAGGGCTCCCCTCCCTGCACGGTGAGCGGGATGGAGAAGGCGATCGCCAGCGAGACGACACCGCGCATTCCGGCCCAGGCGACGATCACGGGGGTCTTCCACGTCACACCCGGCTCGCGCTCCCTGATCCGGCGCGACAGCACACGTGGCAGGAAGGTGGAGGGGAAGACCCAGACGAAGCGCACCGCGACGACGGCGATGAAGACTCCGAGGGCGTACAGCGCGGACTCCCGCACCCCGTAGGCGCCGAGCCCCTGGACGACGTACGGCAGCTGCAGCCCGATCAGCGCGAAAACGGACGACTCCAGAATGAAGGCGACCATCTTCCAGACGGCCGCCTCCTGGAGGCGGGTCGCGAAATCGACCTGCCAGGCACGGTGGCCGAGGAAGAGGCCGACCACCACGACCGCCAGGACACCGGAGGCGTGGACGCGCTCGGCGGCCGCATAGGCGACGAAGGGGATGAGCAGGGACAGGGTGTTCTGCAGCAGCGCTTCCTTCAGATGCGTGCGCAGCCAGTGGATCGGCACCATCAGGACCAGCCCGACGGCGACACCGCCCAACGCAGCCAGGACGAACTCCCCGATGCTGCCCGCCCAGGTCACCCCCTCACCGAGGGCCGCGGCCACCGCCACCCGGTAGGCGGTGATCGCGGTGGCGTCGTTCACCAGGGACTCGCCCTGGAGGATCGTGGTGATGCGGTGCGGCAGACCGAGTCGGCGGGCGATGGCGGTGGCCGCCACGGCGTCCGGCGGAGCGACGACGGCGCCGAGCACCAGCGCGGCGGTCAGCGGCAGGTCCGGCACCAGCTGGTACGCGATCCAGCCGACGGCGAAGGTCGCGAAGAGCACGTAGCCGACCGAGAGCAGCGCGATGGGCCGGATATTGGCCCGCAGGTCGAGGTACGAGCTCTCGAGGGCGGCCGTGTGCAGCAGCGGGGGCAGGATCAGGGGGAGCACGATGTGCGGGTCGAGGGTGTAGCCGGGCATGCCCGGTACGTGCGAGGCGATCAGCCCCGCGGCCACCAGCATCAGCGGCGCCGGAACGGGCGTCCTGCGGGCAACCCCCGCGATCGCGGCGCTCGCCGCGATCAGCGCCACCACCTGCAGTACGTCCATGCCTCATCGACCTCACGTGCGTCGCCCTCGTCGTAACCTGGCAATCATGAGCGAGTGCCCGCATGTTCTCGACCTGCCGCACCCCGAGCCCGCACCATTGAGTCATACTTGTCCCACATGTCAGGCGGACGGGACTCATCCGGTGCAGCTCCGGATCTGCCTGAGCTGCGGGCACGTGGGATGTTGCGACTCCTCGGCGGGCCGGCACGCCTTCCGGCACTCCGAGGGGACGGGGCATCCGGTGATGCGGACGTTGGAACCCGGAGAGAGCTGGCGGTGGTGCTTCGTGGACGGTTCGATCGTCTGACGCCTGGGTACGTCAACCCTCCGCCGGTTTCTCACAATTGGGTCCCGCACACCTCTAGCCACTGTGCGTGCCCATGTGCTTACCATGAGTGACAGCGCCGGGTAAGGGTCCCGGCGACACGGCACCACGGATCGCGATAGCGTCGCCAGTCCAGGTACTGGCTGCGCACCGATGCGTAGCACTCGGCTCCGGGATCGTCCTCCTGGGGCCTCGATCGACCTTGTGCCACCTTGGAGGTGAGGGTGTCCCAGATCGCAGGCGAGCCCGGGACTCAGGACTTCGTGGAAGTCCGGCTGCCCGCTGCGGGTGCCTACCTGTCCGTGCTGCGTACGGCCACGGCCGGACTCGCGGCGCGCTTGGACTTCACCCTCGACGAGATCGAGGACCTGCGCATCGCGGTCGACGAGGCCTGCGCGATCCTGCTGCAGCAGGCCGTCCCGGGATCCGTCCTCAGCTGCGTCTTCCGGCTCGTCGACGACTCCCTGGAGGTCACGGTCTCGGCTCCGACGACCGACGGACGCGCGCCGGAGCGTGACACCTTCGCCTGGACGGTGCTCTCGGCACTGGCCGGCAAGGTCGACTCCTCCGTCGCCGACGACCGTACGGTCGCCATCAGCCTGTACAAACAGCGCGGCGCGGGACCCGGGCCGGCGTGAGGGACGAGGACGGTCCGGTGCGGGACGAGGAGCGCGGGCGCGCTGCTCCGGCGGAGCCGGTGTACGCACCGGCGGGCATCCCGGAGCAGCAGGCCAGGCCGCATCCGGCGGTGGATGGACGTGATGGCCTATCGGCCTCGGCGGAGCAGGCGCAGGCAGAGCGGGCGGCCCATATGAGCGAGCAGCACCAGCACCACGATGCGAATGACCGGAGCGAGGCGCGGTCGATGTTCATCGAGCTGCGCAAACTCCCGGAGGGGTCGCCGGAGCGCGCCGAACTGCGCAATCGGCTGGTGCGGATGCATCTGCCGCTGGTCGAGCACCTGGCGCGGCGGTTCCGGAACCGTGGGGAGCCGCTGGACGACCTCACGCAGGTCGCGACGATCGGTCTGATCAAGTCGGTGGACCGGTTCGACCCGGAGCGCGGCGTCGAGTTCTCGACGTATGCGACGCCCACGGTCGTCGGCGAGATCAAGCGCCACTTCCGCGACAAGGGCTGGGCGGTGCGGGTGCCGCGGCGGCTCCAGGAGCTGCGGCTCGCGCTGACGACGGCGACGGCGGAACTCTCCCAGCAGCACGGCCGCTCACCGACGGTGCACGAGCTGGCGGAGCGCCTCGGGATCTCCGAGGAGGAGGTCCTGGAGGGCCTGGAGTCGGCGAACGCGTACTCGACGCTCTCGCTGGACGTCCCCGACACGGACGACGAGTCCCCTGCGGTCGCGGACACGCTGGGCGCGGAGGACGAGGCGCTGGAGGGCGTCGAGTACCGGGAGTCGCTGAAGCCGCTGCTGGAGGACCTCCCGCCGCGGGAGAAGCGGATCCTGCTGTTGCGCTTCTTCGGGAACATGACCCAGTCGCAGATCGCACAGGAGGTCGGCATCTCCCAGATGCACGTCTCCCGCCTCCTGGCCCGCACCCTGGCACAGCTCCGCGAGAAGCTGCTGGTGGAGGAGTAGGGGGCGGTGCGGATGCCCCCGCAGGCTACTGGCGGGTGCGGATGCCCAGCGCCCGGGTCGTCGCCGGGTTGAGCAGGAGCACGAGGCCCGTCACCGCCACCACCGCGAGGGCGATCCCGGCCGGGATCAGGAGGGCGCCGGAGGAGCGCAGGAGGGTCCAGGCGACCGGGACGGCCATGAGCTGGGTGATGATCGCCGGCCCGCGGCTCCAGCCGCGGCGCAGGAGCAGCCCGCGCGCCGCCAGCAGCGGGATGACACCGAGCGCGATGAGCGTGACGCCGCCCGTTTCGGCCTGGGAGGTGCTCTCCGGGTCGCCCGTGAGGCCGGTCACCAGCATGTAGATGCCGCCGGCGATCAGGGCCAGCGCCTCCAGCCCGCAGACGGCCGCCGCCGCGGTCAGACGAGCCGGACGGGACTGCGGGGACTCAGGGGTCTGCTCAGCACTGCTCACCCCAGCAGGGTAGCCCCGGCCGAGGTCCGCACTCCGGGCCGGGGCTGGGCCCGGTACTTCCCGGTAGGTACGCTGGCGCCCATGCGCGCACTCCTCGTGGTCAACCCGGCAGCAACCACCACCAGTGCTCGCACCCGGGACGTCCTCATCCACGCCCTCGCCAGCGAGATGAAGCTGGAGGCCGTGACGACCGAGTACCGCGGCCACGCCCGCGACCTCGCCCGGCGCGCGGCCGACTCCGACGAGATAGACCTGGTCGTCGCCCTCGGCGGCGACGGCACCGTCAACGAGGTCGTGAACGGCCTGCTGCACGCGGGCCCGGCCCCCAACGCCCTCCCCCGCCTCGCGGTCGTCCCCGGCGGCTCCACGAATGTGTTCGCCCGCGCGCTCGGGCTCCCGAACGACGCGGTGGAGGCGACCGGCGCGATCCTGGACGCACTGAGCCAACGCACCGAACGGACGGTCGGCCTTGGACTGGCGTCCGGCACGCCCGGCACGGCCGACGAGGCGACCCCGCCCCGCTGGTTCACCTTCTGCGCCGGATTCGGTTTCGACGCGGGCGTGGTCGGCCGGGTCGAACAGCAGCGGGAGCGCGGCAGGAGATCGACACACGCCCTTTACATACGCCAGGCGGCCCGTCAGTTCCTCGAGGAACCGAACCGCCGGCGCGGCGCGATCACGCTGGAGCGCCCCGCCGAGGAGCCGGTCAAGGATCTTGTGCTGTCGATCGTCTGCAACACCTCTCCCTGGACCTACCTGGGAAATCGTCCGGTGTACGCGTCCCCCGACGCCTCCTTCGACACCGCCCTGGACGTCATGGCCCTGAGCCGGCTCTCGACGCCCGCACTGGTCCGTTACGCGACCCAGCTGCTCACCTCGACCCCTGAGCGAGGCCCGCACGGCAAGCACGTCGCGTCGCTTCACGACCTGACGGACTTCACCTTGCATTCGAAGGTCCCACTGCCGTTCCAGATGGACGGAGACCACCTCGGCCTGCGTAAGAGCGTGACGTTCACAGGCGTACGCCGTGCACTGCGTGTGATTGTGTGAGCGGAACGGGCAAAAGTCCTTCCACTCGAACGTTTAGGCGCGGGTCCACCCCATGGAAGTACGGCTGTGACCTAGTCGACACCGAGGAATCAAAAAAAACTTTCCGGAAGGGGTTGTATCCGCCGCCGAGGTTTGCGAATCTCTACATGGCGATCGGGACGGCCCGCAGAACCGGCATCCCTGAGAGCCAGAACCCCTCCTCAATCGTGGACCGCAGCCAGTTCGTCTGGGCGTTGGCCCTTCCCTTGCGGGGGGATTCGTGAAAGCGTTCACATTCACAAGCAACCCGCACGTAATACCAAGAGAGGTAGCAGCCATGGACTGGCGTCACAACGCCGTTTGCCGCGAGGAAGACCCCGAGCTGTTCTTCCCCATCGGCAACACCGGTCCTGCGCTGCTGCAGATCGAGGAAGCCAAGGCCGTCTGCCGCCGCTGCCCCGTCATGGAGCAGTGTCTGCAGTGGGCGCTCGAGTCCGGCCAGGACTCCGGCGTCTGGGGTGGCCTCAGCGAGGACGAGCGCCGCGCCATGAAGCGTCGCGCCGCTCGCAACCGGGCGCGCAACGCCAGCGCCTGACGCCACCTGTTACGAGCCTGAGCCCGGCGGCGCGTACGGCGAGTACGCACTCACCGCCCCCGAGCCGCAGCGCGCAGCAGTAACTCACAGCGTTCGAGCCCCGGACCGTGTCGAAACGGTCCGGGGCTCGCTGCTGTGTCCGGCTTCCGGCCGCGCCCTCGGGACTGACCGGGGCTGTTCGTGGGCTACTTCTGGCTTCGCACGGGAATGTCGAGAACGACACGCGTGCCGCGCTCCACACCCGGCACCATGTCGAAGCTGCCGCCCAACTCCCCCTCGACGAGCGTCCTGACGATCTGGAGACCCAGATTGCCGGCCCGCTGCGGATCGAAGCCTTCCGGCAGACCGCGGCCGTCGTCCTGGACCGTGATCAGCAGCCGCTCCTGGCCACGCGGGCCGCCGCGCATCGCCGCGACCTCGACCGTGCCGTGCTCCCCCGGGGCGAAGGCGTGCTCCAGGGCGTTCTGCAGGACCTCGGTCAGGACCATCGAGAGCGGGGTCGCCACCTCGGCGTCCAGGATTCCGCAGCGCCCGGTACGGCGGCACACGACCTTTCCCGGGGAGATCTCCGCGACCATCGCGACGACCCGGTCGGCGATCTCGTCGAACTCGACGCGCTCGTCGAGGTTCTGAGAGAGCGTCTCGTGGACGATCGCGATGGAGCCGACGCGGCGTACGGCCTCGTCGAGCGCCTCGCGGCCGCGTACCGAATCCATCCGGCGGGCCTGCAGCCGCAGGAGCGCGGCGACCGTCTGGAGGTTGTTCTTCACCCGGTGGTGGATCTCCCGGATGGTGGCGTCCTTGGTGATCAACTCGCGTTCACGGCGGCGGAGTTCGGTGACGTCGCGGAGCAGGATGAGAGAGCCGATCCGGGTGCCCTTGGGCTTGAGCGGGATGGCGCGCAGCTGGATCACCCCGCCGCTGCCCTCCACCTCGGTCTCGCGGGGCGCGTATCCGCTGGCGAGCTTGACCAGGGCCTCGTCGACCGGGCCGCGGGACGGGGCGAGTTCGGCGGTGATCTGACCGAGGTGCTGTCCGACGAGGTCGGCGGCGAGGCCGAGACGGTGGTACGCGGAGAGCGCGTTCGGGGACGCGTACTGGACGATTCCGTCGGCGTCGAGGCGGATCAGTCCGTCGCCGGCGCGCGGGGACGCGTCCATGTCGACCTGCTGCCCGGGGAAGGGGAAGGAGCCGGCGGCGATCATCTGCGCGAGGTCCGATGCCGACTGTAGGTACGTGAGCTCGAGCCGGCTCGGGGTGCGCACGGTCAGCAGATTGGTGTTGCGGGCGATGACGCCGAGGACGCGGCCCTCGCGGCGTACGGGGATGGACTCGACCCGCACCGGCACTTCCTCGCGCCACTCCGGGTCGCCCTCGCGCACGATCCGGCCCTCATCCAGTGCCGCGTCGAGCAGCGGGCGGCGGCCACGGGGAACCAAATGGCCGACCATGTCGTCCTGATAGGAGGTGGGGCCGGTGTTCGGCCGCATCTGGGCGACGGAGACATAGCGCGTGCCGTCGAGGGTGGGCACCCAGAGGACGAGGTCGGCGAAGGAGAGGTCGGAGAGCAGCTGCCACTCCGAGACCAGCAGGTGCAGCCACTCGAGGTCGGACTCACTCAGAGCGGTGTGCTGGCGTACGAGGTCGTTCATGGAGGGCACGCTGCGAGCGTACCTTCGGTATGAACCTGACGGGACGGGGCTCCGTGGTGGAGGATGGCCCCCAAAACAGTCCGAACGTATGGATGGACAGACAAGAATGGTCTAGTCCACAATGACTCAACAACTTCCGCCCTCCCCGCACAGGAGGACGGACCGAGGCACCCGGCGCTCTCTGCCCTGACTGCGCCGCTGCCTCGCCACGGCCGCGTGGGACGCACACCCGCCGGCCGAGCAACTCCGGGCTGCGGTGCCGGACGGGCTGAGGGTCCCGTCCCGGCGCCGCGGCCCGTGGGTTTTTCCGAGGGTGGTGCCGCCGGACCGGCCGGATCAGCGGGTCTCGGTGACCTTGGCGAGAGCGCGCGGCGCGTCCGGGTCCTGGCCGCGGGCGATGGTGACCTCGTACGCCAGCAGCTGGAGGGGGAGGATCTCCAGGACGGGCTGGACCTCCTCCGCCACGCCCTCCGTGGGCAGCACGAAGCCCGCGGACGCGGCATCGACCTGGCGCTTGGGACCGACCACGAAGAGGTCGGCCCCACGGCCGCGGAGGCGGTCGAGGACCGGCTGGAGGGCCTCACCGCCGCGGCCGTCCGTGACGACGGCGATCACCGGGGAGATGTTGTCGACCATGGCCAGCGGACCGTGCAGCAGATCGGCCCCGGAGTAGGACAGAGCCGGGATGTAGCTCGTCTCCATCAGCTTCAGGGCCGCCTCCTTGGCGGTCGGATAGCCGTAACCCCGGGACGTGATCACCATGCGCTCGGCGAAGCGGTAGCGCGCGGCCAGGGACCTGACCTCGTCCTGGCGGGCCAGGATCCGCTCGGCGAGCCCCGGCAGGACCTGCGCCGCCGAACCGTCCCCGCCCCGCAGACCCTCGACGAAGAGGTACAGGGACAGCAGGGACGCGGTGTACGTCTTGGTCGCGGGGAGCGCCCTCTCCGGGCCGGCGAGGATGTCGATGTGGTACTCGGAGACCGCGGCGAGCGGCGAGTCCGGGTTGTTCGTCACCGCCAGGGTGACCGCACCCGCGTTCCTGGCGGCCTGCGTGGAGGCCACCAGGTCGGGCGAGCCGCCGGACTGGCTGACGGTGACGACGAGGACGTCGGTGAGGTTCGGCTTCGCGCCGTACGCCGTCGTCGTCGACATGGACGTGAGCCCGCAGGGCAGCCCGAGCTGGATCTCCAGCAGGTACTTGGCGTAGAGGGCGGCGTTGTCGGACGTGCCGCGTGCGGTGAGGAGCACGAAACGGGGCTTGCGCCCGGCGATCGCGGCGGCGACCTCGCGGATCCGCGGAGCCCCCTGGTCGAGGATCCGGCGCAGCACCGCGGGCTGCTCCGCCATCTCGCCGGACATGATCCGTCCCGGATGCTCGCTGTGCTCGGCGGACGTCGTGGCGGACATGCTGGGTGCCTCCCAAACGTGTGATGGCCGGCGTCGCCGTCAGGCTCAGTCGACCACGGAGGACCTCACCCCCGCCAGCCGGCATTCACCGTGGCGCCACCCGATTCTGCTAGATTGGTCTATACCACATACCATCGACCGATCGGCAGGCCCAGCGTGGAAGTTGTCATCGTCCCGGACGCCCATGCCGGCGGGGAACTCATTGCGGAGGGCATCGCGCACCTGCTCCGCCGCAAGCCCGACGCGCTGCTCGGTGTGGCCACCGGATCGACCCCGCTGCCCGTCTACGAAGCCCTCTCGGCGAAGGTCCGGTCGGGCGAGGTGGACGCGTCGCGCGCGCGGATCGCCCAGCTTGACGAGTACGTGGGCCTGCCGGCCGGGCACCCCGAGTCGTACTGCTCGGTCGTCCTGCGCGAAGTCGTCGAGCCGCTCGGACTCGACGCGGAGGCATTCCTGGGCCCGGACGGGTCCGCGGAGGACGTGCAGGGCGCGTGCGAGGCGTACGACGCCGCCCTGGCCGCGGCGGGCGGGGTGGACCTCCAGCTGCTCGGCATCGGGACGGACGGGCACATCGGGTTCAACGAGCCGTGCTCGTCGCTCGCGTCGCGCACGCGGATCAAGACGCTGACCGAGCAGACGCGGGTGGACAACGCGCGCTTCTTCGACGGCGACATCGACCAGGTGCCGCATCACGTGATCACTCAGGGGATCGGGACGATTCTGGACGCCCGGCACCTGGTGCTGCTGGCCACGGGCGAGGGCAAGGCGGAGGCGGTCGCGGCCACCGTCGAGGGGCCGGTTGCGGCCGTGTGCCCCGCCTCGGCGCTGCAGTTGCATCCGCATGCGACGGTGGTCGTGGACGAGGCCGCCGCGTCGAAGCTGAAGCTTGCGGACTACTTCCGGCACACCTACGCGAACAAGCCGGCCTGGCAGGGCCTGTAGGCCCCCTGCCGCGCCGCGTACCCCGGACGACGGAAGCCGGGCCGCCCCCCCCCCGGGGGGGGCCCCCGTGCGGGGGGTGTCGGCCCCCGGCCCCCCCCCGAACCCCCCCCCGAGCCCCGCGGGGCCCCCAACCCCCCGCGGGGGGGGCGGCCCCCCCCCCGCCGCCCGGCTACCCCCCCCCGCCGTACGCCGGCCCCCCCCCGCGCGGGGGCGGCCCGGCTTCCGTGGCTGTACGGCAGCGGGCCACCCACTGTCCCCCGAGCTTCGCCCGGAGGGACCCCATCGCCCTGGCTAGGGGAGCGACCGCCCGCAGACCACTTCGGCGGCCGCGATGCCGCAGACCCGTGCCGCGCCCAGGGTGGCGACGTGGAGTGCGCCCCGCGGTGGGGCCTGGTCGAGGCCCATCTCGACGACGATCGTGTCGGGGCGGGCCGCGAGGAGGGCGTCCAGGGACTGGGCCATCCACGTGTGCCGGTGGGCGTCGCGCACGACCGCGACGATCCGGCGGTCCCCCGCGGCCAGGAGGACGTCGTCGACCGCGGCGTCCGCGTACCTTCCCGTCTCCGTACCCGGGAGCAGCCGGGCCAGTTCCGCCGCGACGCCCCAAGGGGTCTCGTCGCCGACGGCGATGTTGGCGACCGCGGTGAACGCGGCGACGTAAGGCGCCGAGGTCAGGGGCTCGAAGGGCCGCTTCCCCGCCGTGACACGCACCGCCCGCCGCGCCGCGACGAGGCCGATGTCGGTGCCGGGCGCGGTCCCCTCCTGTGAAGCCGCGCCCGGCTCCGATGCCGCCCCCCTGGCCCCTCTGGTCCACTCCGCGAGCGCGCGCACGCGAGCGGCCGCGTCGGCCAGTCGTTCCTCGGGCAGCTCGCCCTCGCGCACCGCGGTGACCAGCGCATCGCGCAGCCGCAGCACGGTGTCCTCGTCGGCCAGGCCGCCACCGACACAGATCGCGTCGGCACCGGCGGCGATCGCGAGGACACTGCCGCGCTCGATTCCGTGTGTCGCGGCGATGGCCTGCATCTCCATGCCATCCGTGACGATGAGTCCGTCGAAGCCCAACTCCTGGCGCAGCAGACCGGTGAGGGTCTGCGGGCTCAGGGTCGCCGGGCGGTCCGGGTCGAGCGCAGGCAGCAGGATATGCGCGCTCATGACCGACTTGGAACCCGCTGCGATGGCTGCGCGGAAAGGCAGCAGCTCACGGGCGTGCAACGTGGCCAAGTCCACATCGATGCGGGGCAGTGCGTCATGCGAGTCGACGGCGGTGTCGCCGTGCCCCGGGAAGTGCTTGGTGCATGCAGCCACTCCTGCGGACTGCATTCCCTCGACGTATGCGGCGGTGTGCCGGGCCACCAGCAGGGGATCGGCACCGAAGGAACGCACGCCGATGACGGGATTGTTCGGATTTGAGTTCACATCAGCCGAAGGGGCCCAGTTCAGATCGACCCCGCATGCGGCGAGCCGGCGGCCCAGCTCCGCGGCCACGCCCCGGGTCAGCTCGACGTCGTCGACGGATCCGAGGGCGCAGTTGCCGGGGAAGGATGAGCCGGTACGGACTTCCAGGCGGGTGACGTCCCCGCCCTCCTCGTCGATGGCGACGAGTACGTCGTCCCGCTCGGCCCGCAACTGCGCGGTGAGCGCGGCGAGCTGCTCGGGCGAGGCGATGTTGCGGCCGAACAGGCCCACGGACGAGAGCCCTTCGCCGATCCGGCGCAGCAGCCACTCGGGCGCGGCGGTGCCGACGAAGCCGGGCTGGAGGACGGCGAGTGCGTCACGCGTGAGCGTGTCGGTGCGGTGTGCGAGCGTCGTCACGGTGGCGTTATCCCTTCACCGCGCCGGCGGTCATGCCGCCGACGGCCCTGCGCTGGAGGAAGACGAAGACGATGAGCACGGGCAGGGCGAAGAGCGTGGAAGCGGCCATGGTGGCGCCCCAGTCGTCGCCGAAGGCGGTCTGGAACTGCGTCAGCCACAGCGTCAGGGTCTGCGCCTCCTTCTCCTTGTTGAGGATCAGGACCATGGCGAACTCGTTCCATGCGGTGATGAAGCCGAAGAGCGAGGTCGCCATCAGACCGGGTGCGAGGAGCGGGAAGATCACCTTGACGAAGGCCTGGCCGCGGTTGCAGCCGTCGATGAGCGCGGCCTCCTCGAGCTCCACCGGCACGGCGGCGATGAAGCCGCGCAGCGTCCAGATGGTGAAAGGCAGCACCATGACGAAGTAGATCGCCGTGAGCAGCGGGATGCTGTTCAGCATGTCCTGGTCGCGGGCGATCATGTACATCACGATGACCATGACCTCCCAGGGCGCCATCTGGGCCATCATCACGGCGAGGACCAGGCCCCTTCGGCCGCGGAACCTCATCCGGGCGATCGCGAAGCTCGCGGCCAGGGCGATCACCAGGGCGATCAGCACGGCGCCGACGGTCACGGTGAGGCTGTTGACGACATACGTCCAGAACAGGTCGACGCCGGTGGCGGTCGTGTAGTTCTCGGTCGTCGGGGTGAAGACGAAGACCGGGTCCTTGCTGAGGATCTCGCTCTGCGGCTTCAGCGAGGAGGCGACCATCCAGTAGACGGGGAAGGCGAACAGGGCCGCGATGACGAGCGCGGCCGCGTTCTTGGCGATCACGGCGGGCCGGAGCGGCTTCCTGCGGCGCACGGGTGCGGTCGGGGAGGTGGCGGTCACTGCTGCTCCTCCTGCTTCAGGATGAGACGGAAGTAGAAGGACATGACGGCGATCAGCATGACGATGGTGAGCACCGAGATCGCCGCGGCGAGACCGTAGTGCCCCTGGCCGGGGCCGGTGATGTACGCGTAGACGGGGAGGGTCTCGGACGCCCGGTCGGGGCCGCCGGCGTTCATGGCGTAGACCTGGGTGAACGCCTTGAAGACCCAGATGATCTCCAGAAACGTCGTGACCATGAAGAAGGGCTTCAGGTTCGGGAAGACCACCGACCAGAAGGTCCGCCAGCCGCCCGCGCCGTCCATCCGCGCCGCCTCGTAGAGCTCGGTCCCGATCGTGGTGAGACCGGCGTACATGTTCAGTGCGACGAACGGGATCGAGCCCCAGGCCACCAGGACCGTCACGATGACGAGGGTGGACAGACCGGTCTCGAACCAGTTGTGCTGCTCGTAGCCGGCGAAGCCGAGTGTGCGCATCAGCCAGTTCATGACGCCGAACTGCTCGTCGAAGAGCCAGCGGAAGACGGTGACGGACGCGACGATCGGCATCGCCCAGGCGAGGATCAGTGCCAGCGAGAGCACCAGTCGCATCTTCTTGCCGAGCCGGTTCAGGAGCAGGCCGATCAGCGTGCCGATGCCCATGATGAGGACGACGTTGGCGGCGGTGAACGCGACGCTCCGCAGGGCGACGGTCCAGAAGTCCGGATCCCCCAGCAGCTCGGTGAAGTTGTCGAACCCGATCCACTCGGGCTTGCGGGTGATCAGCTCTCTTCGGTTGACCTGCTGGAAGGCGAGGATCACGTTCCGGATCAACGGATAGAGCAGCAGCACCGCCATGCTGAGGACCGCCGGTGCGACCAGCAGGTACGGCAGCAGTCCGCCGGGCAGCGCGCGTCTGCCTCGAGGAGGCTGAAGAACCTCCTTCGTTCCGGAAGGCGGTGGCGGGGTGTTCGCCGTCCCTGCCGCCCCCCGGGGCGCGTCCGGAGGAGCGGAGGCCACCGCTCCCTGGGAGTCCACGGTCATGGTCCTCTTCCTCGCGGTTCTGGGGCTCCCGTGCCCATCGGGCGCGGCCCGCGACGAAGCGGGCCGCTGGTCGGTGCGAAGGCCGGTGGTGCGGTCGGTGCGCGGGGCGCCGACCGCACCATCGGGCAGCTGCGACTACTCCTGGTTGACGCGCTCGGTGATCACCTTGTCGGCCGCCTCGCCGGCCTTCTTGGCGTCCTCACCCTTGAGCACCTTGGTCATGTACTCCTTGATCGGGTTGGGCGCGGTCTCGACGTTCGCCCAGCCCGGGGTGACCGGGGTGATCTTGCCGACGGGCGCGGACAGCGCCATCGCCTCGGCGAAGGAACCGGCCGGCGGCGTGAACTGCGCGGCGTCGTTGTTCGGCAGCAGGCCGCCCTCGGTCGCCTGGGCGTACTTGGCCATGTGGTCCTTGCCGGCCGCCAGGGCCAGCCACTCCTTGGCCAGGTCCTTGTTGGCGGAGCGCTCGGCGACGGCGAGGTTCGAGCCGCCGAAGAAGACGGAGCCCGGCTTGTCGGCGGTCTTGCCCGGGATCGGGAAGTAGCCGAAGTCGGCGGTCTTGCCTGCCGTCTTCATCGCGTCGATCGCGCCGCCGGCCTCCCAGCCGAGACCGATCCAGGACGCGACCCCGCCCTTGGGGACGACGTCCGTGGACTGCTGCGGCGTCGCCTCGTCCTTGTCCTTCGGGGCGGTCGAGTAGGACTGCAGCTCCTTGTAGAAGTTCATCGCCGCGACCGCCTCGGGGGAGGACAGGTTGCCCTTCCACTTGTCGCCGTCCTTGACCGCGAGGTCACCGCCCTCGTCCCAGACGAAACCGGCGTACACGTACCAGCTCTGGCCGGGCAGGTAGATCGGCTGGACCTTGGAGTCCGACGCCTTGATCTTCTTCAGACCGGCGAGCCACTCGTCGCGGGTCTTCGGCGGGTTCACGCCGGCCTTCTTGAAGAGGGCCTTGTCGTAGACGACGACACGGTTCGCGGCGTACCACGGGGCGGAGTAGAGCTTACCGTCCAGCTCGGCGGAGGTGAGCATGCCCTTGTTCCAACCGTCGTAGCCGAGCTCGGCCTTGTCCCCGGTGAGGTCGGCGAGGCCACCGGTGACGGCGTAGCCGGCGGTCTGGGTGTTGCCGAGCTCGAGGACGTCCGGCGGGGTGTCCTCGGAGAGGGCCGTGGTGACCTTCTCCTGGATTCCGTTCCACTGCTGGGTCTCGACCTTGACCTTGACGCCCTTGTGCTTGGCCTCGAACTCCTTGTTGACCTCCGCGATCCAGGCCTCCGGAGCGGACCCGTCCATGACCCAGACGGTGAGAGTCTTGTTGCCCCCGGCGTCGCTCTTGCCCTCGCCGCCCTTGTCGCTGTCGGAGCCACATGCGGCAATGCTGACCATCATGCCCGCGACGCCGATCGCCGCGATGAGCTTGCGCTTCACGCCACCCTCCTCAGGGATGCTGCAACCCCCCGCCCACCGCGAAGACATACGGAGACATACGCCGAGTACTGCTCGTGGGGCTGGGACTTGGTCTTTAATGGTTTAGACCAGTACTCGGGAGCTTGGCCTAGACCTTTAGGGGTGTCAAGGGTGTATAAGAAGGGCTGTCGCGTCCGTTATCGGACCGACACCTGAGGGAGGGCGACGACCCGTGACCGGAGCGTGCCACCATGTGAGCCGCAACAGACGGAGGTGCCGGTGACGGCAGCAGCACACGAGTCGGGAAGGCAGGCCATGGCCACGGACGGGGGCGGCACCGAGGCGGAGAACGGGACGGGAACCCGTACCGCGCGCGTGCCCAAGTACTACCGGCTCAAAAGGCACTTGCTCGACATGACGGAGACACTGCCGCCCGGCACGCCCGTACCGCCCGAACGCACGCTCGCCGCCGAGTTCGACACCTCGCGCACGACGGTCCGGCAGGCCCTCCAGGAGCTGGTCGTCGAGGGCCGGCTGGAACGGATCCAGGGCAAGGGCACCTTCGTCGCGAAGCCCAAGGTGTCGCAGGCCCTCCAACTCACCTCCTACACCGAGGACATGAAGGCACAGGGCCTGGAGCCCACCTCTCAACTACTGGACATCGGATACGTCACGGCCGACGACACACTGGCCGGCCTGCTGGACATCTCGCCGGGCGGCCGGGTGCTGCGGATCGAGCGGCTGCGGCTGGCGAGCGGCGAGCCGATGGCGATCGAGACGACCCATCTGTCGGCGAAGCGCTTCCCCGCGCTGCGGCGGTCGCTGGTCAAGTACACGTCCCTGTACACGGCGCTGGCCGAGGTGTACGACGTCCATCTGGCGGAGGCCGAGGAGACGATCGAGACCTCCCTGGCCACGCCCCGCGAGGCGGGACTGCTCGGTACGGACGTGGGCCTGCCGATGCTGATGCTGTCCCGGCACTCGCTGGACAGGAACGGCGAGCCGGTGGAGTGGGTGCGGTCGGTGTACCGCGGCGACCGGTACAAGTTCGTCGCGAGGCTGCAGCGGCCCGAGTCGGACTGAGGGCCGGGGAGTCCGGGGGCCGGCCTCCGGAACAGCACAGCGTCGCGCGGCCGCGGCGGGCGGAGACGGGCCGGCCGTGCCCCGGGGTATCCCGGGCGGCGGCCGAACGGTCCGGACGAGCGGTTGAGCGGTCGGAATCAGCCGCCGAGCGGTCGAATTCGGCCGCTGAGCGGCCGACCCGAGCCGCTCGGCGATTGCCGCGTCCGTTATTCGGACAAGGGTTCCATCAAGCGGAACCGTCGCCTAGATTTCGTGCGCGTTACATCAGCGCAGCTGATCAGCGACGGGACGGAGCCGCTCATGCCCGAAGTACCCGAACACAGAAAACCGATCGTCACGCCGGTACGGACGGTCGTGGCCCTCTGCCTGATCGCGCCGTTCGTCGCGATGCTCTGGGTCGGCTCGTACGCGAAGGTCGAGCCCACCTTCGCCGGGATCCCGTTCTTCTACTGGTACCAGATGCTCTGGGTCGTCGTCTCGACGGCGCTGACGATGGTGGCCTACGTGCTGTGGCAGCGTGACCAGCGCGCCCGCAAGGAAGGTGCGTCGAAGTGAAGGACGGCGTGAACGGCGTCGCACTCGCCGTCTTCATCTTCTTCTTCCTGGCCGTCACGGTCATGGGCTTCCTCGCGTCGCGCTGGCGCAGGGCCGAGAACGAGAACAGCCTGGACGAATGGGGCCTGGGCGGCCGCTCGTTCGGCACCTGGGTGACCTGGTTCCTGCTGGGCGGCGACCTCTACACCGCGTACACCTTCGTCGCCGTACCCGCGGCGATCTACGCGGCGGGCGCGGCGGGCTTCTTCGCGGTGCCGTACACGATCCTCGTCTATCCGCTGATCTTCACCTTCCTGCCGCGACTGTGGTCCGTGTCGCACAAGCACGGCTATGTGACGACGTCCGACTTCGTGCGCGGGCGCTTCGGCTCGAAGGGGCTGTCGCTGGCGGTCGCGGTGACCGGCATCCTCGCGACGATGCCGTACATCGCCCTGCAGCTCGTCGGCATCCAGGCCGTGCTGGACGTCATGGGCGTCGGCGGCGGCGAGAACACGAACTGGTTCATCAAGGATCTGCCGCTGCTGATCGCCTTCGGTGTGCTGGCGGCGTACACCTACTCGTCCGGGCTGCGGGCGCCGGCGCTGATCGCCTTCGTCAAGGACACGCTGATCTACATCGTGATCGCGGTCGCGATCATCTACATCCCGATCAAGCTCGGCGGCTTCGACGACATCTTCGCCAAGGCGGGCGAAGCGTACGCGCAGATCAACCCGGCGACGGACAAGCCGCGAGGCGCGCTGGTGCCCGGGGAGCTGGGCCAGTGGGGTTACGCCACGCTGGCGCTCGGCTCGGCGCTCGCGCTCTTCATGTATCCGCACTCGATCACGGCGACGCTGTCCTCGCGCAGCCGTGAGGTGATCCGGCGCAACACGACGATCCTGCCGCTGTACTCGCTGATGCTGGGACTGCTGGCGCTGCTCGGCTTCATGGCGATCGCTGCCGGGGTGAAGGTGACCAACGGTCAGCTCGCCATCCCGCAGTTGTTCGAGAACATGTTCCCCGACTGGTTCGCGGGTGTGGCCTTCGCGGCCATCGGGATCGGCGCGCTGGTGCCTGCAGCGATCATGTCGATCGCCGCGGCGAACCTCTTCACGCGGAACATCTACAAGGACTTCCTGAAGCCGGACGCGACACCGGCGCAGGAGACCAAGGTGTCGAAGCTGGTGTCGCTGCTGGTGAAGGTGGGCGCGCTGGCCTTCGTCCTGACGATGGACAAGACGGTCGCCATCAACTTCCAGCTGCTGGGCGGCATCTGGATCCTGCAGACCTTCCCGGCACTGGTCGGCGGCCTCTTCACACGGTGGTTCCACCGCTGGGCACTGATCGCGGGCTGGGCGGTCGGCATGCTGTACGGCACGATGGCGGCGTACGGGGTCGCGAGCCCCACACAGAAGCACTTCGGTGGGTCGTCGGCGGAGATTCCCGGGATCGGGGAGATCGGCTACATCGGCCTGACGGCCTTTGTGCTGAACGTGGTGGTCACGGTCGTCCTGACGTTCGTGCTGCGTGCGGTGAAGGCGCCGGACGGGATCGACGAGACGTCCCCGGAGGACTACACGGCGGACGCGGGGGACGCGGGCGTCAAGGCGGAGCTCCCCACGGTCGGCGCGAGCACGCACTGACCCACGGGAGGCTCTCGTCCGCGATCGGCGCAGGCTCGGTGAGCCTGCGCCGATCGCCGTCTCACGGCAGGGCCCTCGACGGGCGCCGGTGCTCGCCCGGACCGCCGTCGCCGCCGTGAGGAAGACTGCCGGCATGGACTTCATCATCAGGCGCGCCGAGCCCGCCGAGTACGAGACGCTCGGGGCGATCACGGCGGAGGCGTACCTCGGGGACGGGCTGCTCGACTTCGGGGAGGACGACGAGTACCTGCACACCTTGCGGGACGTGGCGGCGCGCGTCGAGGACGCCGAGGTACTGGTCGCCGTGGAGGCGCAGGGACGGGTGCTGGGCGGGGTGACCTTCGTCGCGTCCGGCGGCCCGTGGGCCGACATCGCTCGCGAGGGCGAGGCCGAGTTCCGGATGCTCGCCGTGGCCAGGGAGGGCCGTGGCAAGGGCGCCGGCGAGGCGCTCGTCCGGACGTGCGTCGACCGGGCACTGGCCACCGACGGGTGCGTGCGGCTCGTCCTGTCCACGCAGCCCTCGATGCACACCGCGCACCGCATCTACGAGCGTCTGGGCTTCGTACGGACCCCCGAGCGGGACTGGGAGCCGATCCCCGGGCTGGCCCTGCTGACGTACGCCCTGGAGCTCCGTCCGACGCCGTGACACAACATGTGGTGGGTGATGTAACTCCCCGCCCCCACATGTATGCTCATGCTCGCTGTCGCCGCAGGGGAATCCGGTGCGAACCCGGAACTGTCCCGCAATGGTGTGCCGGCGTGCATGTGCGCGCGCCTGCGAGTCCAAGGACCTGCCGACGGTGCGCCCGGACCGTCCGGCCCGGGTGCCCGAACGTCCGGGCCTCGCGGAAAGGCCGGTGGACGCGGCGCACCTGCCCCCACAGGCGTGCGCCCGTGCCCCGAGCGCCCCGCCGGCCCCGAGCCGAGCGAGGGAGAGCACCCCGTGACCATCGCGCCGCCCGATCCTGCTTCAGTGCAGCGTGCAGACCGAGCCGATGGGCCAGGCACCGCGCTGCTGCGGACCCTGACCGACCTCACCGCCGACCTCCCCGACACCGACCCGGGCCGGGTCGCCGCCGCCGCGCTCCGCGGCCGGCAGGCGGGCTCGGACGAGGCCGAGCTGCGGGAGCTCGCGACCGAGGCGGCCGCGGGGCTGATCTCCGAGGACCCGGCGTACTCGCGGCTCGCGGCCCGGCTGCTGAGCCTCACCATCACGGAGGAGGCGACCTCACAGGGGGCGGCCGCCTTCTCCGACTCCATCGCCGTGGGCCACCGCGAGGGCCTGATCGCGGACCGGACCGCCGCGTTCGTACGCACCCATTCCGCCCGGCTCGACGCGCTGATCGACGGCGCCGCGGACGACCGCTTCGGCTACTTCGGTCTGCGCACGCTCTACAGCCGCTACCTCCTGCGGCACCCGATCGCACGCAAGGTCATCGAGACGCCGCAGCAGTTCATGCTGCGCGTGGCCGCCGGGCTCGCCGAGGACGACTCGGTCCGCGCCCTCGACGAAGTCGCCGCGCTCTACGGGCTGATGAGCCGGCTCGACTATCTGCCCTCGTCCCCCACGCTCTTCAACTCCGGCACCCGCCACCCGCAGATGTCGTCGTGCTATCTGCTGGACTCCCCCCTCGACGAGCTCGACTCCATCTACGACCGCTACCACCAGGTCGCACGGCTCTCGAAGCACGCGGGCGGCATCGGCCTCTCGTACTCCCGTATCCGCTCACGCGGTTCGCTGATCCGCGGCACCAACGGCCACTCCAACGGCATCGTGCCGTTCCTGCGGACCCTCGACTCGTCGGTCGCCGCCGTGAACCAGGGCGGCCGCCGCAAGGGCGCGGCCTGCGTCTACCTGGAGACCTGGCACGCGGACATCGAGGAGTTCCTGGAGCTGCGCGACAACACGGGCGAGGAGGCGCGCCGTACGCACAACCTCAACCTCGCGCACTGGATCCCCGACGAGTTCATGCGCCGGGTGAACGCGGACGCCGACTGGTCCCTCTTCTCCCCGGCCGATGTGCCCGAGCTCGTGGACCTGTGGGGCGACGACTTCGACGCCGCGTACCGGAAGGCGGAGGCGGCAGGCCTCGCCCGCAGGACCATTCCGGCCCGCGACCTCTACGGCCGCATGATGCGCACCCTCGCGCAGACCGGCAACGGCTGGATGACCTTCAAGGACGCCTCCAACCGGACCGCCAACCAGACCGCCGAGCCCGGCACGGTCGTGCACTCCTCCAACCTCTGCACCGAGATCATCGAGGTCACGAACGACGGCGAGACGGCCGTCTGCAACCTGGGCTCGGTCAACCTGGGCGCCTTCGTCACCCCGGCCGGTGACATCGACTGGGAGCGGCTCGACGAGGCCGTCCGCACGGCCGTGACCTTCCTCGACCGCGTCGTCGACATCAACTTCTACCCGACCGAGCAGGCGGGCCGCTCCAACGCCAGGTGGCGCCCGGTGGGCCTCGGCGCGATGGGCCTCCAGGACGTCCTCTTCAAGCTCCGGCTGCCCTTCGACTCGGCGGAGGCGAAGGCCCTTTCCACGCGCCTCTCCGAGCGGATCATGCTGGCGGCGTACGAGGCGTCGTGCGAACTCGCCGAGCGCAACGGCCCGCTGCCCGCCTGGGAGCAGACGCGCGCCGCGCGCGGAGTGCTGCACCCCGACCACTACGACGTCGAGCTCACCTGGCCCGAGCGCTGGGCGGCCCTGCGCGAGCGGATCGCGACCAGCGGCATGCGCAACTCCCTCCTCCTCGCGATCGCGCCGACCGCGACCATCGCCTCGATCGCGGGCGTGTACGAGTGCATCGAGCCCCAGGTCTCCAATCTCTTCAAGCGCGAGACTCTGTCCGGTGAGTTCCTGCAGGTCAACTCCTATCTCGTGGACGACCTGAAGAAGCTGGGCGTCTGGGACGCGCAGACCCGGGAGGCGCTGCGCGACTCCAGCGGCTCGGTGCAGGGCCTCAACTGGATCCCGGCGGACGTGCGGGAGCTGTACCGCACGGCGTGGGAGATCCCACAGCGCGGCCTGATCGACATGGCGGCGGCCCGCACCCCGTTCCTGGACCAGTCGCAGTCGCTGAACCTCTTCATGGAGACGCCGACCATCGGCAAGCTCAGCTCGATGTACGCGTACGCCTGGAAGCAGGGCCTGAAGACGACGTACTACCTGCGCTCCCGCCCGGCGACCCGCATCGCCCGTGCCGCATCCGGCGCGAGGCCGGTCGCCACCACCGTCCCCCTGCAGCAGGCGGCCCCCGACGCCGACGCGATCGCCTGCTCCCTTGAAAACCCCGAGTCCTGCGAGGCCTGCCAGTAATGTCCCACCCGTCGCCCGACCACCACCCCTCAACGACGGCGCTTCGCGCCGACTCCTCCCGAATTCCGAAGAATCTGCTCGACCCGGGCTTCGAACTGACACTCCGTCCGATGCGCTACCCGGACTTCTACGAGCGCTACCGGGACGCCATCAAGAACACCTGGACCGTGGAGGAGGTCGACCTCCACTCCGACGTCGCCGACCTCGCCAAGCTCTCCCCCGGGGAGCAGCACATGATCGGCCGGCTCGTGGCCTTCTTCGCGACCGGCGACTCGATCGTCGCGAACAACCTCGTGCTGACGCTCTACAAGCACATCAACTCCCCCGAGGCGCGGCTGTATCTCTCCCGCCAGCTCTTCGAGGAGGCCGTGCACGTCCAGTTCTATCTGACGCTGCTGGACACCTACCTTCCCGACCCGGAGGACCGCGCGGCAGCTTTCGCCGCCGTCGAGAACATCCCCTCGATCCGCGAGAAGGCGCAGTTCTGCTTCACGTGGATGGACTCCGTCGAGACGATCGACCGTCTGGAGACCAGGGCCGACCGCCGCCGCTTCCTGCTGAACCTGATCTGCTTCGCGGCGTGCATCGAGGGGCTGTTCTTCTACGGCGCCTTCGCCTATGTGTACTGGTTCCGCTCCCGCGGCCTGCTGCACGGTCTCGCCACCGGGACGAACTGGGTGTTCCGGGACGAGACGATGCACATGAACTTCGCCTTCGAGGTCGTGGACACGGTCCGCAAGGAGGAGCCGGAGCTCTTCGACGACGAACTCCGGCAGCAGGTCACCGACATGCTGAAGGAGGCGGTGGAGGCGGAGCTGCAGTTCGGGCGCGATCTGTGCGGTGACGGCCTGCCGGGCATGAACACCGAGTCGATGCGCGAGTACCTGGAGTGCGTCGCCGACCAGCGGCTCACCCGGCTCGGCTTCGCGCCGGTCTACGGCTCGCAGAATCCGTTCTCCTTCATGGAGCTCCAGGGCGTCCAGGAGCTGACGAACTTCTTCGAGCGCCGGCCGTCCGCGTATCAGGTGGCGGTCGAGGGCTCCGTCGACCTGGACGAGGACTTCTGACGGTTCTGCCGGACACATGCGGGCGGGGGCCCGGACCGAGTGACGGTCCGGGCCCCTGCCCGCTCCGCGTCCCGGCGCTCCGCCTCACGCAGCCCGCGGTCGACGGCGCGGTCCCTTGCGTACCCGACGAGTGGCGGAAGGCCGACGAGCACGAGCATCCCGACGATGACGAGGTAGGTGAGGAATGTGTTCATGCCCTCCACTCTCGTCGTCGGGCCCCTGGAATATCAGTGGCAGGACTGTCGGCAACCATCGAATTACTGCCACACTGGATCCATGCTGAAGAACGTGGCAGCCGTCCTGCTCGACGGCGTACACCCCTTCGAACTCGGAGTCCTCTGTGAGGTCTTCGGCCTCGACCGCAGCGACGACGGGCTCCCGGTCCACGACTTCGCCGTGGCCTCGGCGGAGGGGCCGCAACTGCGCACCCACGCCGGTTTCACGCTGTCCGTGGAACACGGCCTCGACCGGCTGGCGGAGGCCGATCTGATCGCCGTGCCGACCGGGAGCAACTACACGGAGCGTGAGTACCCGCAGGATCTGCTGGAGGCGCTGCGCGCTGCCGTCGACCGGGGTGCGCGGGTGCTCTCCGTGTGCACCGGGGCCTTCGTGCTGGGTGCCGCGGGGCTGCTCGACGGCCGGCACTGCACCACTCACTGGCGCCATGCCGCCGCACTGGCCGGCCGCTGTCCGCGGGCGCTCGTCGACCCCGATGTGCTCTACGTCGACGAAGGGCCGGTGATCACGTCGGCCGGCACCGCGGCCGCGATCGACGCCTGCCTGCATCTCGTGCGCAGTGAATACGGTCCGGAGGTCGCCAACAAGATCGCCCGCAGGATGGTCGTGCCGCCGCATCGCGACGGCGGGCAGGCGCAGTACATCGACCGGCCGCTGCCGCGCACCCGGTGCGACACGGTGGGCGAGGTGCTCGCCTGGATGGAGCGGCACCTCGACCGTGAGCTGACCGTGGAACAGCTGGCGGAGCGGGCGCACATGTCACCGCGGACCTTCGCGCGCCGTTTCCACCAGGAGACGGGGACGACGCCGTACCGCTGGCTCCTGCGCCAGCGGGTGCTGCTGGCGCAGGAGTTGCTGGAGGCCACGGACGACACGGTGGGCGCGATCGCGGGCCGCGCGGGCTTCGGCAACGCGGCCGCGCTGCGCCACCACTTCCTCCGTACGCTCGGGACGACGCCCCACACGTACCGGCGCACGTTCCGCGGGCCGGTGCGCGCGGCCTGAGCGGGCCCGGCTGGCCTGAGCGGGCAGCGGGCCCGGGTGGGTTCGGCCGGACCCGGGCGAACTCAGATTCCGCAGCTCGACGCGGACCAGAAGCGGCTCGCGCGGTGATCGACGTGAGCGTGGTCGCCGTGGCCCGGGTAGCCGGGGCCGAGGATGCCGTTGAAGCCGTGGTTACGAGCCTGCTGGGCGAGCTTGCACAGGGAGTGCGGGCCCGCGCCGAGGTCGGCTGCGTCACCGTACAGATGGCGGCTGTCGGAGGCTCCGCCGACCGCGCTGTTGCAGGCGTACGAACGGAAGCCGCTGGTCACGGTGATGGGCTGGTCGCCGAGGGCGTGCCGCATGGCCTCCAGCTTCCACATCGTGCGCAGCGCGTTGGACTTCGCGGTGGCCGCGCTCACCGCACCGCCCGCCCAGGTGGAGTTGCAGTCGTTGAGCTCGGCGTAGCTGAAGTGGATCGGGGTGCAGTCGTCGTCCTGGAGGACGTAGAGCTTGCTGAAGGTGGCGGGGCCCGCGATGCCGTCGGCGGCGAGTCCGTACGCAGACTGGAAGCGCTTGACCGCGGCAGCGGTCGCCGGGCCGAAGTCGCCGTCGATGGCGAGGACGCCACCGTAGCCCGGGTAGCCCGCGACCCGGATCTGGAGCTGGGTGACGTCGGCGCCGGAGGTCCCCTGGGAGAGGGTGCGGGACCAGGTGTAGCAGCCGTCGGCGTGGGCGGTACCGGCCGTGGCCATCACCCCGCCCACACTGGCAACCATGAGCATGACAAAGGACAGCAGGAGTCGTGCGGTGCGTCTGGGCATCGGCCCTCCAGGGCAAGTCCACCGGATGAGAGACGTGCGAGTGCACGCATGAGACTGGCGGGACGGTCGACGCGCGTCAACAGGGCATGGACAGCCGTCATTTGTCCGCCCATTGGCAGTCCACCGGCGGCAAGGCGAGGGCCCCGCACCGGTCACCGGAACGGGGCCCTCACCACGGACACGACGTCAGTCGTTTCAGGCGTTCGGCACGGTCTCGTAGCGCGGCGTGCCCTCCGCCATCTGCCGCAGCGCGTCCTTGCGGTCGCGCTTCGAGAGCCGGTCGATGTACAGGTAGCCGTAGAGGTGGTCCGTCTCGTGCTGCAGGCATCGCGCGAAGTAGCCGGTGCCGCGCACCTTGATCGGCCTGCCCTCGGCGTCCTGTCCGTGCACCTCGGCGTAGTCCGGGCGGGGCAGCGAGGCGTACGCCGTCGGGACGGACAGGCAGCCCTCGTTCGAGTCGTCGAGCACACGGCGCTCCGGCGGCAGCTCCTGCAGCACCGGGTTGCAGACGACGCCGGTGTGACGTACGCCTTCGTCGTCCGGGCAGTCGTAGACGAAGACCTTCAGGTCCACACCGATCTGGTTGGCGGCCAGGCCCACGCCCTCCGCCGCCCGCTGGCTGGCGAACATGTCGTCGATCAGCGCCGCGAGCTTGTCGTCGAACTCGGTGACGTCCTTGCACTCCTTGTGGAGCACGGGGTTGCCGACGACGGTGATGGGACGGGCCGTGCCGCGCTCGCGGTGCGCCCGCTCGCGCTCCTCACAGTCCTCCGTGTCCACGACGAAACCATCGTTGACCTGCTGGTCCGTCTCCTGCTGCGCCATTGTCCGCCGTACGCCTTCCTCGGTGCCGTCTGGTTGCTCCGTACAGCCTACGGCCCTGCGTCAGCAGACTTCCTCGAGATCCCGCCACTCACGGCTGTCCGGACTGTCCGCCACCCAGCCGTCCAGCAGTCCGCGCACCAGGCCGGCGGGCGCCGCGATCCCGCACTCGCGCTCCGGTACCCACAGGTCCCCGGCCGTGCGGTGGCCGAGCGGCCCGGGGTGGCCCGGCTCGCTGTGGTCGTGCGGGTCCAGGTGCTCGCCGTCGCCCTCGGCGCTCGGCATCCGGCTCTCGGAGCAGGCCCGGCAGAGCAGCCGGACGGAGGACGACCAGTCCTCGGCGGCGAAACCGGCGTCGGCCGCGAGCTGCTCCAGCGCGTCCCGGTCCTCCTCGGTGGCGGCCTCCAGCAGCACCACCCAGGTCGGGACGGGCGAGGGCGCCCAGAGCTCGATCTCGTCGAAGACGGGGAAACTGTGGCCGGCGGCCGTCGTGCGCTCGCCGTGCGGTACGCCGTCGTGCAGGACGACCTCGCCCCAGCGGCGGCCGGACGACGGCAGCGGGATGGACAGCACCTCTATCCGGGCCGGGTCGAGCCTGCGGCCCCACACGACCTCGGCCTCGCCCTCGGGCGACAGCCGCACGGCAGCGCTGCCCAGGTCCATGCCGACGGGTTCGCCGCTCGCGGCGGCCTCGCCCGGCACCCTCAGCCCGTAGGCCTGCCAGGCGCGCCGGGCCAGCGGCCAGTCCTGCAGGGCCGTCGCGGCGATGCCGACGTTCCACCAGTCGGGGGCGCCGGTCTCCTTGTCGAGCAGCGCGACGGCACGCAGGCCCGCGGCGCGCGCCTGCTCCCAGTCGTGCCGGAACTTGTGCAGCAGCGCCAGATTGAACCAGGACTCCGAGAGCCAGGGCTCCAGGTCCGCAGCGCGGGTCAGCAGCGCGCCCGCGTCCTCGTACCGGCCGTCGCCGATCAGCGTGAACGCGCGGTCGGTGGCCTGCCGCCAAGAGGCGGAGGGCCGATGCCGTACCTTCCCGAAGATCCTCACGATTCCCGCCTGCCGGTCGCTCGGGTCACTTCCCCCGGACACATGGCCGCCTGTGTCTTCGTAGCCGTGTCTCCTGTATCTGCCTTCATTCGCATCCAACCATGCCCGGTCGGACGCCCGCTCATTACCCATGGGTTACCCAGGCTGGGCAGGGGCCAGACCGCCTGCCCATCCCCCACCACCACCCTCAGCGGAGGCCCTGCGGGCCCCACCCTTCACGGGACAGGACGCGGGCGAGGGACTCCACGACTTCCGGCTGGTAGTCGCGCGCGGTCCCGAGGCGGAGCTCCTCCAGCGCGCCGAGAGCGCCTTTGGCGCTTTCACCGGTGAGATCGTCGTACGCGTTGACGGCGCGGACGATTCGGGCGGGAAGTGGCTGTTCGCGGTACGGGTCCGCCTGCCGCTCGACGACCACGGCGACGGCCGCGGGCACGCCGGTCTGGCGGACCACGGCGCCGCCCAGCAGGGCGATGCGGCGCTGCTCGGCGGCCGGAAGGCGGGCGGTGGCCCCTTCGGGCACGGGGTCGACGAGGGAGAGCTGCCCGATGTCGTGCATGAGCGCCGCGTACTCGAGAACGGTCAGCTCCGGCCCCGACAGCCCCAGCTCGCGACCGACGGCGGTGCTCAGGGCGGCGACGCGGTGGGCATGGCCGTGGGGGGTGTAGCCGGCGATCTCGGTGGCCCGGGCGAGCGAGGCGATCGTCTGGCGGTAGGTGGTCCGCACCGCCGCGTACCGCCGGAAGGACAGCTGGGTCAGCAGCAGCGGTACGCAGAAGACCGGGAGCGCCCAGAGTCCGGCGACGGCGACGCCGAGCGCCATGACGGCTCCGGTGGCGCAGACGGCGGAGCCGATGCCGAGGAGCGAGCGCAGCTCGTCGCGGAGCAGCGGACCGTAGGGGTAGCGGGTGCGTGCACGGAGCATCAGGGCGGCGAGCACGGCGTCGCAGAGCGCGGTGAGCAGGAGGAGCAGCAGCAGGTAGAGCGCGTAGTACGGGCCCTTGCCGACACGGTCGGCCAACTCGCCCGAGTGGTGGAGCGGTTGGAAGCAGACCGCGGCGAACGTGACGGTGAGCACTCGGCGGGCCACCTGGTCGAGCGCGGGGCCGCGGCCGCGTGCGATGTGCGGGACGACTCCGGCGAGGGCGCCCGCGACGACGACCGCGACGACCTGGAGGACGCCGTGGGTGCTGCTCGTGCCCGCGCTCTCGTCGAGCAGCGCGTACGCGAGCGCCCCGGCCGACCCCAGGGGCGCGGGCTCGCGCTCCCCCGGCAGCGCGCCCCGGCGGGCCAGCTCCCCGACGGCGATGAGCACCCCGAACGCGAGCGCGATGCCCGGGTCCTCGATCCCGGTCCACAGCGTCCATCCCAGCCCGGCCCCGGTCAGCACTGCCGCCGCCCCGTACACACACGCGACGGTCGGCGGGACGCGCCGTCTCATCCGCCCCGCCGTCTGTCGGCCATGCCCCGGGCGGCCCGCGCTGCGACCACGGCGTCGACCACGCGGCGTACCCGTTCGCCCCGGGTGCCCGGGGTGCCGGCGGGCGGGGGTGCGGCAGGGCCGGGGACGTCGGGCGCCGGGGCCGGATGGGGGACGTCGGGCGCCGGGGCCGGGTCGGGGACATCGGCCACGAGGGACGCGGGGCCCACGGCAGGGCCACGCGGGGTGGGCGGCGCGCCCGGCGTACGTGCCGCACCGGGAGCCGCGGCCGGAACCGCCGCCGACGGGGCGCCGGCTGCGGCGGCAGCGGGCGGACGGGGACCACCGGGGCCGCCCACGGCGCCCGGCAGGGGCTCGTCCGCGGTGACGGCGGTCTGCCAGCCGTGGCGGGACAGCGCCCGCACCAGGGCACGGACCATCTGGGGGTCGAACTGGGTGCCCGAGCAGCGCTTCAGCTCCTCGACGGCCGACGCGACGGGGCGGGCCCGTCGGTAGGAGCGGGTCGAGGTCATCGCGTCGAAGGCGTCGGCGACGGCCACGACCCGGGCGAACTCGGGGATCTGGCGGCCGGCCAGTCCGTACGGGTAGCCGCTGCCGTCGAGGCGTTCGTGGTGGTGCAGGATGGCCGCCCTGGCCTCGTCGAGGAAGCCGATCCCGCGCACGATCTCGTGTCCGTACTCCGGGTGCAGCTCGATGACCCGGCGCTCATCGGGGGTGAGCGGTCCGTCCTTGCGCAGTACCCGCGTGGGCACGCCGAGCTTGCCGACGTCGTGGAGGATGCCGGCGAAGCGGAGGACCTCCAGCCGTTCCTCGTCCATGCCCAGCTCGCGCGCGATCAGTACGGACGCCTGCCCCACGCGCTCGCTGTGCCCGCGCGTGTACTTGTCCTTGATGTCGACGGCCTGCACCAGGGCCCGGATGGTGGAGCGGTGGGCGCTCCGCTCACGGTGGTACTGCGCGAAGGCCCAGCAGGAGATGTACATCGGCAGCAGGACGAACAGCGCGGAGACGGGGCCGTACGGGCTGCGCCACAGCACGGCCATCATCAGACCGGCCAGGCCGTGGACGGTGTGCGGGGCGAGCGAGCCCGGCAGGAGCCCACGCCAGGCCGCCCGTAACGGCAGCCGCTCGGCAGTGGCCAGGACGGCGCCGTCGAGCGCGCTGAGGACCAGGCAGAACGCCACCGCCGCGGCCCCCGCCGGCAGCAGCGCATGCGGAAAGGCGGGCGTGGTGCCGATCCCTCCGCACAGCAGGGCCGCCCAGGACGCTGCCCAGGCGGCCAGGGCGAGTTGGGCGGCACGCCACACCCGCCGTACGGCCGCGGGTCGCTGTTCGACGTGGGCGACGAGCGCGCCCGGCACCGCCGCCAGCGCCGCCGCGGCGGGCGGCAGCAGCAGCGCGGCCGCCAGCAGCACGGGAAAGAACGATCCGGCACCCATCGGCACCGACCCGCCGGGGAACCGTCCGAGGAACGGGCGACCGGCGGGCATCTCGCACATCGCGTAGACCCCGGCCAGCAGCGCGACCGCGCCCCAGGCGACATCGGCTCCGGAGAACACCGAGGGGAGCACACATGCGCCGGCGCACGCCACGGCGCAGAGAATCAACGCACGCGCCCCACCCGGGATACCTCTCACCCGCGCTCAGCCCTCCTCGGCCGCCCCCTAACAGAGCGTCAGGCTAGCGAGTCGACCGATCCCCGGCGGCGGGAAACGACCGATTAGCACCATCGGGTGACACGAGCGATCTCCGCAGCCCCTCCACAGGCCCGGCCGCGGGAGCATCGTCCGCTGCCCGCCCGGGCCAGGCACCCCGTGTACACCCGCGGCCCACCCGGGCCAGGCGCCCCGCGTGCGCCCGCGTACGCGAGAAGGGGCGCACCTTTCCGGTGCGCCCCTTCTTCCGTCGCCGGGTGCGGCAGCGGCTACTCCGCCGTCGCGGTCGGTAGATCCGCCACCGTCACGTCGTGCTCCGGCACGGCCTCCCCCGACCGGATCAGCTCGATCCGGCCCATGACCTTGGCCCGCAGATCGACCGGTACGTCGTCATGGCCGCAGCAGCGCTTGACGAGCTTCTTGACCGCCCGCTCCAGGCCGTACTTCTCCAGGCAGGGCGAGCACTCCTCGAAGTGGACCTCGAACTTGGTGCAGTCGGCGTCGGGCATCTCACGGTCGAGAAACTCGTAGAGATGATCGAGAATCTCCGCGCAATCCGTCTCGTGCGGCTCTCCGCAGCTCATGAGCCCGAGCCTTTCCGATCGTTCGTCGACTCCCCGGCGCCTGCGGGAACCAGCCCGCGGTCACGGGCGTAGTCCTCGAGCATTCCGCGCAACTGGCGGCGGCCCCGGTGCAGTCGGGACATCACCGTACCGATGGGTGTTCCCATGATGTCCGCGATCTCCTTGTAGGCAAAGCCCTCGACGTCCGCCAGATAGACGGCGATGCGGAACTCCTCGGGGATCGCCTGCAGCGCTTCCTTCACGTCGGAGTCCGGCAGGTGGTCGAGCGCCTGGGACTCGGCGGAGCGCAGACCGGTCGACATGTGGGACTCGGCACGTGCGAGCTGCCAGTCCTCGATCTCCTCGGCGGCACTGCGCTGCGGCTCGCGCTGCTTCTTGCGGTACGAGTTGATGAAGGTGTTGGTGAGGATGCGATACAGCCAGGCCTTGAGGTTCGTGCCCTCCCGGAACTGGTGGAACGAGCCGTACGCCTTCGCGTACGTCTCCTGTACGAGATCCTCGGCGTCGGCCGGGTTCCGCGTCATGCGAAGTGCGGCCGAGTACATCTGGTCGAGAAAACCGAGAGCGTCCCGCTCGAATCGTGCGTTGCGCTCGGCGGTCGTCTCATCCGCACGGCCGTCGTCGGTCCCAGTGACCGGACCCACCTCCTCCAACGCTGTGGCGAGTCCGAAACCGGACCCGCTCGAATCGGAGGATAGACGACCAACCGCTCCGCCCGCCGCCCGAGTGGCGCCGGTCCCGACCGTCGGAAGGACCGTCCACTCCAGGTCAGAGGCGCGCGAACGACTGGGGCAGATGGTCGAACCCATGCGACGGACTCCCTCTCCGAGCTCCTGAACTGACGTCCGGCACAACAGTGGTCCGGCCCTCGGCTATTCCCGTGCGTGGACGACCGTCAGGATCAAGCACGATTCGGGGCGGGTCACGCAAGAGCGGTGATCCACTTCCGTACGCCGCCGACGACCTCGGCCAGCGCCTCCTCCTGCGTCAGCACCGCCCGCTTGGGCACGGACAGCCCATGATCGGCTGAGTCCACCTCGATCAACTCGTACTCCCCCTCGGGGAACTCCCCCGGCGTCCCGAACGGGTCGTTCCCGCCCTGGACGACGAGTACGGGCACCCCTGCGCCCAGCAGCTCGTCCGCCCGGGACTTCTCCGGCCTGCCCGGCGGATGCAGGGGGAAGCTCAGCGCGAGTACGGCGCGGGCGCCCAGCTCACTCGCCGTGCGGCAGGCCACGCGCGCCCCGGCGCTGCGCCCGCCCGCGACGATCGGCAGCCCCTTCTTCTCCAGCGCGGGCCACAGCCCCCGCCAGCCGGTGTCCAGGGTCTTCGGCGCCGGTGCGACCTGCTTCCCTGCCACCCGCCAAGGCTGCTCCACGAGGGCCACGGTCACCCCGGCGGCGGGCAGCTCGGCGGCGAGTGCCTGCAGGTCACGGGCCCCGATGCCGCCGCCCGCGCCATGACTCGCCGCCAGCACGAGCCGGGCCTTGCCGGTGGCGGGGTGCCAGGTGATGCGGGCGTCCCCCGCGGGCGTCCCGACGATCTCGCTCTCGATCTCGCTCTGTGTCACGTAAGCAGTGTCACACCGCCGGCCCCGGAGAGCTCAGAAGAGCGTGCCCACCTCGGGAGCCTCCAGTTCCTCCAGCAGCTCCGGCCCGTTGTTGCGGACGTTGCTGACCGCCGTCGTCACCGGATACGCCCGCATCAGTCCGGGCGGCGGCGGCGCCAGCAGCGCGCGCAGCTCGTCCACGTCCGTGCGCGCCGGGTCGAGCCATGCGTCCCAGCGGTCCTCGGTCAGCATCAGCGGCATCCGCGGGTGGATGTCGGACAGCGAGTGCGGGCCGTCCGCGGGCGCGACCGCCAGCGGGCTCGTCTCCGCCTCGGTCGTGATCACCGAGCAGGTCACCCACCAGGACTGGGGGTGGTCGTCGGGCAGGGTCCGGTCGCGCCAGAACTCGTAGAGCCCGGCCATCGCGAAGACCGAGCCGTCGGCCGGGGTGAGGAAGTACGGCTGCTTGCGGGGCCGCTTCTTCTTGCCCTGCACCTCCAGCTCCCGCTCGTCCGACCCGGTGACCCACTCGTAGTAGCCGTCGGCCGGCAGGATGCAGCGGCGGGCGAGGAAGGGCCGGCGGTACGAGGGCTTCTCGTGGACGGTCTCCGCGCGGGCGTTGATCATCCGGGCCGCGCCCTCGGGGTTCTTGGCGAAGGACGGGACGAGTCCCCACTTGAGCTTCCGCAGCTGGCGAACCGGACGTCGGTCGTCCGCGTCCTTCAGAGGACGTTCGAGTACCGCGTAGACCTCTTTCGTGGGGGCCACGTTCCAGTCGGGGGCCAGGGTCTCCGCCGGTTCCCACTTCTCGATCTGGAAGAGTCCCGTCAGGTCCTCGGGCCTGCGACTCGCTGCATACCGTCCGCACATAAGTGCCACACTGCCACGATCCCCAGCGTCCCGAGGAGCCACCCCGGAAATGGCCACCACCGCCGCCGTCGAAGTCTTCGGCACCCAGCCCGCGCCCGACCAGTGGCTGGTCATAGGCACGGCCGCGCTCGCCCTCGTCGCCGTCGTCCCGCACGCGCTGTGGCGGCTCTCCCGCAATGCGATCACCATCGCCCACGAGGGCGGTCACGGCCTGATCGCCCTGGTCACCGGCCGCCGGCTGCAGGGCATCCGGCTGCACTCCGACACCAGCGGCCTCACCGTCAGCCGCGGCAAGCCGACCGGGCTCGGCATGATCCTCACCGCGGCCGCGGGCTACACCGCGCCGCCGCTGCTCGGCCTCGGCGGCGCCTGGCTGCTCGCCGCGCACCGCATCACGCTGCTGCTGTGGGTGGCGACGGCGCTGCTGATCGCCATGCTGCTGATGATCCGCAACGCGTACGGGGCACTCACCGTGATCCTCACCGGCGCGGCCTTCCTGCTGGTGTCCTGGCTGACCGAGCCCGCCGTACAGGCGGCGTTCGCCTACGCAGCCGTGTGGTTCCTGCTGCTCGGCGGCGTACGGCCGGCCTTCGAGCTGCAGGCGAAGCGGCGGCACGGCGGAGCGTCCGACTCGGACGCCGACCAGCTGGCCCGGCTGACGCATGTGCCGCCCGCGATGTGGTTCTTCCTCTTCCACGCCGTGTCGCTGTGCTCACTGATCGGTGGCGGTCGCTGGCTGCTCGGTCTGTGACCGGTCGTGGAACACCCGGGGTGGTTGCGGCCCACTAAAGTGAAGGCCATGACCGACAGCCCCGTGCACGTGCACCCCGAGCACCTTGATCTCTGGCCCGCCCCTCATGCGAGCGGGCCTGTCGATGCGACGGTCACCGTGCCCGGATCCAAGTCGGTCACCAACCGCGGACTGGTCCTCGCGGCACTGGCCGCCGAGCCCGGCTGGCTGCGCCGCCCGCTGCGGTCCCGCGACACCCTGCTGATGGCCGAGGCCCTGCGGGCGATGGGCGTCGGCATCGAGGAGCAGGTCTCCTCCAGCTCCACCGCCACCGGCGGCCGGGACTGCGGCGAGGCCTGGCGGGTCATTCCCGCCGGTCTGCACGGCCCCGCCACCGTCGACGTGGGCAACGCCGGCACCGTGATGCGCTTCCTGCCTCCGGTCGCCGCCCTCGCCGACGGCCCGATCCGCTTCGACGGCGACCCGCGCTCGTACGAGCGTCCACTCGGCGGCGTGATCAACGGCCTGCGTGCCCTGGGCGCCCGGATCGACGACGACGGGCGCGATGCGCTCCCGTTGACCGTGCACGGCGGCGGGGCGCTGGACGGCGGCCCGGTGGAGATCGACGCCTCCTCGTCCTCGCAGTTCGTGTCCGCCCTGCTGCTCTCGGCGCCCCGCTTCAACCTGGGCGTCGAGGTGCGGCACATGGGCTCCACACTGCCGTCGATGCCGCACATCCGGATGACGGTCGATATGCTCCGCACGGTCGGGGCGCAGGTCGACGAGCCGGAGACCGGCGGCGAGCCGAACGTCTGGCGGGTGCGCAGCGGCGCACTGCTCGGCCGGGATCTGACCGTGGAGCCGGATCTGTCGAACGCCCAGCCGTTCCTGGCGGCCGCGCTGGTGACGGGTGGCAGGGTCACCGTCCGCGACTGGCCCGAGCACACCACCCAGCCCGGTGACGCACTGCGGGAGATCTTCACCGAAATGGGCGGTTCCTGCGAGCTGACCGACGCCGGGCTGACGTTCACCGGCACCGGCCGGATCCACGGCATCGACGTCGACCTGAGCGAGGTCGGCGAGCTGACCCCGGGCATCGCCGCGGTCGCGGCGCTCGCCGACTCCCCCTCGACGCTGCGCGGTGTCGCGCATCTGCGCCTCCACGAGACGGACCGCCTGGCCGCGCTCACCAAGGAGATCAACGAGCTCGGCGGCGATGTCACCGAGACCGAGGACGGGCTGCACATCCGCCCGCGCCCGCTGCACAGCGGGGTGTTCCACACCTACGACGACCACCGGATGGCGACGGCCGGCTCGATCATCGGTCTCGCCGTCGAGGGAGTGGAGATCGAGAACGTGGCGACGACCGCCAAGACCCTGCCCGACTTCCCGAGGATGTGGACCGACATGCTCGCGGGCAACTGAGCGGGGACGGCAAGAGATGCGCCGCTACGGCAAGCACACCGACGAGGACGACATCCGTCAGCGCCCGAACCCCAAGGGCAACCGTCCCCGGACGTCCATCCGCCCCAAGCACGAGGACGCGGCGGAGGGGATGGTCCTGACCGTCGACCGCGGCCGTCTCACCTGCCTGGTCGATGACCGTACGGTCATGGCCATGAAGGCCCGCGAGCTGGGCCGCAAGGCCGCCGTGGTGGGCGACCGCGTCGAACTGGTCGGTGATCTGTCCGGCAAGAAGGACACCCTGGCCCGCATCGTCCGCATCGGCGAGCGCGCCTCGGTGCTGCGGCGCACGGCCGATGACGACGATCCGTACGAGCGCGTCGTCGTCGCCAACGCCGACCAGCTGGCGATCGTGACGGCCCTCGCCGACCCCGAACCGCGCCCGCGGCTGATCGACCGCTGTCTGGTCGCCGCGTTCGACGGCGGGCTGGAACCGCTGCTGGTGCTGACCAAGTCGGATCTGGCCTCGCCCGACGAACTGCTCGAGATGTACGGCGCGCTCGGCGTTCCCCATGTCGTCACCACCCGCGACGAGTTCGTGGGCGGCGTCGCGGCCGAGCGGGTCTACGAGCACCTCAGGGGCCGGACCACCGCGTTCGTCGGCCACTCCGGCGTCGGCAAGACGACCCTGGTCAACGCCCTCGTCCCGATGGATCGGTGGCGCAGCACCGGCGTGGTGAACGCGGTCACGGGCCGCGGCCGGCACACCACCACCTCGGCGCTCGCGCTCCCCCTCGCGGGCAAGGACAACGGCTGGGTGATCGACACCCCCGGCGTGCGGTCCTTCGGGCTGCACCATGTCGATCCCTCGCGGGTGATCCTGGCCTTTCCCGATCTCGTACCGGGCACGGAGGGGTGTCCGCGTGCCTGTTCGCACGACGAGCCGGACTGTGCACTCGACGAGTGGGTCGCTCAGGGAAACGCCGATCCCGCGCGTCTGTACTCACTGAGGCGGCTGCTGGCCACGCGCGAACGACGCGAAGGCGACTGAGCCGCGCACGTTTGCGAACGACCGCCGCTGGTAAGTGCATAATCGCACCAAGTGAGACGAAGCAGTCACTGAGCGTGGGACTGGGACGCGGGAGGCACTGACCATGGCGTGGCTGCTGGTAGTTGTCGCCGGACTCCTGGAGACGGGGTTCGCGATCTGTCTCAAGCTGTCGCACGGCTTCACGCGTCTCTGGCCGACCATCGCGTTCGCCATCTTCGCGATGAGCAGCTTCGGCCTGCTGACGCTGTCGCTGCGCAAGCTCGACGTCGGCCCTGCCTACGCGGTGTGGACAGGGATCGGGGCGTCGGGCACCGCGATCTACGGAATGATCTTCCTCGGGGAGGTGGCCTCCACCCTGAAGATCGTCTCGATCGTCCTGGTGATCTCCGGCGTCATCGGCCTGCAGCTCTCCAGCCCGGCCCACTGACGGCCGTACGGACCAGCTGACCGACGCCTTCGGGGGCGGGGGCGACGACGCACGAGAGCGCGAGCCGCACGGCCAGTTCGCAGCGGTGGGCGACCTCGGCGGCCTCCTCTTTGGTACGGCTCCGGGCAGCCTGTTCCAGTGCGGCGAGCGAGCGGTCCCGTACGGCCGCTGCCAGCTCGGCCGGCGCGGGATGCCTGGCGTCCGCGCGGCGCTGCGCGGGCACGCCGGAGCGGGCGGCGGTCCGCACGGCACGCGGCGCCGGCAGGCGCTCGCCCCAGCAGCCGGTGAGCAGGGCACGCAGCAGCGGCCTGGCGCGGGCCTCGCCGACGGTCCACTCGGCGACGGCCACGAGCTGCTCGACGCCGCCCGCGCCACGCTCGAGGAGCAGCGCCCGCTCCACTCCGTGGAGATACGCGTCGGCCTCGCGCCGCACGAGCGCGCGGGCAAGGCCCTCCTTGCTGCCGAACTCGTTGTAGAGCGTCTGACGGGAGACCCCCGCGACGGAGGCGACATCGACCATCCGGATCCCCGACCAGGGCAGATGGGAGAGAGCGGTGAGAGCGGCGTTCAGCAGTGCTTCTCGCGCTGATGGCATCGTGGCCTCCCGGGCGGGCCCCCGGGGCCCTGCGGCGCTGCGCTCAGAGTTGACGCGCGGACACGCGCTGTCAAGAGCACCTGCGGTCCCCGGTCTCGCCCGACGAGGAGTCCGAGGGGCCGGAGTTGCGTTGCGCCTGCGGGGATAGAGTTCGACCATGGCCGACTATCACGATGATCTGCGTCTCGCCCATGTCCTCGCGGACGCCGCCGACGCGGCGACGATGGCCCGGTTCAAGGCGCTCGACCTCAAGGTCGAGACCAAGCCGGACATGACTCCGGTGAGCGAGGCCGACAAGGCGGCCGAGGAGCTGATCCGCTCCCAGCTCCAGCGCGCCAGGCCGCGCGACGCGATCCTCGGCGAGGAGTACGGCATCGAGGGCACCGGCCCGCGGCGCTGGGTCATCGACCCGATCGACGGCACGAAGAACTACGTTCGCGGGGTTCCCGTGTGGGCAACGCTGATCTCCCTGATGGAGGCCGGTGAGGGCGGCTACCAGCCCGTCGTCGGCGTGGTGTCGGCACCGGCGCTCGGCCGCCGCTGGTGGGCGGCGAAGGGCGCGGGTGCGTACACCGGCCGCAGCCTGTCCTCCGCGACCCGCCTCCACGTCTCGAAGATGTCCCGGCTCTCGGACGCGTCGTTCGCGTACTCCTCGCTCAGCGGCTGGGAGGAGTACGGGCGGCTGGACGGCTTCCTCGATCTGACGCGGGCTGTGTGGCGCACGCGGGCGTACGGCGACTTCTGGCCGTACATGATGGTGGCCGAGGGTTCTGTGGACATCTGCGCGGAGCCGGAGCTGTCGTTGTGGGACATGGCGGCGACCGCGATCGTGGTCCAGGAGGCGGGCGGCACGTTCACCGGCCTGGACGGGGTCCGCGGCCCGCACAGCGGCAACGCGGCGGCGTCGAACGGGCTGCTGCACGAGGAGCTGCTGGGCTATCTCAATCAGCGCTACTGACGTCGCTTCCCGCGTGACCTGCGCGTTTGGCTCAGGCCCCCTGGGCCGTCGCCCGAACCGCCGACCATGACCGCACGCCTGTCCGCGCGACCTCTCGATCAGGGACAGCAAGTGGCGTCATCGGCCCGTTACGGTCTCGTCGGATGCCGGTCCGCGACGGCCGTGATGCTCGGGTGCGCCGTGTGCGGTGGAATGGAGGGGGGAACGGGGGTGTCTCGGCCGGGGCGGACCCTGCCAGGTCTGCAGGGGCCAGGCCCGGGGCTGAGGGCCATGCGGTGTCCTGGCTCGGCCGCGTCGCACGCACCTGCTGGTGTCCGCGGATCCGCAGGCCGAAAGGGAGCCTGACATGGACGAAACTCTCTCCACCGATGTGCTCGTCGTCGGTGCGGGACCGTACGGACTCTCAGCGGCCGCCCTCGCCCGCGATTACGGCATTGACACGCAGGTGGTCGGGCGGCCGATGGGTTTTTGGCATGAGCACATGCCCGACGGGATGCTGCTGCGCTCGGGGGTCGACTGGCATCTGGACGCCGCGGGAGTGCACACACTTCAGGCCTACCTGGAAGAGCAGGGGCTGACCGGTGACGAGATCCTCCCGGTCCCCGTGGGACTGTTTCGTGAGTACGGCGAGTGGTTCCGCCGCGTCAAGCAGGTGCCGGTCCGGCCCGGACCGGTGCTGGACATCGCGCGGCGGGAGACGGGATTCGAAGCGGAACTCGCCGATGGCGGGCGGGTGCGTGCCAAAGTCGTGGTCGCCGCTCCTGGTCTCTGCTATTTTCGGCAGTTGCCTCTGTGGGCGGCCGGTGTGCCGGCCCGTCGGGCGGCCCATAGCTGTGACCTGGTCTGTTTCGACGAACTGGCGGGCCGACGTGTGCTGATCGTGGGAGGTCGGCAGAGCGCGTACGAGTGGGCGGCCTTGCTGGCCGAGCACGATGCCGAACACGTCGACATCGTCCACCGCCATCCCGTTCCGCGTTTTGAGCCGGTGAGCTGGGCGTTCTTCGACGACTACATCGACAGCACCCTGCAGGTCACCAGGTGGTGGCGTCGGCTGACGGCCATGGAGCGGGAAGCGATCGTCATGCGGTGCTGGCGGGCCGGACGGGCGACTCTGGAACCGTGGCTGCCTGCCCGGCTGGACCCCGCGGTGGTGCACCTGTGGCCGGACACCGATGTCGTCCACGCCGACGGCGGCGCGACCGGTGACACCGTGCAGGTCACGCTGTCCAATTCCGAAACCCTGACAGCTGATCAGGTGGTGTTCGCCACCGGGTACGCGCCCGATCTGGCACGTGTCCCCTACCTGGCCGGTCTCTTGGAGCAGATCGCCACCCGCAACGGTTTCCCGGTATTGGACGAGAACTTCCAGACCACCGTTCCCGGCCTCTATCTCACCGGCTTCGCAGCCACCCAGGACTTCGGCCCGTTTCTGGGTTTCGTCAAAGCCGCGCCGGCCGCGGCGACCATCCTCCTGCGGCACTTGCAGGCCCGCTGGGCCTGACGAGAAGACCTGACCCGCTCAAGAACGCTCCCGCGGTGCCCCAGCCGCCAGCGCCCACGCCCGCCCACGGCTTCGGCGGCATGACCGAGCGACGCAGCGTGCCGCAGGGCAGAAGTGGCCGCTGGCGGTGGCGTCCAACCGCTCACTGGCAGGCACGGCCGCATCCCCTTTTCCGACCCGCACGGGGTGCGCCGGTCGATTGCCCCGGCGGCCTCACCCGGCATCGCGGCCCGGTGGTGGCAGGGCGCACCTCCACCCTGGACTGGCAGCCGAACTGAATGGCGTCGGCCGCCCTTGATGCTATTCGGGCCAGTGGGGTGGGCGTTTGTCGAGGAAGGAGGCGATGCCTTCACGGGCTGCCGGGGTCTGGGAGGAGTCGGCCATGACCGGGAAGGCGATGTCATAGGCGTCTGCTTCAGGTCGGTCCAGTTGTGCATACAGGGTGCGTTTGCCCAGTGCCTTGCTGGCCGCGCTGCCGCGGGTGGCGCGGGTGAGGAGTTCCTCGACCGCTGTGTCCAGCTCGCTGTCGGGTACGACTTGGTTGATCAGTCCCCAGTCCAGGGCGGTGCGGGCGTCGATCACGTCACCGGTCAGGGCCATCTCCATGAGCCGTTTGCGTCCGATGGAGCGGGCCACCGGCACGGCAGGGGTGTGGCAGAACCAGCCCCCCTTGCCGCCGGGAAGGGCGAAACCGGCACGGTCACCCGCCACGGCCAGGTCGCAGGACGCCACCAGCTGACACCCTGCGGCCGTGGCCAGCCCCTGCACCCGGGCCACCACCACCTGGGGGAGGGACTCGAGCAGCCGCATCACGTCGGTGCACAGCTGCAGCAGCTCGCGGGCGCTCTGAACGTCCAGGGCCAGCACGTCGGCGAAGTCGTGCCCGGAACTGAACACCGGTCCCCTGGCCGCCAGCACGATCCCCGTGGCCCGGGAGCCGGCCACCTCGGTCAGGGATTTCTGCAGCTCTCGCAGCATCTCCCAGCTCAGGGCGTTCCTGCGCTCGGGATGATTCATGGTGACCCAGGTGAAATCGCCTCGAGGGGACACGATCACCCGCTCACACATGGCCATGATCTCAGCCTACGCCTGGCCCGCGTTCCGAGTCCTTGTCCTGAACTTCGAACATGGCTCCGCCTGGGCGCTGTCCACAGTCCATAGCGGCCGAGGACGACCGCCAGCCTCCCCAGCCGGAACCGAATCAGCTCGGCCAGTGACTACACCACTCGATGGGACACGATCGCGTCATCCGTGCGCGGACACGGCTGAGAGTCGACGGTTCACGACCGGAGCCGATGACATCAACGTGACATCAACGTCGGCGGACGCTGATGGGCAAGCACACACGCGGGCAAGGCAAATTTCGAGCGGTAGCGGCCGTGGGGGCCAGCACGATCGAGGTGCACCCGCCTACGGATCAGACGCGCTGTACCCCAACCCATACGCCAACGACGGCCCACAGCCGCGCCCACCGCATCTGCACGATGGGGCCGTCTGTGGGCCGTCCAAGGGTGGCCGGCAACGACCGACGACGTCATGCAACGACGGCTCAGCCGCAGGTCGCCACTGGGTCGCGGAGTAACTCAGCAGCACACGAAGGGAGTCGATCTCAACCAGCGCTACTGACGCCTGCACCGCTTGTCGGTGCCGGGCATCAGGGGGACGGCCGCCGGCACCCGGGCGGCACACGGCCCTCCAGCCGCACCGGGCTCACCCCTCCACCGGCCGCGCGCCGCACGCCATCCGCGCCCCCACTCGGCCGCGCACGCCCCCTTGTTGGTATCGCACATCGCTGCCACGCTGAGAGTCCCCCCACTTGTGAACTTGTGAATCAGTTCTCGTTGAACGGTTCACCAAGGAGGTGGCTCCATCCATGCTCGTCCGTGACGCCATGAGCACGGTGGTCCTCACCATCGGCCCCGCACACACCCTCCGCCAGGCAGCCCGGCTGATGGCCGCACGCCGCGTCGGGGCGGCCGTCGTCCTCGACCCCGACACCAGTGGTCTCGGCATCCTCACCGAGCGGGACATCCTGAACTCGCTCGGCGCCGGTCAGGACCCCGACCGCGAAATCGCAGGTACCCACACCACCACCGACGTCGTCTTCGCCGCGCCCGCCTGGACGCTGGAGGAGGCGGCGGAGGCCATGACGCACGGCGGCTTCCGCCATCTCATCGTGCTCGACGCCCACGGTCCTGTCGGCATCGTCTCCGTACGCGACATCATCCGCTGCTGGACGCCGGCCGCCCGGCGGCGCGCGACGGCAGCCGCACTCAGCGGCTAGGGAGACCGCGGGGCACACGAGAGGGCCGGATCCCCTGAACGGGGATCCGGCCCTCCCTCCACGACAAGCGGCGCAGTGCTGGTGTGTCAGCCGCGCAGGGCCTGGACCGCGGCCTCCAGCCGCTTGCCGAAGTCGCCGTCAGCCTGGCGGAAGTTGTCGATCGCACGTTCGGCGATCTCGTCACGGGAGACCTTGGCGATGAAGCCCGACAGGTTCTCGATCAGACGGCCCTTCTCGTCCTCGGACATCAGGCGGTAGAGGTTGCCCGCCTGGACGAAGTCGTTGTCCTCGGCGTGCGACGGGGCCACGTGGTTGCCGGTGCCGCCGGCGACGGCGGTCGACTGCCACAGCGGACGGTCCGTCTGGAAGGGGCCGCCGAAGCTGTTCGGCTCGTAGTTCTTGGCGCCCTTGTGGCGGCCGTCGTACAGGAAGCCGTCACGGGAGTTGGTGCGCGCCTCGGTGGCGTGCGGACGGTTCACCGGCAGGTGGTCGGCGTTGATGCCGACGCGGTAGCGGTGGGCGTCGCCGTACGCGAAGAGACGGCCCTGGAGCATCTTGTCCGGGGACGGACCGATGCCCGGCACGAAGTGCGCGGGGCTGAAGATGGACTGCTCGACCTCCGCGAAGATGTTCTCCGGGTTGCGGTTGAGCTCCAGCTTGCCGATCTCGATCGGCGGGTAGTCCTCGTGCGGCCACACCTTGGTGAGGTCGAACGGGTTGAAGCGGTAGGTCGCCGCATCGGCCGCCGGCATGATCTGGACCTGCACGGTCCAGGACGGGAAGTCGTCGCGCTCGATGGCCTCGCGCAGGTCGCGCTGGTGGCTGTCCGGGTCCTCACCCGCGAGCTTGTTCGCCTCGGCCTGCGTGAGGTTCCTGATGCCCTGGTCGGTCTTGAAGTGGTACTTGACCCAGAAGACCTCGCCGGCCTCGTTGTTCCACTGGTACGTGTGCGAGCCGTAGCCGTTCATGTGGCGGTACGAGGCGGGGATGCCGCGGTCACCGAAGAGCCAGGTCACCTGGTGCGTCGACTCGGGGCTGAGGCCCCAGAAGTCCCAGACGTTGTCCGCTTCCTGGCTGCCCGTGTACGGGTCGCGCTTCTGCGTGTGGATGAAGTCGGGGAACTTGATGGCGTCCTTGATGAAGAACACCGGGGTGTTGTTGCCGACGAGGTCGTAGTTGCCCTCTTCGGTGTAGAACTTCAGCGCGAAGCCGCGCGGGTCACGGACCGCGTCGGCCGCACCGAGGTTGCCCGCGACGGTGGAGAAGCGCAGGAAGGTCTCGGTCTGCTTGCCGACCTCGGAGAGGAACTTCGCGCGGGTGTACCGGGTGACGTCGGCCGTCACGGTGAACGTGCCGTAAGCGCCGGCACCACGCGCGTGGACGACCCGCTCCGGGATGCGCTCACGGTTGAAGTGCGCGAGCTTCTCGAGCAGCAGCTGGTCCTGGACCAGAACCGGACCGCCGACGCCCGCGGTCTCACTGTTCTGGTTGTCGGCGACCGGTGCGCCGGCCTCCGTGGTGAGCGGTCCCTGAATCACGTGCGCCTCCTGCGTGTCCTGCGTCATTCGAAGCAAGTCCTGTCCCTTGGCCAATGCCACACACGATCCTATGATGGACATTGTCTAAGTCAAGTAAACATCCAAAGTCACACCCGTTCGGGACGCGCCTCCCCAGGCTGTTAGGCTGATACGTATGAGTGACCTGTTGGAACGACTGCGCGGACGCGGCTGGCGGATGACCGCACAGCGTCGCGTCGTGGCCGAGGTCCTCGACGGTGAGCACGTTCACCTGACCGCCGACGAGGTGCACGCACGTGCCGTCGAGCGGCTGCCGGAGATCTCCCGCGCGACGGTGTACAACACGCTGGGTGAGCTGGTCACGCTGGGCGAGATCCTGGAGGTCTCCACGGACCGCCGCGCCAAGCGGTACGACCCGAACGCGCACCGTCCGCACCAGCACCTGGTCTGCGCCCGCTGCGGCGCCATCCGCGACGTCCACCCGACGGGCAACCCTCTGTCGGACCTCCCGGACGCCGAGCGCTTCGGCTTCACGATCTCCGACGTCGAGGTCACTTACCGGGGCATCTGCCCGAACTGCGCGAACGCCTAGCTCCGGTCATCGCCCGGCCGTGGTCGCCCGGCCGTGGTCTGCCGCCTGCCGTGGTGTCGTGGGCATTCGTTCCGCCGGGGGCTCCCTGGGAACGAGCCGCCGGGACTTTCCAGCGACGAGGTACCAGGGGAAGAACCGGTGGGCACGGGACCGCCCACCGGCCCGCAGTCCCGAACATACCGAAGGCCCGGATCCTCAAGGAATCCGGGCCTTCGGTTTCAGTAGCGGGGACAGGATTTGAACCTGCGACCTCTGGGTTATGAGCCCAGCGAGCTACCGAGCTGCTCCACCCCGCGTCGGTGAACCCAACAGTACGTCACCCCACGGACCAGCGCAAATCGATAATCGTTCGCCTGTTCGTCACGGCATGATGCCGAGCGATCACGCCGTCAGCTCCTGATGCAGCGCCTCCCGCAACGCCGCCGCGCGCTTCGCGACCTCCTCCGGCCCCAGCTCCACGGCCCGCGCGCACCACCGCTGGCCCTCGGCGAGCTCGCCCCGCCTCGCCGCGAGCAGCGCCATCCGCAGCGCCGCACGTCCGTGCCCGGCCCGTGCGGCGCGCGCCCACCACAGGGCCGCCTCGCGCTCGTTGCCCTCGCGGGCGAGCAGCAGCCCGAGGTTGAACGCCCCGTTGCGGCTGCCCGACTCCGCGGCCTCCCGGTACCACCGCGCCGCATCCTCGAGGTCACCGCGCGCCGCGGCGAGCATGCCGACCCGTACCTGCGCACGCCGGTGCCCCTGCTCGGCGGCCCGCTCGTACCACTCCTCGCACTCCGTCTTCTCGGTCACCGGCTCGCCGAGTGCCGGCGGTCCGGGCGGCACCTGGCGTGCGTCGAGCACGGTCGCGAGCCGGAACGCCGCCTCGGCGCTGCCACCGCCGGCAGCGCACCGCAGGTGCCGCTCCGCATCCCGCTCCTCGCCGTCGCGCAGCCGCGCCATGCCGACCTGGAGGGCGGCCTCGGTGTGCCCGGCAGCGGCTGCCCGCTCGTACCAGCGCAGGGCCGTACGGTCGTCGTCCCGGCCGGCGTACAGGATGCCGAGGTTGAACGCGGCGTCCACGCTGCCGGCCTCCGCGGCCTTGGAGAACCACGGCTCCGCGCCGGCCGCGTCACCGGCCTGGAGAAGCAGCACGGCGAGCGCGTTGGAGGCCTCGCGGTGGCCCGCGTAGGCGGCGCGGCGGTACCACTGCTCGGCCTGGGCGGTGCGGTCCTGGGCGGCGCAGAGCAGGCCGAGGTTGTAGGCGCCGTTGACGTCGCCCGCATCCATGGCCGCGCGGTACCAGCGCTCGGCTGTCTGCTGCTCACCGCGGGCGGCGTGCAGTGCGCCCAGGGCGTTGGCGGCGTTGCCGTCTCCGTCCTGCGCGGCACGCAGCCACCACACGGCGGCGCTCTCCTCGTCGCCGGCGTCGCGCAGCATGAACCCGAGCGCGCAGGCGGCACGGGCCTCGCCGTCCTTCGCGGACGTGAGGTACCACCGCCCGGCCTCCTTCAGCTCGCCCCGCCGCTCCAGGATCGCCCCCAGATGCAGCGCGGCCCGCCGGTGCCCTCGCGCGGCGGCCTGCCGGTACCACTGCTCGGCCTCCCGCCACAGCGCCCGCGCCCCTGCGGCGCCCGTCTCGGCCCGCCCGGGCGCACGGCCGCCCGCGCCCGGCGCACGCGCACCACGGCTCCCGCGCTCGGCCGCACGGCTGCCGTTGTCGAGCCGGACGCCCTGCGGGCGGTCCGGGCGCACGTCCGCGGCCACGGCGTGGCGTTCCAGCGCACGCGCCAGTCGGTAGGCCGCCTCCCGGTGGCCCTGCTCCGCCGCCGCGCGGAGCCAGCGCTCCGCGCCGGGCTCGCTGCGGTGCTCCAGCAGGTCGGCCAGTGCGTACGCGCCGAGCGCATGGCCCTGCTCGGCCGACTGGCGCAGCCAGTACTCGGCGGCGGGCTCGTCGCCGCGCTCGCGGTAGTGCCGGCCCAGGGCGTGCGCGGCCGCCGCGGAGCCCGCGACGGCGGCGATGCGCCACCAGCCGGCCGCCTCGTCGGCGTAGCCGCGCTGGTGGAGCAGCACACCCAGGTTGTTCGCGGCGGCGCGGTCGCCCTCGGCGGTCGCGCCGCGCAGGAACGGCTCCGCGCCGTCCAGGTCTCCGCGGCGCAGCAGCATCGCCCCGAGGACGCTCATGGACGCGATGTCCCCGGCCTCGGCCGCACGGCGGTGTCGTGCCTCTGTCTCGGCCTCGGCCGACTCCACGGCGTCGACGGCGTCGACGCCGTCCATGGGTTCGACGGAGCCGGCGGACGCGGCGAAATCGAGGGATTCACCAAACTCGACGGACTCCATGGACTCGAGGGGTTCCACGTGGTCGGTGGACGCAGCCGGCCCCGCGAGGCCGGCGGGCGCCAGGGCGTCGAAGGGCTCGGCGAAATCCAGGGCGCCTGCCGCCTCCACGGCATCGATACCGACCGCGCTCATCGCGGTTCCGGTATGCCGCTGCGCAAACCGCCCTGTAGTCAACAGAGTTGCCCTGTCCCCCATAAATCCCATCGTCGCACCACCTGCAACCCGCGTACACCTGGTATACCGCAGCCAGTGAGGTCACTTCAGCGTTTTGTCGACATGCCCACAGAGAGATAAGTCAAACACGTCTCACCCCAACCCGCCCCGACCAACTCGCCACACCCGGCACCCACTTCCCCCGAACGCCCCCGGCGCATGACGAGGGCCCGGATCCTTGATGGATCCGGGCCCTCGACTTCAGTAGCGGGGACAGGATTTGAACCTGCGACCTCTGGGTTATGAGCCCAGCGAGCTACCGAGCTGCTCCACCCCGCGTCGTTGTGCACCAACCGTACCACGGTGCGTGGCGGCCACTGCCCGGCGGCCCTTCGGCCACCGGGCAGTCACCTGCCACCTGCCCGGCCTTGCGGTCAGTCTCCCTGCGGCTGCGGCTGCGGCTGCTGTGCCGCGGCCGCGCGTTCCAGCGCTGCCTGCAGGTCCGCCTGGGCCTTTCCGTACGCCGCCCAGTCGTTCTTCTTGAGCGCGGCCTGGCCTTCCTCGTACGCCTTCTGCGCGTCCGCGATGGCCTGCTTCAGTGCCACATCACCGGTGACCGGCGGCTTCGTCGTGTCACTCGGCGGCGGTGGCGTCGTAGGCGGCTGCTCGGCGCCGTCGACCCCGAAGACCGCGTTCAGCGCCTCCGCCAGGCTGTCCTTGAAGACAGGCTTTCCGCCGTACGAGACGGCCACCTTCTTCAGCAGCGGGTAGTTCGCGGCGCCGCCTCGGGCGTACACCGGCTCGACGTACAGGAACCCGCCGTCCAGCGGAACCGTGAGCAGGTTGCCGTAGTCGATCTCCGAGTCCGTACCCCTCAGGTCACGCACGAACGTCGCGACCTCGGGCACGCTGTTGAGCTCACTCTGCACCTGCGAGGGCCCTTGGACGGTCGACGTGACTCTCAGCAGCCTTATCGAGCCGTAGTTCTTGCTGTTCGCATCGGCGTCGACGGCCATGAACGCACCGAGGTTGGGGCGTCCGCTGGGCGTGAACGTCGTCGTCAGCGAGAACTTCTGCTCGGTCTCGCCGGGCATCTTGAGGCTCAGGTAGTACGGCGGGACCGCGCTGCTGTCCTGGTTCGTCGGGTCGTCCGGCACCTGCCAGGCGTCACTGCCGCTGTAGAACTGCTCGGGGTCGGTGACGTGGTAGCGGGTGAGCAGCTCGCGCTGGACCTTGAACATGTCCTGCGGGTAGCGCAGATGGGCCATCAGGCCCGGATCGATGTCGCCCTTGGGCTTCACCGTGTCCGGGAAGGCCTTCATCCAGGTCTTGAGGACCGGGTCCTCCGTGTCCCACTGGTACAGCTCGACCGTGCCGTCGTAGGCGTCGACGGTGGCCTTCACGGAATTGCGGATGTAGTTGACCTGGTTCTGCTGCGCGACGACGGCCCGCTGGCTGTCGGTCAGCGAGTCGGCCGTCGTCTCGCCCAGCGTCGTACGCGAGGCGTAGGGGTAGCCGTTCGTCGTGGTGTACGCGTCGACGATCCACTTGATGCGGCCGTCGACCACCGCCGGGTAGGCGTCGCCGTCGATGGTGAGCCAGGGGGCCACCGCCTCGACGCGCTCCTTGGGCGTGCGGTTGTACAGGATCCGCGAGCCCTCGCCGATCGCTCCGGAGTAGACGATCTGCGGCTCGTTGAACGCCACCGCGTACGCCGCTCGGTTGAACGCGTTGGAGAGGTTGACCCCGCTCTTGCCCTTGTAGCTGGTGGTCTCCTCACCGTTCTTCTCGTAGTCGAGCTCCTTCTGCGGGCCGCCCACGATCGAGTACTGCTCGGTCTTCTCGCCGTAGTAGATCCGCTGCTCGTACTTGCCGAGCTGACCCGTCGTCGGCAGTCCGGACTCGGTGAAGTCGGGCGCGCCGACCGTGCCCTGGTCGGGGTCCGTGACGGTGCTGGTCCCCTTGGCCGCGATCGCGCCGTAGCCGTGGGTGTAGGTGAAGTGGTCGTTGATCCAGTTGCGCTTGGGGATGCCCTTGATGTTGAGCTCGCGCAGACCGATGACCGTGTCCTGCGGCTTCCCGTCCGGGCCGGTGTACCGGTCGACGTCCAGGGTCGCGGGGAACTGGTAGTACTTGCGCTCCTGCTGGAGCTGCTGGAAGGCGGGCGAGACGACATTGGAGTCGACGAGCCGGTAGCTGGCGGCGGACGTCGCCTGGTCGCGCTGCTCCGCCTTGCGCTTCGGGTCGCCCTTGCCGGGATAGTTCTCGGCCTTGGCCGTGTCGATGCCGTACGCCTTGCGCGTGGCATCGATGTTCTTCTGGATGTACGCGGCTTCCTTGGCCTGCTCGTTCGGCTGGACCTGGAACTTCTGCACGATGGCCGGGTACAGGCCGCCGATCAGGATCGCCGACAGCACCATCAGGCCGAAGCCGATCACCGGCAGCTGCCAGGTGCGGCGCCACAGCGTGGCGAAGAACAGCACGGCGCAGATCACGGCGATGCAGAAGAGGATCGTCTTGGCCGGCAGATACGCGTTGGCGTCGACGTACCGCAGGCCCGTCCAGTTGCCGGCCGCCTTGAAGTCACTGGACTTCACGGCCAGGCCGTACCGGTCCAGCCAGTACGCCACGGCCTTGAGCGCGACGAAGAGGCCGAGCAGCACCGAGAGATGGCCGGTGGCGGCGGCGGTCGCCCGCGCACCGGGGCTGGTGATGCGCAGCCCCCCGTACAGATAGTGCGTGAGCGCGGCGGCGATCAGCGAGAGCACGGCCGCGGCGAAGCCGAAGCCGAGCAGGAAGCGGTACCAGGGCAGATCGAACGCGTAGAACGACACGTCCATCTGGAACTGGGGGTCCTTCTGCCCGAACGGCACACCGTTGACCCACATCAGCCAGGTGCGCCACTGGGAGGAGGCGGAGGCTCCGGCGATCAGCCCGACGAGAGCGGTGATCGCGAGGAGCACCCACTTCTTGTACGGGGCGACACCCATCCGGTAGCGGTCGAGGCTCTGCTGCTCCATCGACATCGCGCTCAGGGGCGGGCGCAGCCGGTGCGCCAGCCAGATGTTCACCCCGACCGCGGCAGCCATCAGCAGGCCGAAGACGGCGAACAGGCCGACCTTGGTCCAGAGGGTGGTGGTGAACACCGACGAGTACTTCACCGAGCGGTACCACAGCCAGTCGGTCCAGAACCCGGCGAACATGACAAAGGCCATGGCCAGGACGGCCAGCACCCCCAGAGTCATGAGCAGGGTGCGGACACGCCGGGACGGCCGACCGACTCTGATCCGTGGCCCGGTAGGGCCTCCGCCGCGGTCCGGCATCTGGAAAGCCAACGTGCGCCCCTCGAGTTCGCGGTCGTGTAATTCGTGTAAGCCCTGTGCAAGCAGGCTCAGCGATCGTAGAGCCCACTCATGCAACTTACTGAAGCTTTACCTAGTTCCCGACTCCGGGCCCGAAGGAGGCAGGATATTGACCATGTCCAACGTTTCCCCCTCAGGCCCCCCGATGGCCGCGAGCCCGCTCACGCGAGCGGTGCTCGAAATCGACGAGTACACCTCCGGCCTCGGCTGGGACCAGCCGGCGAGGCTCTTCGCCCTCGTCGACACCGCGCAGCTGCGCACTCAGGAGCCGGGCCTCGCCGCCCAGCTCGGTCTCGACGGCGGTGAGGCGGCCGCTCCGCTGACCCCGGTCGAGCAGGACGAGATCCCCTCGGGCACCGCTCTCGACGAGTTCCTCGCCACGATCGCCTGGCCCGACGCGGTGGCGGGCTGCGCCCTGACGGTGGAGCGGCTGATGCTGCCACCGTCCGCCGAGGCGTCCGTACCGGAGGGCCTCGACGAGGCCGGCCTGGCGAAGTGGGTCGCAGGTCACCCGGACCGTCAGGAGGTCCGGATGACGGTGGCGGTGCTCCGCGACGGCGCGCGCGAGTCGGCGCTGCGGCTGCGGGAGAAGGACTCCCCGACGGAGGTCCTGACCGGTTCCGACCTGGTGCCGGGGCTGGCCGAGGCGCTGTCCGCGACCTTCGAGGCGTAGTTGCGGGGTGGCGCCGGGCGCGCGGCCGACGGCTGACGTCCGGGGTCTGGCGTCTGGCGTCGGCGGCCGGCGACACGAGGGGGCGTGATCGGTCCAGGGCGCGCCGCCCCCGTGGCCCGGTCGGCCCGGTCAGCCTGTGGAGCAGCTGGGCAGGCCGGTCGTGTCGCCGGTGCGGATCTTCTCCAGGGACTTCACGGCGTCGTCGATGGTCTTGACCCTGACCAGGGTGAGGCCGTCGGGGATGTCGGAGGCGGCGGACTTGCAGTTGTCGCTGGGCGTCAGGAAGTACTCCGCGCCCGCGTTCCGCGCGCCCACCAGCTTCATCTCGATGCCGCCGATCGGGCCGACCGCACCCTTCTCGTCGATCGTGCCGGTGCCGGCGACGAACTTGCCGCCGGTCAGATCGGACGGGGTGAGCTTGTCGACGATGCCGAGCGCGAACATCAGTCCCGCGCTCGGTCCGCCCACATCGGCGAGCTTGATGTCGATGGTGAACGGGAACGTGTGGTCCGTGCCGGCGGTGATACCGACGATGGCCCGGTCGCCCTCGTCCGACTTCACGGTGTTCACGGACACGTCCTGCGCGGCGGTCGGCTCCTTGCCGGCCTTCTCCGCGGCCGCCGCCTCCTTCGCCGGGACGACGGAGAAGACCACCGTGCCGCCGGGCTCGTGCTTGGTGACGGCCTTCGCGACATCGTCCGGCGCCTTGACCGGCGTACCGTCCACGGCCTTGATCACATCGCCGGCATGCAGCACGCCCTGCGCGGGGCTGTCCTTGCGGACGGAGGAGACGACCACACGCGTCTTCACCGGGATCCCCAGCTCCCGCAGCGCCGCGACCTTGGCGCTCTCCTGGGACTGGGTGAACTCCTCGGCGTTCTCCTGGGTGGACTGCTCCTCCGTCTTGCCGTCCGGATAGAGGGTCTCGTGCGGCACCACCACGTTGTCGTGAGCAAGCCAGCCGTAGACCACCTCGGCGAGGTTCATCTTGTAGTCGGCGCCGGTGACCCGGACCGTCGTCATGTTGAGGTTTCCGGAGGTCGGGTACGTCTTGCGGCCGGAAACCTGCAGCACCGGCTCACCACCGGACTCGCCGAGCGTGTTCACTGTGGGCCCGGGCGTCATCTCGGAGTAGGGCGGCGTCATGAACACGCCCACACAGAGCAGCACAATGAGGACGAGGGTGGAGGCGAGCATCGTCGCAGTGCGGCGTGGCATGGAACGACAGTACGGGACTGGTCCGTCAGTACACCCGTCGGGCCGGTCCGTACGGGGCCCGGGGCGGAGGGGTCGCGGCAGGCGTCAGGCGGCGTCCGAACCGGAGTGGGACTTCTCCATGGCATCACAGAAGCGGGCGTAGCCGGCGAGCTCGGCCACGTCCCCGGTGGTTCGATCGCGCGAGGCCCAGCTTCCCCATATCGCTGCACCGATGGCAGCGATCAGCGGAATCAGCAACCAGGCAAGTGCCGCCATCCCGACCTCCCAACCCCTTGAGCTGGAGCAACTGCTGCAACAGCTACCTGATCAGCAGATTAACCATCCGTCGGTTCAACGCTCGGGCCAGGGGGGCGGTTACGCAAATCGACTCGCGGTGACAGCCGGGAGGGGTGCCCGTCATTCATCCCGACAGCGCGGTCAGCACGCCCCCACCCACTCCTCGGTACCGTCCGAGAAGCGCTGGTGCTTCCAGATCGGGACCTCGTGCTTCAGGTCGTCGATCAGCTTGCGGCAGGCCTCGAACGCCTCACCGCGGTGCGGGCAGGAGACGGCGACGACAACCGCGAGATCCCCGATCTTCAGATCGCCCACACGGTGGATGGCGGCGAGGGCCCGAACCGGGTACTCCGCGGCCACCTTCTCCGCGACGCGGCGCATCTCCGCCGAGGCGGTGGGATGGCAGGAATAGCCGAGCGTGTCTACGTCGGCGCCGCCGTCGTGGTTGCGCACGGTGCCGACGAAGAGCGCCGTGCCGCCGGCCGCGTCGTCACCGACGGCGCGGAAGACCTCGTCGACGGAAAGCGGGGTGTCACGGATCTCCAGGAGGCGGATGGGGTCCGCTGCCGCCTGCTCTCCGGGGTGCTCATTCGTGCGTGCCATGGCCCCATCGTGCCGTACGCCGCTACATCGCGGAATAGCGCTTCCCCCGGCCGGCCTCGGCTGTGCTTGGAGCCTCCTTTGGAGCCTCCTACAGAAAGGTACGGAGAGGTACGGCCACATGGAGGTACGGGCCACAGCGAGGTACGGGCGCGGGCAGCGCCGCTACAGGCCGCGCCGCTTGCGGGCACGCCGCACCAGCGCGGCCGTACCGAGCAGCGCGACAGTCGCGCCCGCGGCACCGGCGGCGGCCGTGGCGTCCTTGCGGCCGAGGCGGCGGCCCGCGACGGTGTGCCGGCCCTCGACCTCCTCCAGGAGCGCGGCGAGCACCTCCTCGTTCGTCCAGTGCGGCCGCCACCCGGCGTCGTGCAGCCGTCCGACGCTGACCACCCAGGGGTGCATCGTGTACGCGAGATCCCCGGCGGGGGACGGGGTGAGGCCGATCCGGTGCAGCCGGGCCGCCGCGCCCAGCGCGACGGCGGACGGCAGCTCCATGCGCCGGATGCCGCTGAGCTCCTCGACCTCCTCCTGCTCGAGCCAGCCGTCGCAGCCGACCGCGAACTCCCCGTCGACCTTCTCCAGAGCCGCGTACTCCAGGGCGCTCACCAGGTCCTCCACGTGGCAGAACTGCCAGGTGGGACGGGATCCGGCGACCACGAGCAGCCGCGGGGACTCGAAGTAGCGGGTGAGCGCCGTGTCCGTGCCGCCCACCAGGACGGCGGGCCTCACCACCGTGACGTTCAGTCCCGGGTGGGCGCGGGGCGCGCGCCGGCCCAGGCGTTCGATCTCCAGCAGGTCGCCGACGCCGGTCGCCTCCGCCGTGGCGCGCAGCTCCGCGTCCTCGGAGAGCGGGATGTCGTTTTCGGGCAGCGCCCCGTAGACCATCGCCGACGTGCACAGGACGGCCCGGTGGACGCCCGCCGCCGCCGCGGCGGTGAGCACGGTCTGGGTGCCGCGCACGTTGTACGCGGTACGCGCCGCCGGGTCCGTCTCCAGGTCCAGGTCCAGCGCGAGGTGGACGACGACGTCGGCGCCGCGCAGCTTCTCGGCGATCGCCGGGTCGCGGACGTCGAGAATGTGCCAGTGCGCCTCGGGAACGTCGCCGCGCCGCTCGTCGATGGCGATGACCTGCTTGATCTCGTCGGATGCGACGAGGCGCCTGGTCAGCAGGTCTCCGACGCCCGATGCGGCGCCGGTGACCGCGACCACGGGGCCGCGCCCCATGGCCGGGGTTGAGTGGTTTCGCGCTGCGCGAACCTGCGGATCTGGGGAACTCACCGGGCGTCTCCAGCGGTTGTGTTCAGTAAGTGCGCGAATGACGCGTGCGTACCAGGTGGCGTCCATCCTGCCGCAGGCCATGAGTCGACGGAGCATCGAGCCCTTGTCCGGCCCGGATGTCTAGGCTGGTGGTGTTGTCGGGCATTCGCCGCCGGCAGGAAGCCGGCGGCCCTACGAGCCGAGGAAACCCGTGAGTGACACCCCATTCGGATTCGGCCTTCCGCCGGAGGAGCCGGAGAACGGCGACGAGGGCAAGAAGAAGGACCCCGCCGGAGGTGGGCAGGGTTCCGGCGGCCGGGGCGGCGGCCCGGACAACCCCTTCGCGTTCGGGTTCCCGGGTGCCGGCGCGGGCGGTGCGGAGAATCCGTTCGCGGCGATGTTCGGTTCGCTGAACCCCACCGACCTCGGCGCCGCCTTCCAGCAGCTCGGCCAGATGCTGAGCTACGAGGGCGGCCCGGTGAACTGGGACATGGCGAAGCAGATCGCCCGCCAGACGGTCTCGCAGGGCACCCAGGACGGCACGAAGGACGCGAGCATCGGCCCTGCCGAGCGCGCCGCGGTCGAGGAGGCCGTCCGTCTCGCCGACCTGTGGCTCGACAGTGTGACGTCGCTGCCCTCGGGTGCGAGCACCGCCGTGGCGTGGAGCCGCGCCGAGTGGGTCGAGGCGACCCTTCCGGCGTGGCAGCAGCTCGTCGACCCGGTCGCCGAGCGTGTGGGCCTCGCGATGGGCGATGTGCTGCCCGAGGAGATGCAGGCGATGGCCGGCCCGCTGATCGGCATGATGCGCTCCATGGGCGGCGCCATGTTCGGCCAGCAGATCGGTCAGGCCATCGGCGTGCTGGCGGGCGAGGTCGTCGGCTCCACGGACATCGGGCTGCCGCTCGGACCGGCCGGCAAGGCCGCACTGCTCCCGCTGAACGTGGAGGCGTTCGGCAAGGACCTCGGCGTCACCAAGGACGAGGTGCGGCTGTATCTGGCCCTGCGCGAGGCCGCCCATCAGCGGCTGTTCGCCCACGTGCCGTGGCTGCGCTCGCACTTGTTCGGTGCGGTCGACGGATACGCGCGCGGGATCAAGGTCGACACGACCAAGCTGGAGGACGTCGTCGGCCAGTTCGACCCGACGCACCCCGAGCAGCTGCAGGAAGCGCTCCAGCAGGGCATGTTCCAGCCGGAGGACACCGCGGAGCAGAAGGCGGCACTCGCCAGGCTGGAGACGGCGCTCGCGCTGGTCGAGGGCTGGGTCGACGCCGTTGTCCACGATGCCGCGAAGAACCGGCTGACCTCCGCCGACGCCCTGCGCGAGACGCTGCGCCGACGCCGGGCGTCCGGAGGCCCCGCCGAGCAGACGTTCGCCACGCTGATCGGTCTGGAGCTGCGTCCGCGTCGGCTGCGGGACGCCTCGCGGCTGTGGGCGTCGCTGACGGACGCCCGCGGGTTCGACGGCCGCGACGGCCTCTGGGCGCACCCGGACATGCTGCCGACCGCGTCCGACCTGGACGACCCGGACGGCTTCGTCCACCGCGAGCATCTGGACTTCTCGGAGCTGGACAAGATGCTCGGCGAGGCCGCCAAGGGGCAGGGCACCGAAGGCCAGGGCACCAAGGGTGACGACAAGCCCGGCCGGAACGACGAGGACGACACCGACAAGTGAGTCTGTACGACGACGCCGTCCGCGTACTGAAGGAGTACGAGGACCAGGAAGAGCTGCGCCAGACGTATCTGGATCATCTTGCCGCCCATCCCGACGGGATGTGGAAGGCGTGCGAGGCCGGGCACCTGACGGCCAGCGCGCTGGTGATCGACCCGGAGCGCGGCCAGGTACTGCTGACGCTGCACAAGAAGCTGGGCATGTGGCTGCAGATGGGCGGCCACTGCGAGCCGGGGGATGCGACGCTGACCGCGGCTGCGTTGCGTGAGGCGACGGAGGAGTCCGGGGTGCGCGGCCTGACGCTGCTGACGGGCGGCCCGGTGAGGCTGGACCGGCATGCGATTCCGGCGCCCTGCCACTGGCATCTCGATGTGCAGTACGCCGCGCTGGCGCCGCCGGGCTCCGTGGAGGAGATCAGCGACGAGTCGCTCGATCTCCGCTGGTTCGCCTACGACGACGTGGCGAACGTGGCAGACGAGTCGGTGGTGCGGCTGATGGAGCGGACGCGCGCGCGGCTGTAGCCGCCAGAGAGTGGGCTGCAGCCGACGGGTATGGGGCGGTCGCCGATGGCGACCGCCCCATACCCGTATGTGCGGCTAGTGTCCTGCGCCGGAGATCCGTCGGCAGAAGCGGGCGAGGGATTCGAGGATTTCCTCGGCGCTCTTGGTCCAGATGAACGGCTTGGGGTCT